>RPRK01000005.1 GCA_003818495.1 Burkholderiales bacterium
AATAAGCCACATCGTGCCCATGCTCGTTCCCCATAATGTCATTTTTCATCGGTTCAGTTACAGGGTGCGTCCCTCCCAGGGCAACATCAAAGTCAGGGTACTTTGCCCTGCCTTCGTTCTGCCAGGAAAGCATCTGGCGTTCCACTTCGCTTTGACGGCTAACGGCTTCCCGATGCTGGTCGCGTGCCCGTTCTTTTCTAAGAGCGACGATTGCCGCACGTTCCACCAGGGCAGCCCGGTAATTATCCTCGTCATAGTCGAAGTTTTCCAGTTTCGGCAGTGGCAGGTCTGAGATGTCAACCTGAAATTCTTCAGGTTTAGCCTGCGGTTTATCCCGTTCCATAGCAAGCCGCAATGTTTCAGCCCGCCAACTTGCTGCTTCTTCTTCTGCTTCTTTGGCCTTTTCCTCTGCCGTCTTTGTCCTGCCCACAAGTTGCTTGACTCTCTTGGAGAGTTGACCCTTGCGGTCAGGGTCAAGGCCCATGTCCTTTATAATTTCTCGGACATCTGTGTCTTCCTCCTCATGTACAACAGGAGTTTCCTGTTCTACGGCAACCTCTCCAATTTCACTTTCAGGAGATTCACCCACTCCAGGTTGGGGAGAAAGGTCTTCTGTTTCTTGAATATGTTCTGTTTCCATCGCTAAACTCCCTTAGCGGATTTGTGCGCCGATGCGCTCGGCTGGGCGAAATTGTTTCGGGCCAAAGAAAAAGGAGGCTGTCAGTGTGTCGGCACCGACATGCCTCCTAAATTCCTTGCTTGCGTCGCCTGTCAGCCGGCCAAGCCTTTAGGCGAACCCGATATTTTTTTAAGTGTGTGGCACAGTATTAAATTCCAGCCATATCATTGCTGTAGTATCAGTCCCCAGCGTCAAGTTGTCATATTCAATAAACGGCTTGTACAGTTTGTCACCATAGAAATATTCTTTTGCCACTCCACCTGATTCAGATATTATTTGCGTTATTACTGTTCCTGTTAATGATTTATCCCGTACTACCAGCACATCATTTACCGCAGATGGGTAGAACTTGATACCTGTTAATGCTATCCCTCTTGGATACAAGTCTTTGAACAAACCACCAACGCTGTCACCTGCGGTTATGGCTGTTGAATCCCAATTAAAATCCACGCTATCCAATATCAATCGAATAAACCCGTTGCCGTGTTCTATTGTAGCTGCCATTTATTGTGCCCCCCCTGGCTGTTGGCTCTGCTGTTGCTGTGCTTGCTGCTGCATCTGTTGCTGCTGTTGTTCCAACTCTATCTGCTTCTGGTAGCGGTCCACGCTGGAGGTGTACTGCTCCAACTGCTGCCCCGCTTCCAGGCTTTCTGCCTGCGCCACAATGCCTATCGCCTTGAAATAACTATCAAATTCTTTTCGCATCATATCCCGCATATCCATCTTCAGTTTTTCCATTTCCAGCATGAGTTTCGGGTCCGGCGGGGGTGGGGGCGGCGGTTGCTCGCCTTCTTCCAATCCCCTGATCTCCACCGGCACCAACTTCTTCAGACGCCTGATAAGCTCCTGTGACCTGGGCAAATCCATGTTTTCGGCAATCAAATCCAGCACCGCCGGGCCAATCTGAGGCACCCTGCCCACCAGTTCCACCAGCATCTCTAATGCTTCCTGCCTCTGCGTCCCGTAGGAAGGGCCAACCGTCACCCGGACATCGTAGCGCCCAATGCTCAGGTCGTTCACTAAACCTTCCTCGTTTTCGTTCCACAACTCCGGGGGTAACTGCCCCTGAAATCCCCGCCCCATCTCGGTCATAGGGCTGGTGTTCACAGGGACTTCCTTCTCTATCCCGTCTTCCCCTATTATCCTTATAATGCGTTCTGTATCGTACACATGGGGAATCAGGGAAATCCCAATCCGGCAGGAGTGCTGGAGCGCCATGTTGAAATTGTCGGTGTAAACCGCGTCCCCTGTGACCCCCTGCCCCTGGCGGGCAAAAATGGCCTTGCCGCTTTTCTCGTCACCCTTGTCCCCCAAAGCCGCCTGAT
>RPRK01000006.1 GCA_003818495.1 Burkholderiales bacterium
CTGGCGTACTTCGCCGAGATCCCGGTGACCATCGTCAACGTGCAGCGCGGCGGCCCCTCCACCGGCATGCCGACCCGCACCCAGCAGGCCGACCTGACCGCCTGCGCGTACGCCTCGCACGGCGACACCAAGCACGTGCTGCTGCTGCCCGAGGATCCGACCGAGTGCTTCGAGCACACGGCGGCCGCGCTCGACCTGGCCGACCGGCTGCAGACCCCGGTCTTCGTGATGACCGACCTCGACATCGGCATGAACACGCGGCTGTGTCGCCCGCTCGCCTGGGACGATTCGAAGCGCATGGACCGCGGCAAGGTGATGGACTTCGACATGCTCGAGTCCGGCCGCGACTTCGGCCGCTACCTCGACGTCGACGGCGACGGCATCCCGTTCCGCACCTATCCCGGCACGCATCCGACCAAGGGCGCCTACTTCACGCGCGGCACCACCCGCAATCCGTACGCGAAGTACAGCGAGACCGGGCAGGACTACGTCTACAACATGGAGCGGCTGCTGCGAAAGTTCGACACCGCGAAGGCGCTCGTGCCGCAGCCGGTGGTGCGCCGCTCGCGCCGCAAGGCGACGCTCGGCGCGATCTACTTCGGCTCGACCAGCCCGGCGATGGACGAGGCGCTCGAGGTGCTCGAGGAGCACGGCGTGGCGCTCGACACGATGCGCCTGCGCGCCTTCCCGTTCCCCGACTCGGTGAAGGCCTTCATCGACTCGCACGAGAAGGTCTTCGTCGTCGAGCAGAACCGCGATGCGCAGATGAAGTCGATGCTCGTCAACGAGCTCGAGATCGATCCGCACCGGCTGGTGTCGGTGCTGCACTACGACGGCACGCCGATCACCGCGCGCTTCATCATCGGACGCATCACCGCGGCGACCACCCGGAGCGCTTCATGACCTATCTCGCCAAGCCCCGCCTGCACCACCCCACGCTCGCCCGCAACAAGGTCGGCTACCTGCGGCGCGACTACGAGGGCGCGATCTCGACGCTGTGCGCCGGCTGCGGCCACGACTCGATCTCGGCCGCGCTGGTGCAGGCCTGCTGGGAACTCGACATCGAGCCGCACCGGGTCGCGAAGCTCTCGGGCATCGGCTGCTCGAGCAAGACACCCGACTACTTCCTCGGCAACTCGCACGGCTTCAACACCGTGCACGGCCGGATGCCCTCGGTGCTCACCGGCGCGAACCTCGCCAACCGCGACCTGCTGTACCTCGGCGTGTCCGGCGACGGCGACTCCGCCTCGATCGGCCTCGGGCAGTTCGCGCACGTGATGCGGCGCGGCGTCGACATGGTCTACATCGTCGAGAACAACGGCGTCTACGGCCTCACCAAGGGCCAGTTCTCGGCGACCGCCGACCAGGGCTCGAAGTCCAAGCGCGGCATCGTCAACTCGGACGCCCCGATCGACATGGTGTCGCTCGCCCTGCAGCTCGGCGCCACCTACGTGGCGCGCGGCTTCTCGGGCGACAAGGCGCAGCTCGTGCCGCTGATCAAGGGCGCGATCGAGCACCGCGGCGCGGCCTTCATCGACGTGGTGAGCCCCTGCGTGGCGTTCAACAACCATGCGGGCAGCACCAAGAGCTACGAGTACGTTCGCGCGCACAACGAGGCGGTGAACCGCATCGACTTCATCGACCTCGCCGAGGAGGTCAAGGCCGAGGCGGCGCCGGGCGGCTACGTCGACGTGCCGCAGGCCGACGGCTCGACGATGCGGCTGCGGCGGATCGCCGAAGGCTACGACGCCACCGACCGCGTCGGCGCGATGAACTACATCGCGCAGCACCAGGCGCGCGGCGAGGTGGTGACCGGCCTGCTGTACGTCGATCCGCATCCGGTGGACCTGCACGCGCACCTGAACACCACCGGCACGCCGTTCAACCGCCTCGGCGAGGCCGAGCTGATCCCCGGCTCGAAGGCACTCGAGGGCGTGAACCGCTCGCTGCGCTAGTCGCGCCCGCTGCGCGCCGCGCGATCGATGCCGGCGCGGTCGAGGCCGAGGTCGGCGAGCATGCGCTCGTCGAGCTCGCGCAGCGCGACGAGACCGGCGGCGATGCGGCGGTGGCGGGTCCACGCGGCGACGGCGCGGCCGATCCACGTCGCGCGGACGACGTGCGTCGCGCCCGCGACCTCGTCCTGCCCGGAGACAGGAGGGCGCGCCTCGGCAGGGGTCCTCGCCAGTGCCGTCGCGCCGCGCTCGGGTGCGCGCGGGCCGGCGCCGTCCCGCAGGCGGAGGGTCCGGGCGGCGGCGAGGTCGAGGGTGCTCATGACGGTGCTCCTGTGAAGCGGGTCGATCGGGGGTGGCGATGCGTCGACGGCGCACGCGTCGTCGCCAGGCCAGTGTCGGCATCGCGGCGGGTCCGGACAAACGCAAATCCCGCGCTGCATGCATGAGCGGAACGCATGCATACTCCGGCGCGTGCCCTCCCCACGTACCCGCCCCCTGCCCCTGACCGGCCTGCGCGGCTTCGAGGCCGCCGCACGCCTGCTCAGCTTCACGCTGGCCGCGCAGGAGCTCGGGCTCACCCAGTCGGCGGTCTCGCGACAGATCAAGGGGCTGGAGACCCAGCTCGGCCGTACGCTGTTCCGGCGCGGCGTGCGCAGCCTGCAGCTGACCGAAGCCGGCGAACGGCTGTTGCGCGACGTGCAGTCGGCGCTCCGCGAGATCGACCGCACGGTCGCGGACCTGCGCGGGCAGCGTCGCCGCCGGCGCCTCGCGCTGACCACCGCGGCCTCGCTCGCATCACTGGTGCTCGTGCCGCGGCTGCCCGAGTTCTCGCGCCTGCATCCCGGCGTCGACCTGCGCATCGAGGCGGCCGACACGCTGCGCGACCTCGAGGGCGAGGGCTACGACGTCGCGATCCGCTACTTCCGGCACGATCGCGCCCCGCGCGGGCTGCGGCTCCTGTACGACGAGCTGCTGCTGCCGGTGCTGAGCCCGACGCTGGCCGCGCGGATCGGGCCGATCCGGCGTGCCGCCGACCTCGGACGCGCCACGCTGCTGCTCGAGGACGCGCCGACGGCGCGGGACGCGGGTCACTGGGAGCGATGGTTCGCGCGCGCGCGCAGCCCGATGCCCGCCGAAGCGCCGCGGCTGATGCTGAGCTTCACGCACCAGGCGCTGGATGCCGCCCTGCACGAGCAGGGGGTGATGCTGGCGCCCGCCCTCTACGTGCGCGAGCACCTCGCGACCGGGCGCCTGGTCGCGCCGCTCGGGCGCCCGATGCCCTCGGGGTGGGGCTACTACCTGGTCGTGAATCGCGATTCGGCGAACCAGCGCCACGTGCTCGCCTTCATCGACTGGCTGGAAGCCGTGTTCGCGCAGGCCGACGATCCGCCGGGCTGAGTGGCTCGGTGAGGCGGCTCGGTGAGGCGGCCGTGCGCCCGAGCCCGGGTCAGCGCCGCGGCGCGCGGCACGCCGCGCTGCCCGCGTCCGCGACCATGTTCCGGCCGGACAGCGCGACCAGCTGGCAGTCGCAGCCGAGGTCCGCGCGGCAGGCCTCCAGCGCCTTGCGCCGTGCCGCCCCCGGGTCGGTGTCGCAGGCGACCCAGCCGGCCTCGACGCCGGGCAGTCCGGCGAGCGCCGACGTCTGGCCCACCGGGCAGCCGCCGACGCTGCGGCACGCGGCCGACGCACGGGCGCCACGGCCGGCGTCCTGCCGGCAGGCCTTCATGGCCGCATCGCGCGCCACGGTCTGCGGGCAGATGCTGCCCGACAGCGGAGCGACCACGTCGAAGCGCCGCACGCCCATCGCCAGCCAGTCGCCCAGCACGCGCGGCGAGGGCACGGCGGCCCGCGGCCGGGTGCGGGCCGGTTTGCAGGTCGCGCCGGGCGCGCTGCGGTGCAGCGCCACGGGCAGCACGCGGTTCGGGGCGTCTGCCGTGTCCGGAATCGTGTCGCGTCCGGTCGCGAGGGCGACGATCGACACGGCCCGGGGTGCATCGATCTCGTCGAGCATCGCGCGGGCGAGGTCCTGGCTCCAGCCGGCCCCCGCCACCGGGGCGGGGGGCGGCAGCGGCTCGCACGACAGCGCGAGCTGGTCGGACTCGGACCCGTAGGCCGGCGCGGCACCACCGATGCAGCCGGCCGCGAACGCATCGCCGACGATCGCAAGCCGCAGGCGCCCGTCGTCGATCCGCCAGGCGGCATAGGTGCCGGGCAGCGGCTCGGGACGGACCGCACCCGCGGCGATCCGAAGCACGTCCGCGGTGCCGTCGGCATGGAAGCGCACCGCGGCCTGGGGCTGACCCGGAGACGCGGAGGCCGCGGTCGGACGCCAGGGGGATCCGCGCAGCAGCACCCCCGACGACAGCGGGGGGGGCACGGCGGTCGACGTCAGCGGGATCGGCGGCATCGCGCGGGCGGCGCGCCCCGAGGCGTCGGGACGCGTGCGGGTCGCCGTCCCGGCGGGCGCCTTCCGGCTCGCGGGGGCCGCCGAGTCCGGCGAGGCGCCCGCCTGGACCGCGGCCGCGCCGGCCGCCGATGCGGGCGGGCGCGCGGATCCACCCTGACGGGTCGACGGAAGCGGCCGTCCCGACGCCCGCTCCGGCATGCCGTCGTTGACGCCCAGCGCCGCGGCCGCGAGCACGGTCGCACCACCGGTGCCGGCTCCCAGCCAGGCGGCGAAGGCGGGCGGGGCATCGACGACGACGACGCTCGGCGCGGGCGACGTCTGCAGCAGCGCCTGCAGGTCCAGCGAGCCGCGCGCGGTCGCGTAGGACAGTGCGTCGCGCCCGTACCGGTCGCGTCGCGTCGGGTCGGCGCCCGCCTCGCGCAGCGCCGCCACCAGCGCCGGCCGCGCGGAGGGCGGTGCGTCGACGACCGCGCGGATCAGCGGCGTGGTGGCATCGGGGTCGAGCTCGACGTCGGGACCGACGCGGGCCACGTAATGGCGGGTCGCATCGAGGCGGCCGCTCCGGATCGCGATGTCGAGCGCCCGGCGCGCGTCGACGCTGCCCGCGCTGGCTGCGATCAGCGCATCGGCGCCGACCAGGTCGCCGGTCGCGATCCGCCCACGCAGCTGGTCGTAGGCGGACGGTCCCGCCGTCGTCGTGCAGGCGGCGAGCACCGCGACGAGGATCGCGGTGGCGGCACCCCGCAGGGCGCGGATCGACAGGTCGGTTCGGTATCGATGCATCGTGGGACCCGGACGCCGCCTGCGCGATCAGTCCGCGGTCGCGGCGAGCCCGCGTGTTGGCACGTCGCGCCACGATGGCGCCGCGCCCGCGGGATCGCAAGCGTCGCCATGGCCCATACGGTGACTCAGTGCACAGGAGGGGCGTGATCCTGCGGCGCCAAGCGGTCGCGGCCCGCGAGGCTCGGGAAGAGGCGTGCCCACAGGCCGACCACCACGAGGGTGCCGAGCCCCCCGAGCACGACGGCGGCGACCGGCCCCAGCCAGGCGGCCGCGACACCGGACTCGAACTCGCCGATCTGGTTCGAGGCACCGATGAATACCGAGTTGACCGCGCCGACCCGTCCGCGCATGTCGTCGGGCGTCTCGAGCTGGACGATCGACATCCGGATCACGACGCTCACCATGTCGGCCGCGCCCAGCACCGCCAGCGCACCGAACGAGACCGGCAGCGAACTCGACAGGCCGAAGACCACCGTGGCCGCGCCGAACAGCGCCACCGCGCCGAACAGCATCGGTCCGACGTGCCGGTCGAGGGGCCGCCTCGACAGCCACAGCGCGACGGCGAGCGCACCGACCGCCGGTGCCGAGCGCAGCAGTCCGAGCCCCCACGGCCCGGTGAGCAGGATGTCGCGTGCATAGATGGGCAGCAGCGCGGTCGCGCCGCCCAGCAGCACCGCGACCATGTCGAGCGAGATGGCGCCGAGCAGCACGGGCCGCGAGCGGATGAAACCGATGCCGGCGAACAGGTAGGCGCGGGTGATCTCGGGACGGGGGGCGTCGACGTCGCGCCGTTCGGGCACGCGCAGCGCCATCAGGCCCGCGACCGCGTACATCGCGCCCGCGACCGCGTAGGTGGCGTGGGCCCCGCCCACGTAGAGCAGGCCGCCGAGCGCCGGGCCGCCGATGGTCGCCGCCTGGTGGGCCGAGCTCGCCACCGCGACCGCGCGCGACAGCAGCGAGGCCGGCACCAGCGTGGGCAGGAGCGACTGCGCCGCGGGCATCTCGAAGGCGCGGGTCGCACCGAGCACGAAGACGAAGGCGAACAGCGCCTCCCGGCTCGCCCAGCCGCCGAGCGTCGCAGCGGCCAGCGCCAGCGTGGCGAGGCCCTGCAGGAGGCGGCAACCGGCGAGGATGAGTCGACGGTCGCGCCGGTCCACGATCGGCCCGACGACGAACAGCAGCAGGATGCTGGGCAGGAACTGCACGAGTCCGACCAGGCCCAGGTCGAGCGGGCTGTCGGTGAGTTCGTACATCTGCCAGCCGACCGCGACGACCTGGATCTGGGCGGCCAGGGTGGCGGCGAGGCGCGACAGCCAGTAGGTCCGATAGGCCGGCAGCGACAGCGGGCCGGGCTCGGTGTCGGCCGCTCGGTCGGTACCCATCGCGCCGATGATACGCGGCGACCGCGGCCGTTCAGGCCGGGGCGGACGCCGGGGCGGCCCCGCCCCCGGGCATCTCGAAGGCCTCGCGGGCCGCATCGGTCACCGCCCGCCGCAACCAGGCATGCGCGGGCCGGGCGGCGCTGCGGCGGTGCCAGAGCTGGTCGACGTGCACGATCGGCAGGTCCATCGGCAACGCCCGCATCACGAGCCGCGGCGCGATGCCGGTGGTCGGCACGAAGCGGTGCGGCAGCACGGTCAGCAGGTCGGTCGATGCCACCACCTGCCCGGCGGTGAAGAACTGGTTGACGGTGAGCACCACGCGGCGCCGTCGGCCGATGGCGGCCAGCGATTCGTCGACGAAGCCGAACGGCCGGCCCGAGAAGCTCACCAGCAGATGGCGCGCCGCACAGTACCGGTCGAGGTCGAGCGGGCCGGTGGCGAGGGGGTGCCCGGCACGCATCACGCAGACGTAGTTGCTGTCGTAGAGGCGGCCGTGCTCGATCGGCTCGGGCCCGCCGTCCTGCATCGACGCCATGTCGATCGCCGCGACCGCCGCCGGGAAGTAGCCGATCGCCAGGTCCAGTTCCCCCGACGAGAGGAGCGCGCGCGGGTCGCGGGTGAGCAGCGGACGCACCCTCAGCGACAGGCCGGGCGCCTCGGCCTCGAGCCGCCGCACCAGCGGCGGCATCAGCAGGGCGGCGGTGGCGTCGGCCATGGCCAGCACGAAGCTGTCGCGCGAGCCGGCGGCGTCGAATTCGCCGGTCTGCATCGCCGAGCGCAGGGTGTCGAGCGCGGCCCTGACCGCCGGCCACAGCTCGAGCGCCCGGGGCGTCGGCTGCACCCCGTAGCCGGCCCGGACCACCAGCTCGTCGTGCATCGCGTCGCGCAGTCGCCGGAGCGCGTTGCTGACCGCCGGCTGGGTCATCGCCAGGTGGGTGGCGGCGCGCGTCAGGTTGCGTTCCGCCATCACCTCGTCGAAGACGCGCAACAGGTTCAGGTCGAGCGTCCGGAAGTTGACGGGGACCGGCGGTCGGTTCGACGGGACCGGCGGTCGATCTTCGGAGATGAATGGCTTTTCCATACAACCATTGTATTTGTGAATGGTATGGATTCCAAAGATCCATTGGAAATCCTTGCTGCACTGCCGCATCTTTGCAGCACGGCGCCCCGATCTCGGGCCGCCCGACTCTGGAGTACCGAACATGACGACGATCCATATGGCCCCCGGCGCAACCGTGATCACCGGCCCGACCCACGGCGGCATCGACCGGATGACCACCGGCGTGGCGCTGCTCTCGCGTCTCGTCGGCGCAGGAATCTCCGGCCTCGACGCCTGGCGCGAAGCCCGCATCGACGCGCACAACGCCGCGATGATGGTCGAGCTCGGTGCGCACGATCCGCGCGTGCTCGCCGAGCTGCGTGCCGCGCAGGATCGCGCGCAGGGCTGAACCGACGCCCGCCGCTGGCATGCCAGCGGCGCGGCCGGGCGCCTCGCCCGGCCCGCACCGATCGCCGGCGCCCTCGTCGGAGGGCATGACCGCAGACTCAGGTGTGATCAGACCGGCCGGCTTTGGGCCGCGTCAACAGTAAGCGCACGCTTACTTCGAGTGCGACGAAACGGTCGCGCTCGCTGTCCGGCACCGCGGAGCCCCGAGGCCTGCGCCGGTCCGGGGGGTTCCCCGCCGGACCATCGTACCGCTCCGACCCCTGCGCGCAGGCCGTACCGCGGGAATGGTCATACAATCGCATCATGGCCAAGACCCCGTCCCGAAGCGCGCTGCTCGCCCGCGACCTCCTCGGGCGCATCGCGCGTGGCGAACTGCGCCCGGGCGACTCCATCGACGTGCCCGCGCTCGGTCGCCGGCACGGCGTCAGCCGTACGGTGGTCCGGGAAGCGCTCGCCGATCTCGGCGGCAAGGGGCTGGTCGTCGCCCGGCCGAAGGTCGGCACGACCGTCGCGCCCGAGGCCGCCTGGAACCTGCTCGACCCGACGCTGATCGCAGTCTCGATCACCGAGCCCGGACCCGACTCCCTGCTGGCCGAGGCGCTGGCGCTGCGCCGTGTCATCGAGCCCGCCATGGCGGCCGATGCCGCCCGCGATGCGGGGCGGGTCCAGCAGGCGGCCATCCTCCAGGCTGTCCGCGCGCTCGCCGGCGCGGTCGGCGCGGCGGACGTGGCGCGCTGGACCGCGGCCGACGCCTCGCTCCATGCGGCACTGGCCGATGCCTGCGGCAATCGGCTGCTGCGCTCGGTCGACCATGCGCTCGAGCCGGTCCGTGCCGCCCAGCGGCTGCGGCTCGCGTCGACCCAGCTCGGACGCGGCGGCGCCGGTCCCGAGCTGCTGCACGCGTTGTCGCTGCAGAGCGCGCTCGGGCTGGCGATCGCCCGCCGCGACGCCACCGCCGCCGCCGAGGCCGCGCTCGGGCTCGCCGACATCTCGCTGCCTGGCGCCCTCGCCACGGCGGCATTCGGCGCCCACTCGGGCGAGCCGGCCGCCGCGACGGCGCAGCCGGCTACGGACGGGCCGACCCTGAACCCGACCCGAGCCCCTGCCGCCCGCCCCGGCCCGATCGAGCCGCCGACCTTCGTGCCCGAGGTCGCCGGCAACGACGAGTGGCCCGAGACCGCGACGCTCGTGCGCGACGCCGATCCGCTGTCGCCCTCGCGCCGCGGACACCTCGATCCCGACGACGTGTCGCCGTTCTCGATGCCGGCCCTGATGGCCGATTCCCCGCGCGACGCCGTCCGGCGGGCTGCACTGCGCTGAACGCGCCGTCCGGACCCGCCACCGGCCGACTGATCGCCGTCCTCGCGGCGATCACCGCGGTCAGCCAGTTCCACCGCTCGTCGCTCGGGGTCATCGCACCCGAGCTGGTCCGCGAGCTGTCGCTCGGACCGCAGGCACTCGGCCTGGCAGGCGGGATGTTCTTCGTCGTGCTGATCGCGGTGCAGTTGCCGGTCGGCGTGATGCTCGACTGGATCGGCCCGCGCCGCCTGGTGGCGGGCCTGACCGTGATCGCCGTCGCGGGCTCGCTGATGACCGCGGCCGCCCGCAGCGAGGCCTCGCTGATCGCAGCCCGCGCCGTGGTGGGCCTCGGCTGCGCGGCCTACTTCATGGCGGCGGTGCTGATGTGCTCCCGCTGGTTCTCCGGCGAGCGGCTGGGCACCGCGCTGTCACGCGTCTTCGCGCTCAGCCAGATCGGCAACCTGTTCGCCGGCTGGCCGCTCGCGGCGCTGGCCGGCACGACGGGGTGGCGGACGGCCTTCGTGCTCGCCGCGGCCGTGACCGCGGCGGCGGGCATCGCATTCTGGCTCGGGATCCGACAGGACCGGCCGGACGCGGCCGGCGCACCGCCGCCGGTCCCCGAATCGCTCGGTACGGTGCTGCGCGGCGTGGGCGAGGTGCTGCGCGCACCGGGCCTCGCCCCCGTCGTCGCCATCCAGACCGTCGCGTACGCGGTGGTCTCGACGGTGCTCGGACTGTGGGCCGGGCCCTATCTGCACGACGTGCACGGCCTGGATGGCGGCGATCGCGGGCTGGTGCTGGCCGCGATGACCGTGGCGCAGGTGATCGGCGTGCTCGTCTGCGGACCGCTCGACGCACGCTTCAACACCCGCAAGCGCGTCGTGCTGACCGGCGGCTCGCTGACCCTGCTCACGCTGGCGCTGCTGGCGCTCTGGCCGACGCCGCCCGCGGGCGCCGCGATCGCGCTGCTGATCGCGCTCTGCGCGGTCGCCAGCTACGGCGTCACCATCGTCGCGCACGGCCGCAGCCTGTTCCCCGACCGTCTGCTCGGACGCGGCATGACCACGCTGAACCTGGCGCAGGTGGTGGGTGCGTCGGTGATGCCGGTGGTGACCGGCGCGGTGGCCGCCGCCTTCGCACGGGAGACCGTGGACGGCGGCTATCCGGAGCCCGCCTACCGCGCGATGTTCGCCGTGATCGGCGTCAGCCTCGCGGTCGGTCTGCTGCTCTACTCGCGGGGGGCCGACGCCCCGCCGCGCCCGACCGGATCGGGCGCCGCACGCTGAGCGCCGCCGGTCCCCGCGCGCTCAGCGGTCGAGCGGCCGCTCCGGTGCGGCCTCGGTCGAGCGCACCGCCGACGGACCGGGCGCGGCAGCCTGCCCGAGCGCGGCGGGGCCTCGCGCCACCCGCCCGCGCACCGCTCCGTCCGCGAGCGTCACCTGGGCCAGGGCCTGTTCGAGCCGTTCGCCGGTGACCGGCTTGGCGAGCACCTCGTCGGCACCCGCCTCGTAGGACCGCGCGACATGGCTGACCTCGCCGGTCAGCACCACGACGCGCGCCGGCGACAGCCCGCGGGCGCGCTCGGCCTCGCGGATCGCGGCGATCAGCGAGACGCCGTCGCGGCCCGGCAGACCGAGGTCGGTCACCACGAACGGGGTGGGCGAGGCGAGCCAGACGTCGAGCGCTTCCTCGGCGTCGTCCGTGCTGCAGACGTCGTAGCCGAGTCGCCCGAGCTGATGCTCCAGCGTGAACTGGACGACCCGGTCGTCCTCGACCAGCAGCAGCCGGCCGCGGGTGGGCCCCCCGGCGGGCAGCGCCGGCCGCACGAAGCCCGCGTTCAGGTCCTCGAGCAGCGCGCCTCGCGTCGGACCGTCGGCGTCGACCCGGACCGGCAGGCGCAGCTCCCGGGTGAGGCCGCGCGCCGAGGGCGACGCGGCGGGCGCCTGCGTCACCCCGCGCGCCGACGGCGCCACGCTCAGCTGCAGCGCCCCCCCGAGCGCCCGGGCGAGCCGGCCGGCCCGCCACAGGCCCACGCCGACGGTCGGAATGCTGGCCGTGCCCGTCTCGGCGGCCGGGTCGATCGTGTCGTCGATCGCGGCCTGCAGACGCGCGATCTCCCGCTCGTCGAGGGCCGGCCCGTCGTCGTGGACCGACACCGTCAGCCAACCGTCGATGCCACCTGCGGTGATCCGCCGATAGCGCACCTCGACCCGGACCTCGCCATGCTCGAGGCGCAGGACCGCGTCGCGGATCATCGCGTCGGCGATCTGCCTGACCCGGTGCGGGTCGACGCGCACCGCCGGAAACGGATGCTGCGGCACGAACAGCGCGAACGCCACCCGCCGATCGGCCGCCTCGGCCGAGGACTGCGAGGCCACGTCGCGCATCAGCGTCACGACGTCGGTGCGCTGCGGCCGCGGGTGCACGCGGCCCTGCTCGATCGCCTCGTAGTCGAGCGCGTAGGACAGCTGCGCACCGAGGGCGCCCGCGGCGCGCCGCAGCGCGGCGACATGCAGACGCGTGGCGGGCTCGAGCCGCGGCCCGTCGACGAGGGCGATCGCGGACTCGAGCGCGCCGAGCCCCTGCTCGCCCTCCCGACCCATGGCCGAGAAGTGGCGCGCACGCCGCTCGGCCGACGCCCGCTGCGCCGCGCGCTCGCGCTCGAGGGTGCGCTCGGCCTCCAGACGCGCGCCGCGATCGCGGCGCAGCAACCAGCCGAGCACGCCGGCCAGGATCGCCAGGATCGCGCAGAGGACCGCCAGCGCCGAGACCGTGGCGTCCCCGGTCACGCGGCTGACCGCGGCGCCCTCGGGGACGGCATGGGCCACGGAACACGCGAGCGCGACCAGGCAGCCCGCTGCTCCCCTGAGTGCTCCCTCGACGCGCCGACCCGCCGCCATCGTCCGTACCTTCCGCCACACCGGCAGACATTGTCCGGCGCACCGGCGCGCGCATGGAGGCATGGAACGTCAACGAGTGCAAATCCCGGCCGCAGCCGGGATCGTCACGTCCGTTACTTGTAGAGCACCTCGGGCAGCCACAGGCCGATGCCCGGGAAGATGTAGAGCAGCGCCAGCGCGATCACCTGGATCAGCATGAACGGGATCATGCCGGCGAAGATCTGGTTCAGCGTCACGTGCGGCGGCGCGACCCCCTTCAGGTAGAAGGCGGCCATCGCCACCGGCGGCGACAGGAACGCGGTCTGCAGGTTCAGCGCCACGAGCAGGCCGAAGAACAGCGGATCGACGCCGAAGTTGTCGAGCAGCGGGATGAAGATCGGCATGAAGATGACGATGATCTCCGTCCACTCCAGCGGCCAGCCGAGCAGGAAGATGATGGCCTGCGACAGCAGCAGGAACTGCACCTTCGACAGCCCGAGCGACATCACCCAGTTCTCGATCAGCTCCTGCCCGCCCAGCAGCGCGAACGCCGCCGAGAAGATCGACGAGCCGACGAACAGCCAGCACACCATGGCGCTGGTCTTGGCGGTCAGGAACACCGACTCCTTGACCACGGTCATGTTGAGCTGCCGGTAGGCGCCCGCGAGCAGCACCCCGCCCAGCGACCCGACGGCGGCCGCCTCGGTCGGCGTGGCCAGCCCGAAGACGATCGTGCCCAGCACCGCCAGGATCATGAAGGCCAGCGGGAAGAACGACGACAGCAGCATCTTGAAGACTTCGAGCCGCGTGAACGTCAGCACCGCGTAGTAGCCGACGACCACGGCCGTGAGCACGACCGCGACGATCCAGAACCACAGCGGCGCGGACTTGCGCTCGGCCACGTCGGCCACGGGCGCGGCGGCCGACGCGGCGTCGGCGGCGGCGCCCGGCACCGCGGCGGCGCCCGACGGCTGCGCGTCGGCCGGCTGCGGCGCAGCGGCCGCCGCGCCGGGAGGCTCCTGCACGCCCTCGGCCTTCGGCACATCGTCCGACGGCGGCTCGTCGAGCCCGCCCTCGGCCTTCGGCGCATCGTCCGACGGCGGCTCGTCGAGTCCGCCCTCGGTCTTCTCGGCCTCGCCCCCCGGCGGCTCGTCGAGCCCGCCGCCCTCCGACGACGCCTCGGATCCACCCGCCCCCATCTCGACCATGCCGCCGGTGTCGACCGCGACGTCCGGGGCGGTGGCGCTGCGCCACATCACCGTCAGCAGCACCGCGAGGAAGATCGCCGGCAGCGCGGCGATCAGCGCCTGGCGCATCACTTCGAGGAACGGCACGCCGGCGTTGCGCGAGCCCTTGAGCGCGCCCACCAGTCCGGGCAGCACTTTCGTGCTGACGCGGTCCTGGAGCGTCTGCGCGGTGGGGGTCAGCGGCACGTGGCGCTCGGCCGCGGTCAGCGGCGGCATCAGGTCGGGCCGGATCTTGGCGAGCACGACCACGTAGACCACGTACAGGCCGGCCAGCATGATCCCGGGGAAGAACGCGCCGGCGTAGAGCTGCACGACCGAGACGCCTGCGGTCGCCCCGTAGACGATCAGCATCACCGACGGCGGGATCAGGATGCCGAGGCAGCCGCCGGCGGTGATCACGCCCGCGGAGACCTGCACCGAGTAGCCCGCGCGCAGCATCGCCGGCAGCGCGAGCAGGCCCATCAGCGTCACCACGGCGCCCACGATGCCGGTGGCGGTGGCGAACACCGCGCAGGTGAACAGCGTGGCCACCGCGAGCGAGCCGGGCACGCGCGCGAGCGCCAGGTGCAGGCTGCGGAACAGCTTCTCGATCAGGTTGGCGCGCTCGACCAGGTAGCCCATGAACACGAACAGCGGGATCGAGATCAGCACGTCGTTGCCCATCACCGCATAGGCGCGCTGGACCATCAGGTCGAGCGTCTGCCCGAGCGCGAGCTCGGGCGAGCGCATGCGGTAGGCGATGAAGGCGAAGATCATCCCCATGCCCATCAGCGTGAACGCCGTCGGGAAGCCGAGCATGATCGCGACCACGACGAGGCCGAGCATCAGCAGGCCGAGGTGGCCGCTGGTCATGCTGCTCCAAGGCATGAAGAACAGCACGGCGGAGACGATCATCCCCATGATCGCCAGGCCGAAGTACATCTCGCGGCGCATGGTTCAGCGCTCCCCGGCGGCGCTGACGGGGCCGACGGCGTGCGTGGCCTCGCCGTCGCGCGTCACCATCGCCTTGAGCTTGTCGACGTCGACCTCCTCGACGTCCTGCTCGCGCGAGGGCCAGGCGCCGTCGCGAAGGCAGACGATGCAGCGCACGATCTCGACGAGGCCCTGCATCAGCAGCAGCCCTCCCGCCACGGGGATGACCGACTTGAAGAAGTACAGCGGCGGGCCGTCCGCGCTGATCGACGAGTGCTCCTTGATCGCCCACGACTCGGCCGCGAAGGAATAGCCGGCCCAGGCCAGCGCGCACACGCCGGGCAGGAAGAAGACGACGTAGAGCAGCAGGTCGAAGAAGGCCTGCGTGCGGGGCTTGAAGAAGCCGTAGAGGATGTCGCCGCGCACGTGCCCGTTCTTCGACAGCGTGTAGGCGCCCGCCATCATGAACAGCGCGCCGTACATCTGGATCTGCACGTCGAAGGCCCATGCGTGCGGCGAATTCAGCACGTAGCGCGAGAACACCTCGTAGCAGATCAGCGCGGTCAGCGCGACGATCAGCCAGGCGAAGGCCTGCCCCGCGAACGTGGAGACGCGGTCGACGGCGAGTAGGAATTTCTGCATGGCGGGAGCCCCGGGGCGACGTGCCCGCAGCCGCGGACGTCGCCCGAACATCGATAGGCCGGTGAAGGCACCGGCACCTGCTGCAGCGCACCCGGCGCGCTGGGGCCGGTGCGTCGATCGGCACCGCCGCACGACGGCCCGCGGGCCGTCGGCGAGGGTGCTGCGGGCGGCGCGACGCGCCGCCCGCCGGGCATCAGCCCTTCTTGCCGAAGTAGTGCGTGTAGGCCATCCGGCGGTTCACGTTGGTGTCCATGTCCCAACGGACCACACGCTCGGCGAACGCGCGCTGCGACGCGATGATCTCGGCGAACAGCGGGTCGCTCGACTTGGCCTTGACGACCTCGTCGTAGAACTTGAGCTGCTGCTGCAGGATCGCGTCGGGCGTCTTGTAGAACTTCACGCCCTGCTTCTGCTGCATCTCGGCGTAGTCCTTGGAGTAGCGGTCGACCGCCTTCCAGGACATGTCGGCCGAGGCGGCCTCGACGGCGTTGTCGATGATCGACTTCAGCTTCGGCGGCAGCGCATCGAGCTTGGCCTTGTTGAAGAGGATCTCGAACTGCTCGGCGTTCTGGTGGAAGCTCTGCAGCATGCAGACCTTGGCCACGTCGGGGAAGCCGAGCAGGCGGTCGGACGAGGCGTTGTTGAACTCGGCCGCATCCAGCAGGCCGCGGTCCATCGCCGGGATGATCTCGCCGCCGGGCAGCGCGTTGACCGCCGCGCCCATCTTGGTGAACACGTCGATCGAGATGCCGACGGTGCGGTACTTCAGGCCCTTGACGTCCGAGGCCTTGGCGATCGGCTTCTTGAACCAGCCGAGCGGCTGCGTGGGCATCGGGCCGTACACGTACGAGTAGACGTTCGCGCCGACGGCCGTGTAGAGCTTGTTCAGCAGTTCCTTGCCGCCGCCGTACTTGTGCCACGACAGCAGCATGTTCGCGTCCATGCCGAACGCCGGGCCGGAGCCCCACAGCGCGAGCGCGTTGTTCTTGCCGTAGTGGTAGACGACGACGCCGTGGCCGCCGTCGAGGGTGCCCTTCGAGACCGCGTCGAGCAGGCCGAAGGCCGGCACGACGGCGCCCGCCGGCAGCACCTCGATCTTGAGCTCGCCGCCGGTCATGTCGTTGACCTTCTTGGCGAAGTCGTTGGCGTACTCGTGGAAGATGTCCTTCGCCGGCCAGGTGCTCTGGAAGCGCAGCGAGGTGGTCTGCGCCTTGACGATGGCGGGGAAGCCGAGGGCGGCGCCGCTGGCGGCTCCGGCGGTCGCGATGAACCGCCGGCGCATGCCGGTCTGCTGGGTCATGGGGGTCTCCTGTGGTGGGGCCCGGAATGGTAGGCGCAGGCAGCCCCACTGTCACGCAGTTCCCGACCTCACCGGCGGACATTTCGGTCGCGACCGCCCCGCTGCGGGCCTGGGGGTTGCATGGAGGTCGCTGCAGGCCTCTCCAACCACTCGAACCAGGATATCCGCCATGACCCGACACCGAACCGGACTCGCACTTGCCGTCGTCGCCTTCACGGCGCTGCCGGCCTGCACGATGTGGAACAACATGACCGACCGCATGACCGGTCGGAGCCCGAGCGCGGAGACCGCGTCGGGCAACCGCGGCACGATGGGCACGCGCGGCACGATGGGCGGCACCCAGGGCGGCAGCGCGCAGTCGGGCGGCACGCTGCCGGGCAGCGGGCCGACGGGGGGCACCTCGCCGGGCAGCGCACCGATGGGTGGGGCGTCGGCGGGCAGCGGCTCGCCGGGCGGCGCTCCGATGGGCAGCAGCGCGACGGGCAGCGCCCCGATGGGGGGCGGCGCGGCCTCGGGCGGGTCCTATGCCAACACGCCCGGCGGCTCGATGACCACGCTGCGCGGTGGCCCGACGACGGCGGGGGCTTCACTGCCGGCGTTCCGGTCGTACAGCGAGTGCAAGGCCTGGGAGGCCGGCCAGCGCGCCGGCACGACGGCGCTGAACCGCGGCCCGATGCAGGGCGGCGAGGTCACGCTCGCGGACCAGGACCTGTGCGCCCGGTTTCCGCGGAGCTGAAGCCCCGCTTCAGAAGAAGCCGACGCCGACCTGGAAGAGCTTCTCGACGCGCGGGATCATCCGCTTGTTGGCGACGAACACGATGACGTGGTCCTCGGGCTCGATCACCGTGTCGTGATGCGCGACGATCACCTCGGAGCGGTTGCCCGGCGCCTGCCGGACGATCGCGCCGATGGTCGTGCCGGGCGGCAGATCGAGCTGCTCGATGCGCCGGCCGACGACCTTGCTCGAACGGGGGTCGCCGTGCGCGATCGCCTCGAGCGCCTCGGCCGCGCCGCGCCGCAGCGAGTGCACCGCCGCCACGTCGCCGCGCCGCACGTGCGCGAGCAGTTCGCCGATGGTCGCCTGCGCCGGCACGATCGCGATGTCGATCTTGCCGCCTTCGACGAGATCGGCATACGCGCGCCGGTTGATCAGCGCGATCACGCGCCGGGCGCCCATCTTCTTGGCCAGCAGCGAGGACATGATGTTGTCCTCGTCGTCGGACGTGAGCGCGCAGAACAGGTCCATCTCGCCGACGCTCTCCTCCTCGAGGAGGTCCTCGTCGGTGGCGTCGCCGTTGAGCACCAGCACGTTCGACGGCAGTTCCGCGGCGAGCTGCTCGCAGCGCCGCACGTCGGGCTCGATGATGCGGACATCGATGTGGTCGGCGAGCCGCCGGGCGAGGCGCATGCCGATGCGTCCGCCCCCGGCCAGCATCACCCGGCGCACCGGCTTGTCCATCTTGCGCAGCTCGACCATCACCGTGCGGATGTGCTCGGTGGCGGCCAGCACGAAGACCTCGTCCCCGGGCTCGATCAGCGTGTCGCCGTCGGGGTAGACCGCCCCCTCGCCGCGGAAGATCGCGACGATCCGGGAGTCAATCTGTGGAATGTGCGACTTGATCTCGCGGATCGGCTTGCCGACCAGCAATCCGCCGGCGTGCGCACGCACCGCGATCAGGCTGGCCGCGCCGCCGGCGAACTCCAGCACCTGCAGCGCCTCGGGGAACTCCACCAGCTTCGCGACATAGTCGGTGACGGTCTTCTCGGGGACGATCAGGTGATCGACCGAGAAGGCGCCCTCGCCGACGAGCTCGGGGTTGTCCTGGAAGTCGGCGCCGCGCACCCGCGCGATCCGCGTCGGCACGTTGAAGACCTGCGCGGCCAGGTGACAGGCGACCAGGTTGGTCTCGTCGCTCTGGGTCGTGGCGATCACCATGTCGGCATCGTCGGCGCCGGCGGCTCGCAGCGTGGACGGCTGTGCGGCGTTGCCCACTACCGTGCGCAGGTCGAGCCGGTCCTGCAGCTCGGCGAGCCGGACGCCGTCGGTGTCGATGACGGTGATGTCGTTCTGCTCGGAGACCAGGCTCTCCGCGACCGATGCGCCGACCCGCCCGGCGCCGAGGATGACGATCTTCAAGTCATCACTGCGGGGTCTGCGTACCCTTGCGGTACGCGCCCTTCGACAGGTCGATGCCGAGCTGCTTGAGCTTGCGGTACAGGTGGGTGCGCTCGAGGCCGGTCTTCTCGGCCACACGCGTCATCGAGCCGTGCTCGCGCGACAGGTGGTGCTCGAAGTACGCGCGCTCGAAGGCATCGCGCGCCTCGCGCAGCGGCAGGTCGAGCGGCAGTTCGCGCACCGCCGCGGGCGAGCCGCCGGGGCCGGCGACCGGCGCGGTCAGGAACTGTGCCGACGGCGACATCAGCGGCACGTTGGGGCCGCCGTTGCCGCCGACCGGCAGCATCGTGATCATCGGGACGCCGGCGCTGCTCGCGGCCAGCGGGTGATAGACCTGGGGCGCCACCTTGGGGGCGCTCTGGGCGCGCCCCCGCGCGAGCCCCTGCTCGACCGCCTTGAGCAGCTTCTGCAGGGCGATCGGCTTCTCGAGGAAGTCGAGCGCGCCGATGCGCGTGGCCTCGACGGCGGTGTCGATGGTGGCGTGGCCGGACATCATGATGACCGGCATCGTGAGCTTGCCGCCGTTGGCCCACTCCTTGAGGAGCGTGACGCCGTCGGTGTCGGGCATCCAGATGTCGAGCAGCACGAGGTCGATCGGGTTGATCTCCCTCGACTCCCGGGCCTGTTGCGCGTTTTCAGCGAGATGGACGGAGTGCCCTTCGTCACCGAGGATCTCGGAGAGCAGTTCCCTAATGCCGACCTCGTCGTCAACGACCAGAATTTCCGCCATGGCTTCCTAGCTCTTGGCCGGCCTGACCGGCAGGACGACCGGCGGCTGGCTCGTTTCGAGTGTTGTGTGCGCGCCGCAATTGTCGTCGCTTTTTGCCAATCTCGTAAATAGCAGGCTCACCGATGCGCCAACGGTGCCGCCCGCGGCGTCCGAACGGTTCACCGCATCGATGCGGGCACCGTGCTCCTCGACGATCTTGCGCACGATCGCCAGGCCGAGACCGGTGCCCTTGGGCTTGGTGGTGACGTAGGGCTCGAAGACGCGCGCGAGCGACCCCGTCGGAAACCCCGGCCCGTCGTCCCGGACCACCAGACGCACGCCGGCGACCGAGCCGCCCCGCCGCACCGGCTCGGTGACCACCTCGATCGCCCGCCGCGGCTGTTTCTCGGTGGCTTCGAGCGCGTTCTTGACGAGGTTGTGGATCACCTGCCGCAGCTGCGAGGCGTCGCCGAGGATCGGCGGCAGCCCGGGCTCGAGCTCGGCGTGCAGGCCGCCGGCGGCCTCGATGGGCGCGTACAGCGCGAGCACGTCCTGGACGAGCACGTTCAGGTCGAGCGGGGCGAGCCGCGCGGCGGGCAGCCTCGCGTAGTCGCGGAACTCGTCGACCATCAGCTTCAGGGCGCCCACCTGGTTGACAATCGTTTGCGAACTGCGCGCCAGCAGCTCGGCCTCGGCGGGCGGGAGCTTGTCGGCCAAGCGGTGCTGCAGGCGCTCGGCGGCGAGCTGGATCGGGGTCAGCGGGTTCTTGATCTCGTGGGCCAGCCGGCGCGCCACCTCGCTCCAGGCCACCGCGCGCTGCGCGGACACCACCTCGCTCACGTCGTCGAACACCACCAGCCAGCCTCGCTGCGGACTGGGCAGGCGCGCACCGCGCACCAGCAGCGTCAGGGCAGGGGCCGCGTCGGGCCGGCTCTCGGCGCGGCGCTCGGTGCCCGGCGCGTCGCGCCGGAACGCGAGCTGGCGCTGCCACCCCAGGTGGGTGCCCTCGTCGAGCTCGGCGAAGGCCTCGAGGATCTGCGGCGCGGCCTCCGCCAGGCGGGGCACCGAGTCGAGCCGGCGGCCCACCATCGCCTCGGCACCGACCTCCAGGATCCGCTCGGCGCCGACGTTGGCCAGCGTGACCCGGAAGTCCTCGTCGAGCACGATGACGCCGGCGGTCAGGTTGGCCAGCACGCTGGCGAGCCGCGCGTTCGCCCGCTCGAGCTCGTGCTGGTTGCGCTCGACCAGCGCGCGGGCCTCCTCGAGCTGCCGGGTCATCGCGTTGAACGACTGGGTCAGCACGCCGAGCTCGTCGCGGCCCGCGTAGTCCTTGACCGGCCGGAAGTCGCCTTCGGCGACCGCCCGCGTGCCGGCGGCGATCATCGACAGCGGGCCGGTCATCCAGCCGGCCAGCAGGAACGATGCCGCGATCGACGAGAACACCGTCAGCAGCAGCGTCACGGTCATCGTGATGCGGAAGATCCGCTTGAGACCGGCGCGCGACAGCGACAGCTGCTGGTAGTCGCGCCAGCCCTGCTGGATGGCCTCGGCGTTCTCCGCGAGCTGCGGCGGCACCGGCTGCACCAGCTGCAGGAAGCGCGGCTCCTCGCCGAGCTGTCCGCCCAGCGGGATCGACTGCACGACCCGAAGCTTCAGGCCGCGCGGCTCGCCGCCGGCGCCCGCCTCGAGCGGCTCGACCGCGGCGTACAGACGCGCGCCGCGCGCCTGCCGCAACGCCGCCGGTGACGGCAGGTCGGGCAGCAGGTTGGCGTAGCCGCCGCCGCTCGCCAGCAGGATCCGGCCGCTGCCGGTCAGGATGACCGCCTCCTGGGCGCCGGCGCGCTCGCGCATCCGGTTGAGGGTCGGGGCCCACTGGTTCTGCGGCACGTCGGCGAGTTCGCCCGCCATCGAGCGCGTCTTGGCCTGGAGATCGACGAGCAGCGAGTCGAGCGAGGCGCGGCCGAGCGACAGGCCGGACTCGAGGGCGCGCTCCATCGGCACGTCGTACCAGGACTCGACCGAGCGGCCGAGGAACTGCACCGCGACCGCGAAGATCAGCCCGACCGGCACCAGCGTCATCACGACGAAGGCGAGCGCGAGCCGCACCATCAGCCGGGTGCCGAACAGCCCGGCACGCCAGCGCTGCCACAGGCGCCGGGCGAGCTCGGCGGCCAGCAGCAGCAGCGCGATGCCGATCGCGACGTTCAGCCCGAGCAGCAGTCCGTAGTGGCTCTCGAGCAGCCGGTCGTTGCCGCTGGCCACCGCGAGCATCGCGAGCAGCACCGCCGCGAGCGCGACCGACACGAAGAGCGCATAGCGCAGCGCTCGCGTCACGGTGCGCTTCGAGGGGTCTCCGGCGTGAAGGGGAACCGCTTCCATTCAGATTGCGGGTTCCAGTCCCGATTGGTGAGCGCGGTGATCTGGAAGGGCTTGGGCAGCTGGCTGGTATCGAGCCGCAGCCGCAGCCAGCCCTCGTAGGAGACGCCGCCGCGGGTACGGTCCCGCGGCATCACCCGCCAGGCCCGCAGCCGCGACATCGCATCGAGCGCCTCGGGCAGCGAGCCGTAGGCCTGGGGCACGCCGTTGAGCAGCACCCGGTACTGGCGTGTCAGCGCATGATAGGACAGCCGATGCGTCTGGGTCGCCAGCGCGGTCCGTTCGTCCCACCAGTACCAGCGCGGCCGGAGCAGCTCGAACTCGACGAGGAAGAACAGGGTGACCCCCTTGTTCACCGCGTCCTCGAGCTGCGGGCTGAGCGACAGCGTGAAGTCGGCCGACAGCAGCCAGGCCTCGCCGTCGGCGGACGGCTCGACTCCGACGTCGAGGACGTCGATCGTGTCGGCGGGTCGGGCGGCGGGCAACCACGCCAGCAGCGCTGCCGTCGACAGCGCCGCGATGGCGGTGCGTCGCTTCACTGTCGTCTGGTCAGGCAGGCATAGAAGAAGCCGTCGTGCTCTCGGATCGCCCCGGACTGCGGGAACAGCTGGGTGACCGGCTCGCAGACACCGTCGGCCCAGCGCCAGGTGAGGGGCTCACGCACGCAGTCGGTGCGAGCCTCGACGAAGCGGTGCACCACCGCCTCGCCCTCCTCGGGAAACACCGAGCAGGTGACATAGAGCAATTTACCATTCGGGCTCAGCAGCGGCCAAAGCGCCTCCAGCATTCGCGCCTGCTGCAGCGCGAGTGTGGCGATATCGCCACGGCGTCGCAGCCACCTCGCATCCGGGTGCCGACGCACGATGCCCGAGGCGCTGCACGGCGCATCGAGCAGGATGCGGTCGAACGGCCGGCCATCCCACCAGGTGTCCGGTCGGGACGCATCGGCGGCGCGGACCTCGACGCGCGCGTCGCCCGCCGGCAGGTGCAGCCGTGCGAGCGTCTGCTCGATCCGCTGGCAACGGGCCGCATCGACGTCGATCGCGAGCAGGTCGATGTCCGCCAGCTCGAGGAGGTGGGCGGTCTTGCCGCCGGGCGCGGCGCACGCATCGAGGACGCGGTGGCCGGCCGCGACGTCGAGCAGCCGGGCCGCCATCTGTGCACCGGCGTCCTGCACCGAGACGTCGCCGTCGGCGAACCCGGGGATCGCGTCGACCGGCAGCGCCCGCTCGAGCACGAGCGCCTCGGGTCCGATGCGGCGGACGTGGATGCCCGTGGCCTCGAGACGCGCCGCGACGGCATCGGGCTCGGCGAGCCGGCGGTTCACCCGGAGCACCAGCGGCGCCTGCAGGTTGCCGGCCTCGGCGATCGCCTCCCATCGCTCGGGCCAGGCCTCGGCGAGCCTGCGCAGCCACCAGTCGGGGTGGTCGTAGCGGGCGACCGGGTCGCCCGCGATCGCGGCGAGCAGTACGTCGCGCTCGCGGCCGAACCGACGCAGCGTCGCGTTGAGGAAGCCGGCCGCCGCGCCGCCGGGCCCCCGCGACAGGCTGCGGGCCGCCGCCACCGCCTGGTCGACGACGATCGCGGCCGGACGGATCGGCTCGAGCAGCTGGGCCAGGGCCACGAGCTGCAGCGCGGCCATCCGGGGCAGCGGACGGCGCGTGTTCAGCCGGTCCGCCAAGGCCTGCAGGCGGCCGAGCCGGCGCACCGCGTGGTACGCCATGTCCCGGGCAGGCGCGCGCGAGGCCGCCGGCAGCGACGCCGTGCGCGCATCGAGCGCGTCGGGCAGCCGATGGCCGGCGAGCAGGTCGGCGACCGCCTCGGCGGCGGCGAGCATCTCGCGCGACAGCGGCGCGCGCGGGGCCGGGGCATCGATGCGCGACGGGGGCGCGTCCGAGGCGTCCGGCCGACGGGGCGGCTCGCCGGGCGTCATCCGCGTCTCATCGGGACACGCCGCAGAAGCGCTCGCCCGCGGAGACGGGAAAGCCCGCGAGAAACTCCCGGGCCGGCAGGCGCCGCCCGCCCGGCCGCTGCAGCTCGAGCAGGGCGACCGCGTCGCGCTCGCCGCAGGCCACCGTCAGCGCACCGCCGTCCACCGCCAGCACGGTCCCCGCCGGCGCCTCGGCCGCAGCGTCGGGCCGGGCCGCCGCGCGGGCCTTCCAGACCTTGAGCACCGTGTCGGGCGCCCGCTCGAGCGATGCGGTGCTGCCGGGCACCGGGTCGAAGGCCCGGATCCGGTCGACGATCGACCGGGACGAGGCATGCCAGTCGATCGGGGCATCGGCCTTGGTCAGCTTCTGCGCGTAGGTGACGCCTTCGCTCGGCTGCGGCAGCAGCGGCAGCGACCCTTGGGCCAGACGCTCGAGCGCTTCGACGATCGCCTGCGCGCCGGCTTCGGCGAGCGCGTCGTGCACCGTCGAACCGGTGTCCTCCGGCCCGATCGGGCATTCGCGGACCAGCCGCATCGGGCCGGTGTCGAGCCCGGCGTCCATCTGCATGATCGTGATGCCGGTCCGGTCGTCGCCGGCCTGCACCGCGCGCTGGATCGGCGCCGCGCCCCGCCAGCGGGGCAGCAGCGACGCGTGGATGTTGAGGCAGCCGTGGGCCGGGATCGCGAGGACCTCGACGGGCAGGATCAGGCCGTAGGCCGCGACCACCATGACGTCGGCCCCGACCTCGCGCAGCCTCGCCCACGTGCCCGGATCGCGCAGCGTCGGCGGCTGCCAGACCTCGAGGCCCTGCTCGAGGGCCCACTGCTTGACCGGGCTGGCGAGCAGCTGCCGGCCGCGCTGCGCGGGCTTGTCGGGGCGTGTGAGGACCAGCGCCACGTCGTGGCCGGCCTGCGCCAGCGCGGCGAGCGCACGCTGCGCGAACACCGGGGTGCCGGCGAAGACCAGTCTCATCGGGGTGCGGGGACGGGCGGGGCGCCGCCCGCGGGGCGGGCCGGGCGCGCGGGCGGCGGGCTCAGGCCGCCTGCCGATCGAGCTTCGCCATCTTGCTCTTGATGCGGCTCTGCTTCAGGCGCGACAGGTACTGCACGAACACCTTGCCCTGGAGGTGGTCCATCTCGTGCTGGATGCAGACCGCGAGCAGGCCTTCGGCCTCGAGCTCGAAGGTCTCGCCGCGCACGTCCAGCGCCCGCACCGTGATGCGGCCGGCGCGCTCGACGTCGTCGTAGATGCCCGGAACGGACAGGCAGCCTTCCTCGTAGGTCTTCTTCTCGCCGCCGCTCGCGACGATCTCGGGATTGATGAGGACGAGCAGGTCGTCCTTGGTCTCCGAGGTGTCGATGACGATCACGCGCTCGTGGACGTCGACCTGGGTCGCCGCGAGTCCGATGCCGGGCGCCGCGTACATGGTGTCGGCCATGTCCTGCACGAGACGCCTGATGCGGTCGTCGACGGTCGCGACGGGGCTGGCCACCTTGTGGAGGCGGGCGTCGGGGTAGCGAAGGATGTCAAGCACGGCCATCGGACTAGACCTACCGTTCGAACTCGGGTGCGCGAACTCGTTTCTGAATCGACGTACCATCGAGGGAATTCGGGGCGACGTCCATGCGGTTCAAGCGCACGGGGCCGACTTCGAAGCCGACCGGGCCGCCTAACGGAGGAACCTACCCTCCCGCCGCTGACCCGGGCACGCATCACGCAGCACGATCTCAGGCAGCGCGAACATGTTCAAAAAGTCTATCACGCGGGTTCTCGGCTGCGCCGCCTGGCTGCTGGCGGGCGCCGCCTTCGCGCAGGGCGCCACCGCGCCGCTGGAGCTCGCCCCCAACGCCCCCGACAAGCACGTGGTCGTGCGGGGCGACACCCTCTGGGACATCTCGGGGAAGTTCCTCAAGAGCCCGTGGCGCTGGCCCGAGATCTGGCAGCTCAACCGCGAGCAGATCGCCAACCCGCACCTGATCTTCCCGGGTGACGTGGTCTACCTCGACCGTTCCGGCGCCGAACCGCGGCTGCGGCTCGGCCGGGCGGTGGACGGCTCGGGCGGCCGTGCCGGCGAGACCGTGCAGCGGACCGAGCCGATGGTCCGCTCGGCCCCGCTCGACCGCGACGCCATCCCGACGATGAACCTGGCGGCCATCCAGGTCTTCCTGAACCGGCCGCTGATCGTCGAGGAGCAGGGCCTGAAGTCCCATCCGCGGATCATCGCCACCCAGGACGGCCGGGTCTACCTGAGCCGCGGCGACACCGCCTATGCCCGCGGCGTGACCGACGACTCGGCCAAGGACTGGCACGTCTACCGCCCCGCCAAGCCGCTGATCGACCCGGCCACCCGCCAGCCGCTCGGCTGGGAGACGCTGTACGTCGGCGCGGCCGAGATGGTCCGGCCCGGCGATCCGGCGACCTTCCGCATCCAGTCGACCTCCGAGGAGATCGGCGAGGGCGATCGGCTGATGCCCGCGACGCGCGCCCAGGTGCCCACCGTCGCGCCGCGTCCGCCGGGCGTGCCGGTCGACGGCCGGATCGTGTCGGTCTACCGGGGCGTCGACCAGGTCGGCAAGTTCAGCGTCGTGGCCCTGTCGGTCGGCCAGCAGCAGGGGCTGGAGGTCGGGCACGTGCTTCAGGTGCAGAGCACCGGCCGCATGGTCCTCGACCGGGACACCAAGGAGCAGGTCCGCCTGCCCAACGAACCGATCGGCCAGCTCCTGGTCTTCCGCGTGTTCGACCGGGTCGCCTACGGCCTGGTCGTCGCCGCGGCGATGCCGATCTCCGTCGGGGCGACGGTCACCAACCCCTGACCCTCCCCCTCGCGGAACCCCGGCCGTGTCGCTCGCACCGGACGACGCCGAGGATCTCGCGCACTGGCTGCGCCTGGCGCTGACGCCCGGCGTCGGTCCGGTCGGGGCGCGTGCGCTGCTCGAGCAGTTCGGCCTGCCGCACGCCATCTTCGAGTCCGGCGGCGGGCTGCTCGACGACGTCGCGGGCGGGCGGCTCGCCTCGGCGCTGCGCGAGCGCGACGCCGTCCGCGAGCGGCGGATCGAGCATGCGCTCGAGTGGGCGCAGGCCGCCCACCACCACCTGGTCACGCTCGCCGACGCCGACTATCCGCCGATGCTGCTGCGGATCGCCGATGCACCGCCCCTGCTGTACGTCGTGGGCCGGCGCGAGGCGCTGTCGCGGTCCGCGCTCGCGATCGTCGGCTCGCGCAACCCCACGGCGGCCGGCGTCGCCAACGCGCGGGCGTTCGGGTTCGCCCTGTCGCGCGCCGGCTGGACGATCGCCAGCGGCATGGCGCTCGGCGTCGACGGTGCCGCCCACGACGGCGCGCTCGAGGGCGGCGCCGGAACGGTCGCGGTGGTCGGCACCGGCGTCGACGTGATCTACCCGTCTCGCCACCGCCGGCTCGCCGAGCGGATCGCGGCCGACGGCGCGATCGTCTCCGAACTGCCGCTGGGCACCGAGCCCTCGCCCGGACAGTTCCCGCGGCGCAACCGGCTGATCGCAGGGATGTCGCACGGCGTGCTCGTCGTCGAGGCGGCGCTGCACAGCGGCTCGCTGATCACCGCACGCCAAGCGGGGGAGTTCGGCCGCGACGTCTTCGCGATTCCGGGCTCGATCCATTCGCCGCTCTCGCGGGGCTGCCACGCCCTCATCCGGCAGGGGGCCGTGCTGGTCGGCAGCGCCGAGGACGTGCTCGACGAGCTGCCCCATCGGAACGACGCGACCGATCCGCCGACACGCCCGATGTCAGCAAGCACTTACAATGAGCCCGAGCTCCTGACGGAGCGGCTCGACGTCCCGGACTACGACCCGATCCTCGCCGCGATCGGTCAGGAGCCGGTGCTGCCCGACACGCTGGCGGCGCACCTCGGCATGGCGGCCGGCGACCTGGGCGCGCGGCTGGTCGTCCTGGAGCTGTCCGGGCGCCTCGAGCGGCTGCCGGACGGCCGGGTGGTCCGACCCCCACCCGTCGGCTGACTTGCTTCCGCGCCGATCCGGCTCTTATGATTGGCGCCCCCTGAAACCGGTCGACCCCTTGTAGCCAAGCGCTGCACAGACCGGTTCTCCCCAACCAGGATCCGATGGGAAAAGCCCTGATCATCGCAGAGAAGCCGTCCGTCGCCGCCGACATCGCGCGCGCGCTGGGCGGCTTCACCAAGCAGGGCGACTACTTCGAGAGCGACGCGTACGTCCTGTCGTCGGCAGTCGGCCACCTGGTCGAAATCGCCGCGCCGGAGAAGTACGAGGTCAAGCGCGGCAAGTGGTCCTTCGCCAACCTGCCGGTCATTCCGCCCGAGTTCGATCTCAAGCCGATCGAGAAGAGCGCCGACCGCCTCAAGCTGCTGACGCGGCTGATCAAGCGCAAGGACGTCGATGCGCTGGTCAACGCCTGCGACGCGGGGCGCGAGGGCGAACTGATCTTCCGGCTGATCGTGCAGCACGCCAACGCCCGGCAGCCGATCCGCCGGCTGTGGCTGCAGTCGATGACGACCGGCGCGATCCGCGAGGGGTTCGCCTCGCTGCGCGAGGACGGCCAGATGCTGCCGCTCGCCGACGCCGCGCGCTGCCGCTCCGAGGCCGACTGGCTGGTCGGCATCAACGGCACCCGTGCGATGACCGCGTTCAACTCGCGCGACGGCGGCTTCTACCTGACCACGGTCGGCCGGGTGCAGACCCCGACGCTGACGATCGTCGTCGAGCGCGAGGAGCGGATCCGCAAGTTCGTGCCGCGCGCCTACTTCGAGGTGAAGGCGAGCTTCGGCGCGAAGGCCGGCACCTACGAAGGCCGCTGGTTCGATCCGGCGTTCCAGCGCAACCCGGCCGACGCCGACCTGCGGGCCGAGCGCCTGTGGGACGGCGACAAGGCGCGCGCCATCGTCGCGGACTGCGAAGGCAAGACCGGCACCGTCACCGAGGAGTCTCGGCCGACCACGCAGGCCGCCCCGGCGCTGTTCGACCTGACCAGCCTGCAGCGCGACGCCAACGGGCGCTTCGGCTTCTCGGCGAAGACGACGCTGTCGCTGGCCCAGGCGCTGTACGAGAAGCACAAGGTGCTGACCTACCCCCGGACCGACTCCAAGGCGCTGCCCGAGGACTACGTCGGCACCGTGCGCCAGACGATGGAGATGCTGGCCGACGTGCATCCGTACGGCCAGTTCTCGAAGCAGGTCCTCAAGAACGACTGGGTCAGGCCGGGCAACAAGCGGATCTTCGACAACACCAAGATCTCCGACCACCACGCGATCATCCCGACGCTGCAGGCGCCCAAGGCCCTGTCCGACGCCGAGCAGAAGATCTACGACCTGGTGGTCAAGCGCTTCCTGTCGGTGTTCTTCCCGTCGGCCGAGTTCCGGATCACCACCCGGATCACGACGGTCGAGACGCATGCCTTCAAGACCGAGGGCAAGGTGCTGGTCAGCGCCGGCTGGCTCGCGATCCACGGACGCGAGGCGATCGAGCAGAAGTCGGGCAAGGACGCCGAGGAAGGCGCCGGCACGCTGGTCGCCGTGGATCCGGACGAGATCGTCCGCACCGAGGCCATCGAGGCGCTGTCGCTCGCCACGCGGCCGCCGGCGCGCTTCAACGAGGCCACGCTGCTGTCCGCGATGGAAGGAGCGGGCAAGCTCGTCGACGACGAGGACCTGCGCGAGGCGATGGGCACCAAGGGCCTGGGCACGCCGGCCACGCGTGCGCAGGTGATCGAGGGCCTGATCAACGAGAACTACCTGATCCGCGAAGGCCGGGACCTGATCCCGACGGCCAAGGCGTTCCAGCTGCTGACGCTGCTGCGCGGGCTGGGCGTGGCCGAGCTCACGATGCCCGAGCTGACGGGCGAGTGGGAGTACAAGCTCTCGCAGATGGAGCGCGGCCAGCTCGATCGCGACGCGTTCATGCGCGAGATCGCCGAGATGACCGAGCACATCGTCGCGCGCGCCAAGGGCTACGGCCCGACGGACGTGCCCGGCGACTACGCGACGCTGACCGAGCCGTGCCCGCGCTGCGGCGGCGTGGCCAAGGAGAACTACCGGCGCTTCGCGTGCACGGCCTGCGACTGGTCGATCACCAAGTCGCCGTCCTCGCGCCTGCTCGAGCCGAGCGAGGCCGAGCAGCTGATGCGCGACAAGACGATCGGCCCGCTGCACGGCTTCCGCAGCAAGATGGGGCGGCCGTTCTCGGCGATCATCAAGCTGGCCGAGCCCGACTGGAAGCTCGAGTTCGACTTCGGCCAGTCCGACGCGGGCGACGACGACGAGCCGGTCGACTTCTCGGCGCAGGAGCCGGTGGGCGCGTGCCCGCGCTGCCAGTCGCGGGTCTACGAGCACGGCATGAGCTACGTGTGCGAGAAGTCGGTGGGTGCGGGGCGCAGCTGCGACTTCCGCTCCGGCAAGGTGATCCTGCAGCAGCCGGTCGAGCGCGAGCAGATGGCCAAGCTGCTGTCGGAGGGCCGCACCGCGCTGCTCGACGGCTTCGTGTCCTCGCGCACGCGGCGTCGCTTCAAGGCGTTCCTGGTGCGGCAGCCCGACGGCAAGGTCGGCTTCGAGTTCCAGGCGTCCGCGCCGCGGCCGGGCAAGCCGGGGGCGAAGCCCGCGGCCGGCACGGGTGCGGACGATGCGGCGGGCGGCGCGGACGGCGATACCGCGGTGGCGACAGCCAAGGTGGCGCGCGTGGCGCCGGCGAAGGCGGGTGCGGCGCGAGGCGCCGCGGCGAAGACGGCTCCGGCCGCGAAACCGGCCGCCAAGGCGCCCGCGGCGAAGAAGCCGGCGGCGAAGAAGTCCGCAGCGAAGAAGCCGGCCGCGAAGAAGCCGGCCGCCACGAAGGCAGCGACCACCACTTCGGCAGCGAAGCAGGTCGCCGCGGCCAAGGCGCCCGCCGTCGGCGCGGCGACGAAGCCGGCCGTGAAGCTTCGCAAGGCCGGCTGAACGCCCGGAGGACACGCGCAGCCGCGTGTCCTCGTTGCCGAGGGCACCTTCCGAAGACGCCGCGAAGACGGGGTGTCGGCCCGGCTCCGGCCGGGGCCGAAGCCGAACCGCTGCCGCCTCGCGGCGCACCTGGACCGACCGCGACGCCGCGCCGACGCGGTGCCGTGTCACCGATATGGGGCATACCCCGCATTCGACAGGCGCTCGCGTGGCGGCGAACGGCAGAACCGCGCCGCGGAGGTCAGCGCAGGCGCAGGGGCGCGACGCGGGTGTCGTTGTTGGCTTCGACGAGCCGGATCATCAGCAGCATGAACTGCTTGCGCTCGGCGGGGTCGAGCTGCTCGATCGTGCGGTCGTGGGCGCGCTGCACGGCGGGCGCCATGCGCCTGACGAGCTCCCGGCCGCGACGCGTGAGCCGCACGAGCTTGACTCGCCTGTCCTCGGGCCACTGCCGCCGCTCGAGCACGCCCCGCGCCTCGAGCCGGGGCAGCACCTCGGCGGCCGATGTCCGCTCCAGGCCGATCTCCAGGGCCAGCGTGTTCTGGTCCATCTCGCCGTGCTCGGCGAGCGCGGTGAGCAGGCTGTACTGAACCGGCGTGATGCCGAACGCGTCGGTCTCCTCGAGGAAGAGCGCCGTGTGGATCTGGTGGAGCCGTCGCATCAGGAACCCGGGACGCCCGAGAAGGGCGGACCGCGCCCGCGCCGCGTCGAGCGCCGCCTCGCTCGGATCGGGCCGCGCCGCCCGGCTCATGTCGGCACCCTCGTGGGACGCATCGCGCATCGCTCCGTGCTGTCGATGGCACGGATTATGCGTCAGCTCGCGCGTCGACCCAGCGCGCTCCGGCACTCCGTGATGAAGACAACGTTGCTCAAGGGCGGTCGGGTGATCGACCCCACCTGCGATCGGGACGGCCGTTTCGACGTGCTGGTCGAGGCGGGTCGCATCGCCGCGATCGGCGCCGACCTGCCGGTCCCCGTCGGCCCCGACGTCGAGGTCGTCGATTGCCGCGGGCGGCTCGTGCTGCCCGGTCTCATCGACACCCATGCCCATGTCTACGAGGGCGTCACCGGCCGCTTCGGGCTGAACGCGGACCTGTGCGGCGTGCACTCGGGCGTGACGACGCTGATCGACCAGGGCGGCGCGAGCTGCATCACGCTGCCCGGCTTCCGGCGCTACGTGGTGGAGCCGTCGCACACCCGGGTGCTGTCCTTCCTGTCGGCCTACCTCGTGGGGGGCCTCGAAGGCCACTACTACCCGGAGCTGTACCGCCCCGATTGCCTCGACGTGTCGGCCACCGTGAAGGCCGCCCGCGGCAACGCGGACCTGGTGCGCGGCCTGAAGGCGCATGCGGAGATCGGCGGCTTCGCGCGCTGGGGCGTCGACGTGATGCGGCTGGCCTCGCGGATGGGACGCGAGGCCTCGCTCCCGGTCTACATCCACTTCGGACAGCTCTGGCCGCGGCCCGAACAGGGCGGCCTCGCGGTGGACCCCGACTCGATCTTCGACCAGGTGGTCGAGACCCTGAAGCCCGGGGACATCCTCGCCCATCCGTTCAGTCGCCATCCGGGCGGCTTCGTCGAACTCGACGGCACGCTGCACCCGCTGGTGCACGAGGCGGTGGCGCGCGGCCTGAAGATCGACGTCGGTCACGGTTCGCACTTCAGCTATCGGACCGCGCGTATCGTGCTCGACGCCGGTGTCGTGCCGGACACCCTAGGCGCCGACATGCACGGCTACAACACCACGGTGGCGGCGCCGCCGGGCACGCCCGACGTCCATCCGGACGAGGGCGACCACCTCTTCAAGGGCGCGATCCGCTTCAGCCTCGTGTCGGCGATGACCAGCATGCTGGCACTCGGCCTGCCGCTGCCGCACGTCGTCGCGATGGTCACGCGCAACGCGGCGCGGATGGTCGGGATGGAGGGCGAGCTCGGCACGCTGAAGGTCGGCGGCGTCGCCGACGTCAGCGTGCTCGCCGACGAGACCGGACGCTGGGCCCTGCGCGACAACGAGGGCACGCAGCTCGTCGCCGAGCGGCTGCTGCGGCCGCTGTTCTGCCTGCGGGGGGGCGTGCGCTTCGACGCCGGGGCCTCGATCCTGCCGCTGGCGCAGGCGGCCTGATGGGCCCTGCGGCGCTGCGCGTTCAGGCAGGCGGCAGCCAGAGTCCGAGCGCGACCCGCTCCCCGTCGGTCAGCGCATCGATCTCGACGGCCTCGCGGCGCTCCCAGATCAGGCGGCCGTAGAGTGCCCCCAGGGTCGCGACCTCCAGCGTCAGCGACGACTCGGCGCCGCTCGCGGGTTGCGCGGCGCGTGCTCGATTGATCGCCGCCTCGAGCTCGGCGACGGTGATGCGACGGGGCTTCACGAGCAGCGTCCGCGGGGCGTCGGATGGACCATCGGTCGACGGTAGCACACCGGTCGTGGGCATTTCCGTGACGTCCGGCCGGCGCTGTGTTCCTCGGACGGGCCTCGACCGTTAATGTCGGCATCATGACCGCGTTCGACAGCCTGCCCGGTGCCGTCGCCGCCGCGGACCCGTCCGAGTCGGCCTCCTCCCGCCCGCTCCCCGACTGGGTCTTCGGCTACGGCTCCCTCATCTGGAACCCCGGCTTCGAGTTCCACGAGGCCTGCCTCGCCCAGGTCCACGGCTACCACCGCACCTTCTGCATCCGCTCGACCCGCTACCGCGGCACGCCCGAGCAGCCCGGCGTCGTCCTGGGGCTGGATCGCGGCGGGTCGTGCGTCGGCATGGCGTTCCGCCTGCGCCCCGACTCGCGCCGGCAGGCCATCGACGGCCTCTACGAACGCGAGATGAGCGGCGGCGTCTACGTCGCCCGGATGCTGTCCGCGGTCCTGGCCGACGGTCGACGTGTGCAGGCACTCGCTTTCACCGCCAATCGCGCCAGTGCTTCGTACGAATGCCTGAGCGATGACGAGATCGTCCGCCGTCTCAGCGCCTGCTGCGGCCAGCGCGGCCGCAACCGCGAGTACGCGATCCGGACCTGGCACAGCCTCGCCGAGCACGGCGTGCACTGCCCGCACCTGGCCGCGGTCGGTCGCCGACTGCTCGCCGCCGGCTGCGACTGAACCCGGCGGGGCACGCCCCCGACGAGACCGAAACGGGACACGAACGCGCCCACCCCGAGACACGGGGTCATCGTCGCGTGATCTCGGCTGCGCACACTTCATCCCGGGTTCTCTCTCCAGCTCCATTCCTCCCTCCACTGGAGCCTTGGGCCGGTCCTTCGGGAGCCGGCCCTTTTCTTTGGACTGCCACCCCTTGGACGCGGCACCGGTCGTGCCGCGCGTCGGCCCGACCGGCAGGCCTGTGCCCGGAACCGGGGCCGCTCGATAATCGCGAGGCGGCTCGACTTCGCGTCGAGCGGCGCCACCGATCGCCGACCGACCCCGCCATGACGCCCCGCCCTCGCCTCGCGACAGGACCCCGCACCACCGTCCGACCCGGGCGGGCAGGCACGCGGCGAGACCCGATCCGCCGATGACCCCGTCCCCCCTCGACGCACGGCTCGCACGCCACCTCGGCCTGGCCGACGCCGCATCGCTCGAGGCCGCGCTGGTCGCCTGCGAGGCGATCGCCGCCCGCGAGTCGGGTCCGCTCTCGAGCGTCCTCGGCGGGCTGCGCGGACTGCTGGCGGAGATCGCCGCCGAGGCGCAGCGGTCCGCGGACGACCCCGCAGGGGCGCCGATGCCGGCGACCGAGCCCGAACCCGAACCCGAACCCGAACCCGTACCCGTACCCGCACCCGCCGCGGTCGCGGACACCCGCCGCCGCGCGGACCTGCAGCGCGACCTGGAATCGCAGAAGTTCGCGCTCGACCAGCACGCCATCGTCAGCGTCACCGACACCTCCGGCCGGATCCTCGACGCGAACGCGAAGTTCTGCGCGCTGACGGGCTACACGCTCGACGAGCTGATCGGCACGAACCACCGGATCGTCAACAGCGGCACGCACCCTCCCGAATTCTTCGCCGGGATGTGGCGGACCATCGGCGCGGGCGAGGTCTGGCACGGCGAGATCTGCAACCGCGCCAAGGACGGCTCGCTGCACTGGGTCGACGCCTCGATCGTGCCGATGGCGGGCGCCGACGGCCGCCCGGAGCGCTATGTCGCGATCCGCACCGACATCACCGAGCGCAAGCGCGCGGAGGCGGCGCTGCGCGAGCAGCTGCACTTCCGGAGCGAGCTGCTCGACGCGATCCCGGTGGCGATCTACTACAAGGACGCCGCCGGGCGCTTCCTCGGCGTGAACCGCGCGCTGGAGAGTCTGTTCGGCATCGACCGCCACGAGGCGATCGGCCGGACCTCGGCGGAGGTCTTCTCGGACGGCTACGCCGACGCGCACATCGAGCGCGACCGGGAGCTGCTGACGCGGCCGACCCGACAGTCGTTCGAGATGGAGATGCCGCTGCCCGACGGCACGCCGCGCACGCTCTTCTACAGCAAGGCGTCGATGACCGAGGCCGACGGCGCGGTCACCGGCATGGTCGGCGCGATCTTCGACACCACCGAGCGCACGTCGCTCGAGCGGCGGCTGGGCGAGGCGAAGGATGCGGCGGAGGCGGCGAGCCTCGCCAAGAGCCAGTTCCTGGCCAACATGAGCCACGAGATCCGCACGCCGATGAACGGGATCATCGGCATGACCGAGCTGGTGCTCGACACCGCGCTCGCGCCGAACCAGCGCGACTACCTCGAGACGGTGCGCCAGTCGGCCGACGCGCTGATGGAGATCATCAACGACCTGCTCGACCTGTCGAAGATCGAGGCGGGCCACATGGACCTGGAGTCGATCGACTTCGAGCCGCGCGGACTCCTCGAGCACCTGTGCCGGCCGATCGCGCTGTCGGCGCAGCGCAAGGCGCTCGACTTCCGGCTGGAACTCGCCCCGGGCGTGCCCTCGCTGGCCCGCGGCGACCCGGGTCGGCTGCGCCAGATCCTCGTGAACCTGCTGGGCAACGCCGTGAAGTTCACGCACACCGGGGCGGTGACGCTGCGGGTCGATGCGCGGACGGTGCCCGGCGACGCAGGCCGCCACGCGATCGAGCTCGACTGCGAGGTCGTCGACACCGGCGTGGGCATCCCCGCCGACAAGCAGGAGCTGGTCTTCGACGCGTTCGCCCAGGCCGACAGCTCGACGACCCGCCGCTTCGGCGGCACCGGCCTCGGACTCGCCATCACCCGGCGCCTCGTCGAGGCGATGGGCGGCGCCATCGCGGTGGTGAGCGAGCCGGGTCGCGGCAGCCGCTTCCGGTTCACCGTGCTGCTGCAGCCCGCCACGGACGACGGCGTGGCCACCCCCGCCGACGCCGCGGTCCTCGCTTCGTCCTCGGGTACGCCCGGTGCGCGCGCCAGGCCCGACGCACCCGACGCGACCCGTGACGCACCGGATGCCGCCCCGGCGGCGCAGCGGCTGCGGGTCCTCCTCGCGGAAGACAACGTCGTCAACCAGAAGCTCGCGACGCTGATGCTGCAGAAGCTCGGACACGACGTGGTCGTGGCGGCCGACGGCCGGCAGGCGGTCGAACAGGTCGCCCGCGGTGACTTCGACATCGTGCTGATGGACATGCAGATGCCCGAGATCGACGGCGTCGAGGCCACGCGCCGCATCCGGGCCGCCGGCCACCGCCTGCCGATCCTCGCGATGACCGCGAACGCGATGGACGCCGACCGCGAGCGCTGCATCGAGGCGGGCATGAACGGCTTCCTCGCGAAGCCGGTCCGCGCGCCGGCGCTGGCCGACGCGATCCAGGCGGTCGCGGGCCGCGAGACGACCGCGGGCTGAGGCCCGGACGGGCCGCGGCGGGCGGCCCGGTAGAATCCGTCCCATGAAAGCATGGCGCCGGGTCGGCGCGGTTCTCGCAGTGCTCGCGATCGCGGGCGGGCTCGCCTGGCGGGCGTGGCGACCCGAGCCGGTGGCGCTCGTGTCGGTCGCCGAGGCGCCCCTCGTCCAGTCCCTCGTGTTCTCCGGGCGCGTCGCGGCGCCCGTGCGGGTCGACCTGGGCGCGACGGTCACCGGTCGGGTCGTCGAGGTCGCGGTCCGCGAGGGCGATGCCGTGCGCGAGGGCGACCTGCTCGCACGGCTCGAGTCGGCGGAGCTGCAGGCCCAGGTGTCGCAGGCCCAGGCGGCGCTGCGTCTGGCCGAGGCGCGGGTCGTCGGCCAGCGCGAGGTCGGGGTGCCGACCGCCGATGCGGCGCTCGAGACGGCCCGCGCGACCCTCGACGCGGCGCAGCGCGAAGCCCGCCGCAGCCGCGACCTGTTCGCCCGCGGCTACGTGTCGCAGGCACGGATCGACGAGACCGATCGCGCGGTGCGCATCGCGCAGGCGCAGCTCGAGGCCGCCGGCGCCGGCGCCCGCGCCAACGCGGGCCGCGGGACCGAGGCGGAGCAGGCCCGGCTGCGCGCCGACGAGGCGCGGGCGGCGGCGGGTCTCGCGCAGGCCCGCCTCGCGCAGGCACGGATCGTCGCCCCGGCCGACGGCCGCATCGTGACCCGCCTGGTGGAGCCGGGGCAGATCGTGCAGCCCGGCCGCACGCTGTTCGCGTTCGCCGCGACCGGGGCCACCCAGCTGGTCGGGCAGGCCGACGAGAAGTTCCTCTCCCAGCTCGCCATCGGACAGGCCGCGCGGGTCGTCGCCGACGCCTTCCCGCAGCAGCCGTTCGAGGCGCGGGTGCTCCGCATCGCGCCCGGCGTCGATGCGCAGCGCGGCACCGTCGAGGTGAAGTTCGAGGTCGCCGCGCCGCCGCCGTTCCTGCGCGAGGACATGACGCTGTCGATGGAGGTGACCACCGACCGGCGCGAGCGCGGCCTCACGCTGCCGGCGACGGCGGTGATCGGCGCGGGCGCCGAGGCGCGCGTGCGGCGCCTGGCCGACGGCCGGGTCGTCGAGCAGCCGGTGCGGATCGGCCTGCGCACGCTCGCCCGGCTCGAGATCGTCGACGGCCTCGCAGCGGGCGACGCGGTGCTCGCCGACCCGCTCGCGATCGAGCCCGGCGCGCGGGCGCGCGCCGCCGGCGACGGCCGCTGAGCGCCGGCCGGGGCCATGGGCTTCGCCTGGCGCATCGCGGTCCGCTTCCTGGTCGAAGGGAAGATGCAGACGCTGCTGCTGATCGTCGGCGTGGCGATGGGCGTGGCGGTCGTCACGTACATCACCGCCCTGATCGACGGCCTGCAGGCCAACACCATCCGCCGCACGCTCGGCGTGCAGCCCCACCTGACGATCCGTCCGGTGAAGGACGTGCCGCTCGCCGGCCGGGTGGGCACGCCGGGGGCGGACGTGTCGGCGCAGGAGCAGCCGCGCGCCCAGCGGACCCGCTCCATCGAGAACTGGGCGCCGCTCGCCCGCTCTCTCGAGACGACGCCCGGGATCGTCGCGGTCTCGCCGATGGCGGGCGGCACCGCGCTCGCGCTGCGCGGTGAAGGCAGCCGCGCCGTCGCGATCGTCGGCGTCGAGCTCGAGCGCTACGACCGCATCGCCGCGCTGTCCGACAAGATCGTCGAGGGCACGGCGCGCCTCGGTCCGGGCGAGGCGATCGTGGGTCGCGAGCTCGCCGAGGACCTCGGCGTGCGCCTGGGCGACCGGTTCTCGCTGTCGATCGATCGCGACACCACCGAGTCGCTGCGCGCGGTCGCCATCTTCGACGTCGGCGTGCGCGACGTGAACCGTCGCAACGTGTACCTGCCGCTGCGCACCGCGCAGAGCCTGCTCGGCATCCCGGGCGGCGTCACCCAGCTCGACCTGACGGTGACCGAGGTGTTCGAGGCGGAGTCCGTCGCGGCACGGCTGCGCGCGCGGCTGCCGTACGAGATCGAGAGCTGGATGCAGACCAACAGCCAGCTGCTGTCGGCGCTCGACGCGCAGACGCTGTCGACGCGGCTGATCCGCGCGGTGGTCATGATCGTGGTGGTGCTGGGCATCGCGAGCGTGCTGGTGGTGTCGGTCGTGCAGAAGCGCAAGGAGATCGGCATCCTGCGCGCGATGGGCGCCTCGCGCGCGCAGATGACGCGGGTGTTCCTGATGCAGGGGGCGCTGGTGAGCGCGGCGGGCTCGGTGCTCGGTGCCGGGATCGCCTGGGCGATGGTGGCCGCGTTCAGCGCGCTGGTGCGGGGCGCCGACGGTCGCCCGCTGTTTCCGATCACGCTCGACCTCGAGACCTTCGCCTGGGTCGCGGCGGGTGCGACGCTCGCGGGGGTGCTGGCCGCGGTCGCGCCCGCACGGCGCGCCGCGGCGCTCGACCCGGCGCAGGCGATCCGCCTGTGAGGCGACCCGCATGACCCCCCCGCCCGCAGACCCGTCCGCGGTGCCGGTGGTCGCGCTGAGCGGCGTGCGAAAGTCGTACGACATCGGCACGCCGATCGAGGCCGAGGTGCTGCACGGCATCGACCTCGTGCTCGGGCGCGGCGAGTTCGCCGCGATGGTCGGTCCGTCGGGCTCGGGCAAGAGCACGCTGCTGACGCTCATCGGACTGCTCGAGCGGCCCACCTCGGGGGAGTACCGGCTGCAGGGACGCCGCATCGACGCGCTCGACGACGATGCGCTCACGCGCGCCCGGCTCGACACGCTCGGCTTCGTCTTCCAGTTCCACCACCTGCTGCCGGCGTTCGACGCGCTGGAGAACGTCGCGATGCCCGCGCTGATCCGCGACGGACGCATCGACGCGGCGGCGCGCGCGCGGGCCGCCGCGCTGCTCGACGCCGTCGGCCTGGCCGATGCGAAGCACCGCCGGCCGGCGCAGCTCTCCGGCGGCATGCAGCAGCGCGTGGCGATCGCCCGCGCGCTGATGCACGATCCGCCGCTGGTGCTGGCCGACGAGCCGACCGGCAACCTCGACACCGCCTCGTCGACGGCGGCATTCGAGCTGATGCGCCGGTTCAATCGCGAATCGGGTACCGCCTTCCTCATCGTCACCCACGACACCCGCATCGCGGACCGCTGCGACCGGGTGATCGAGCTGATCGACGGGCGGCTGGCGGGCTGAGGCGCCGCGGCATCGACCGTCGTGCGACCGTCGTGCGACCGTCGTGCGGCAGTCGTGCGGCCGGCATCGCGTTCCGGGCCCAGGGCCGGTGCGCGGCCTGGCCGGGCCCGGGGCCCGTATGATCCGGCGACCCGTCCGCCGCCGCCATGTCCGCCACCGCCCCACCGATCCTCGAACGCCCCGCAGGCCCGGCGCCGTCGCCGGCACGCGTCCTCGCCGACTTCGGCCCCGCCTACGGCGTCAACGGGCTGATCGGCTTCATCTTCGCGGCCTCGGGTCCGGTCGCGGTCATCCTCAGCGCCGGCCAGCGCGGCGGCCTGGGCGCCACCGAGCTCGCGTCCTGGCTGTTCGGGGTGTTCTTCGTCAACGGGCTGCTGACGATCGCGCTGTCCTGGCGCTACCGCACGCCGCTGGTGTTCTTCTGGACCATCCCGGGCACGGTGCTCGTCGGGCCGGCGCTCGGCCACGCCAGCCATGCCGAGGTGCTCGGCGCCTTCGTCGTGACCGGGGTGCTGATGGCCATGCTGGGCCTGTCGGGATGGGTGCGCCGCGGCCTGGCCGCGGTGCCGATGCCGCTGGTGATGGCGATGGTCGCGGGCGTGTTCCTGCGCTTCGGCCTCGACCTCGTGCGCGCGGTCCACGAGGACCTGTGGATCGCGGGGCCGATGGTGCTCGCCTTCGTCGCGCTGACCGCCGTGCCCCGGCTGGCGCGGGCGATGCCGCCGATGATCGGCACGCTGCTGGTCGGCGCGGCCGCCGTCGCGCTCGACGGCCGCGTGCAGTGGCCGGTCGGGGCCAGCCTCGCGATCGTGCCGCCGACGCTGTACCTGCCCGCGTTCTCGTGGCCGGTCATGCTCGAGCTGGTCGTGCCGCTGGCGATCACGGTGCTGGTCGTGCAGAACGGCCAGGGCTTCGCCGTGCTGAGGGCCGCCGGCCACGAGCCCCCGGTCAACGTGGTCACGCTCGCCTGCGGCCTCGTGTCCGTGGCGGTCGCGTTCGTGGGGGCGGTGTCCTCGTGCCTGACCGGCCCGACCAACGCGCTGGTCGCCTCCTCGGGCGAGCGCGCGCGCCACTACACCGGCGCGATCGCGGTCGGCGTGCTGGCGCTGGCCTTCGGCCTGGCGTCGGCCGGTGTCACCGCGGTGATGCTCGCGCTGCCCAAGGCGTTCATCGCCACGCTCGCCGGCCTCGCGATGCTGCGCGTGCTGCACGGCGCCTTCGCCACGGCGTTCCGCGACCGGTTCCCCATCGGCGCGCTGACCACCTTCATCGTGACCGTGGCCGACCTGCCGATCGCCGGGATCGGCGCGCCCTTCTGGGGGCTGGTGATCGGCTTCGCGGTGTCCTGGGCGATCGAGCGCGGCGACCTCGCCGCGACCTCGGGCACCAACACCGGCACCGGAAGATGAGCGGCCGCCCGGGCTTGAAGGCGTCGCCGGATGGCCCCACCTCTGCCTGACGTCCCTTCGTCACCCGGAGCCTGCGATGCCCGATGCCCCCGACTCGCTGAACGCCGTCTGCCCGCACTGCGATGCGGTCAACCGTATCCCGGCGGCGCGCCGCGACGAGCATCCGAGCTGCGGGCGCTGCGGCCACGACCTGTTTTCGGGTGCCTCGGTCGCGCTGAGCACGGCCGCATGGGACCGGTTCACGCTTCGCAACGATCTGCCGGTGCTCGTCGATTTCTGGGCGAAGTGGTGCGGCCCCTGCCGCGCGATGGCACCTCAGTTCGAGCAGGCCGCGCAGCGCCTCGCCGGCCGCGTGCAGTTCGCCAAGGTCGACACCGACGCGGAACCCGAGCTGGCAGGCCGCTTCGGCATCCGCAGCATCCCGACGCTGGTGCTGATGCAGGGCGGTCGCGAGGTCCGGCGCGCGAGCGGTGCGATGAGCGCGGCCCAGCTCGAGCAGTGGCTGGCGGCGGGCTGAGCGCGGCCCGCGAGCGACCTCTGAGCACGCTCCGCGCGCGCTCCGGCCGGCCGGAGCGCGGCCGTTGTGGAGTACAGTGACGCGCGTTCGACCCCGGCCTTCGGGCCCGCGATGACCGACTCGACCGCACGCCCTTCCGAACCCGCCCCGCCCGCCCTTCCCGCGGCCGACGACGACCTGCGCGCCGCGCCGCCGCCCGCGGCGGTGCAGCTGTCGCTGTCGGCGCCGGAACTGACCCGCACCGTGCTCGCGATCATGTTCCTGATCGCGATGATCGCCGGCAGCTTCTGGGTGCTGCAGCCGTTCATCCCGGCCATGATCTGGGCGACCACGATCGTCATCGCGACCTGGCCGCTGATGACCGGCGCGCAGCGCCTGCTGTGGGGGCGGCGCGGCCTGGCGGTGGCGGCCATGACCACCGCGCTGCTGCTGCTGTTCTTCGTGCCGCTGTCGCTCGCCATCGCGACCGTCGTCGACAACGCGGACACCCTCGTCGGCTGGTTCAAGGCGGCGGCGACGTTCCGCTTCGGCGAGCCCCCCGCGTGGCTCGCGAGCGTGCCGCTCGTGGGCGCGCGCGCGGCGGCCTACTGGCGCGAGCTCGCCGCCAGCGGCGTCGAGCCCCTGATCGCCAAGGTCGCGCCCTATGCCGGCACCGTCGCCTCGCGCGTGCTGCGCGAGGCCGGCGTGATCGGTGCGGTCGGCCTGCAGCTCCTGATGACCGTCGTGATCTCCGCGATCCTCTACGCCACCGGCGAGTCCGCGGGCGGCGCGGTGCTGCGCTTCTCGCGACGGCTCGCCGGACGGCGCGGCGAGAACACCGCGCTGCTGGCGGCCGCGTCGATCCGCGGCGTGGCGCTGGGCGTGGTGGTGACCGCAGTCGCGCAGTCGCTGCTGGGCGCGATCGGGCTGGCGGTGGTCGGCGTGCCGGCGGTCGCGCTGCTCGCCGCGCTGATGTTCCTGCTCGCGATCGCACAGATCGGCGTGATCCCGGTGCTGCTGCCGGCGGTGATCTGGCTGTTCTGGAGCGGCGACACCGGCTGGGCGATCGTGCTCGCGATCTGGACCGCCTTCGTCGGCACGATGGACAACTTCCTGCGCCCCTGGCTCATCAAGAAGGGCGCGAACCTGCCGATCCTGCTGATCTTCGTCGGCGTGGTCGGCGGGCTGATCGCCTTCGGCCTGGTGGGCATCTTCATCGGCCCGGTGGTGCTGGCGGTCACGTACACGCTGCTCGGCGCCTGGATGGACGAGCGGACCGGCCCGCCCAGGACGCCGCCGGAGGACTGATCGACGTGGCGGTGAGGCTCGAATTCATCGACGTGCTCGTGCCGGTGCACGTCATCGAAGAGAAGTATCCCGGCGGCTTCGCGCAGTGCCTGGCGGATCACCGCCCGCTGATCGGTCGACGCATGTGGCACGACGGGCGGCTGCTGCGCGACGGGGCGCTCGATCCGGCGAATGCGCGCGCACTCGTCGAGGGTTGGCAGGCGCTCGGGATCGAGCCGCTGCAGTGGGTGAACAAGCGCCTCGAGTGGAAGGACGTCTGCGTCGTCGACACGACCGCGGGCGGTCCGACGGTGGCCTGCGACTGGCTGGAGTGGGACCCGAAGCGCCGCATCGCATGGCTGCGCGGCGACGCACAGGGGGAGCCGGTCGGACGCTGGTGAGGACGCCCCACGCGCGGCGCCGCGCAGCGCGGCGCCGTATCGGGCGCTCAGCCGCGCACGCCGCCCGGGTTCGTCATCTGCCGCCGCTCGCAGCGACCGGCATCGCTCAGCGGGTCGCAGCCCACGAGCTCGTCGAGCAGCTCGCGCAGCCCGCCCAGCGCCTTGTCCAGCGTCGAACGCTCCGGGAGCCGGCCCCGCGCGGAGCAGGCGTGCACGGTGACCGCGCCCGCGGGCCGCGCGACGCAGTCGCAGTCGCCGGGTGCGCGGTCGGCGGCCGCGAAGGGCTCGCGCGCCATCGCGCACGCCCGGGCCTGCGACTCGGTGGTGCTCGCCTGCACGGTGTCGGGATGGGCGTTGCGGGCGGTCGGCGGGCGGTTCGGGCAGGTGAAGCGGCCGGTGGCGTCGCTCTTGAAGCCACCGATTCCGGTGACGGCGCCCTGGCCGTTGCAGACCGCCACCTTCAGCGTCGGAAGCTCGATGCGTGTCCGCCCGCCCGGATCGAGCGCCACGCCCTCGGTGAAGTAGACGTTGAGCGTCGAGCCGTCGCCGCAGGGCCGGATCCACGTGCCCGGCGGCCCGCTCCCGGCATCGCAGACCGCGACGCTGATCGGACGGTCGCACAGGTTGCGCAGGTCGGTGCCGCGGGCGTCGGACGTGCGCTCGAGACACTGCGGCACCGGCTGCGCCGAGACGGCGGTCGCGGCGCAGGCGAGCAGCACGCCGGCGGCGACACGAGCCGCGACCCCGGCCAGGCCGCGGATCCGAACGGGGTTCGCGGTCACAGCTTCGACTGCGCGGCCTGGCAGGACGTCTGCGTGTACGTGGACCCGGCGTTGTACCAGTTGCAGCCGACCCGGTTCGACGGCGTGGCGGTCCCGGTCGAGCAGCTCGACGCGAGGACCGTGCCACCGCCCGTCGTGCACAGGTACAGCGTGTACAGCCCGGTGTTCAGGCTGGGGCCGCTCGAACTCGAGCCCGAACCCGAGACCGGGCACAGCAGCTTGACCGTCGAGACGGCGTAGTCGGCCGCCTTCTCGTACTGGGCGTAGTAGGCGGTCGCGCCCGACGTGTTGCCCGCGGCACAGGCCGATTTCGCGGCGGACAGATAGGAGTCGGCGTTGGCGACATAGGACGAGCACTGCGCGTCCGCGGCCGACGCCGAGCGCACGTTGCTCGGGATCACGTCGACGTACTGCGAGCAGCTCGCGCTGGAGGCGCTCGACGAGGACGGCGACGACGAGGACGACGACGAGCCGCTGTCGAGGCCTGAGCCGCAGGCGCCGAGGACGAGCAGCATCGCACCGCCGGCCGATGCGGCGGTGAATCTTGGGAACGGGGACATGGGAGCCTGGGGACGGGGCGCGCGCAGCGCGCTCGGGGAGATGCAGAGGGATCGCGGAGCGTCGCGAGGTCGACCGGGAAGATGGGAACGCAGCGCACCCATCATCGACGCGATCGCACGATCGTGCGCGGCAGACGGGTCGCGGACCCCCCGAGCGCCACGCTGCGGCCGACGGCCGGCCGATCGGGGGCCGAGCCGGTGTCACGAACCGTGCCCGGCACGGTACCGGGCGTCGCGCCGGATGCGGCCCGCTACACCCCGAGCGCCGCGCGCAGCACCTTCGCCGAGCGCGTGCTCGCGACGATCGCCAGCTTCATCGTGGCGCGCGTGGCGCCCACGAACAGCTTCCTCACCGTGCGCGGATCGAGCGTCTCGAAATCGACCTCGCTCAGCACCACCGCGGGCGCGGCCTGGCCCTTGAAGCGGTAGACCGATTCGACCAGCAGCTCGCCGTCGGTGAACACCGGCTGCGCGAGCAGGTCGTAGCGGCCGGTGAAGCGGCGGATCGGATGCGGCCCGAGCGCATCGAGCCCGAGCAGCGCGGAGCCGTCCCGGCCGCGGAAACTGATCACCGCGATGTCGTGGCGTCGGAACCCTTCCGACAGGCACTTGCGGATCGCCTCCTTGGTGCCGGCCAACAGGCCTTCATGGTCGGCGTACTCGATGAGCTCGAGCCCGGCGCCGGCGAAGGGGCCGGCGGCCTCGATCTCGACCTCCGGCGGCAGGATCGCCGACAGCAGCTTCACCACGTCGCGCGGGCTGCGGTAGTTGGCCCGCGCGTGCAGCGTCACCCAGCCGGGCAGCGGCGCGGGCTCGCGCTGGTAGAGCGCCTGCATCGCGTCCTCCAGCCAGATCACGCGCGCCTCGGGCTTGGCGTGCCGCAGCACCTGGTCGCGCCAGGCCGCCGGGAAGTCCTGGCCCTCGTCGACCACGACGGTGTCGAAGCGCCAGCGTGCGTCGACCGGCACCTGCGCGGCCTCGCGCTCGAGCCGCTCGAAGCCGTCGGGCGCGGACAGGTCGACCGACCGGCCGGCGTCGCGCAGCATCCGCTGGCACAGCGTGTGGAAGGTGCAGACCTCGCCGCCGGGCGGCACGATCGCCGAGAAATGGTCGGCCAGCGGCCGGTTGTAGCAGACGTACAGCGGTCGCTCGCCGCGGGCGATGGCATCGCGGTGCTCGGCGAGTGCGAGCTGCGTCTTGCCGGAGCCGGCCGTGCCGTCGACGTGCAGCCGGAACGGCGTGAACTCGAGCTGGCGCGCCCAGTGCGCGAGCCCGCCGGAGATCCGCGTGACCAGTGCCTGCGCCTGGCCGACCAGCGCGTTGACGTCGGTCTCGAGCTCGATCACGTCGCGGAAGAACCGGTCGACCTGCTGCCATGCGGGCGCGTTCGCGCCCGACGGGCCGACCCGTCCGGGGGGAAGCACCTCGCGGACGACCGGCACGAGCCGGTCGCGGCGCGAGGCGTCGACGAGCCGATCGGCCGACAGCCCGGCGGTCTCGATGCGGCGGACCGTGTAGTCGGGGCAGTAGAGCAGGTACTCGACGCGGATCGACTCGCAGCCGGGGCGGCGCGCGAGCTTGTCGCGCAGGGTCGTGACCGTGCGCGCGATCTGCACCGGCACGTTGCGGATGCGGCCGCGCTCGCGCTTGAGCAGTCCGTCGGCCCCCTCCTCGAGGAAGCCGGTCTTCTGCTCGACCAGCAGCACGTCGCCGTGGCGGTTCACGACGACGAAGTCGATCTCGCCGTAGACCGAGAAGCCGCGCTCGACGGTGGTCCAGTGGACCGCGTGGTAGACGGTGTACTCGTCGGGCAGGCCGCGGGCGAACAGCTCGAGGGTTTCGCGGTGCCGCTGCGCGGTGGCGGGCAGTGCCGCGGCCGTGGAATCGCTGTCGGCCAGTTCTCGCCAGCCGTCGGGAATGATGCGCGCCATCGGACGATTCTAGCGGTGTCGCCGGGCGAGCCGGACGTGCGCCGCCACGCCTCAGCCGCCGAGCAGCCGGATCGTCGCGACCATCGCCGCGCCGAGTGCGACCATCGCGAAGCCGGTGCGCGCCGCGCCCCAACCCGCGTAGCGGCCGAGCACGGCCCCGGCGCCGAACAGCAGCGCGATCGCGAGCCCGTTGGAGACCCGCAGCGCCGTCGCGGCGTCGGCGAGCAGCACGAAGGGCAGCACCACCGGAAAGGTGGCCGCGACCACCAGGGCGAACACGCCGAACGCGGCGCGCAGATCGTCGCGGGCCGCCGAGCCCGAGGCGGGCACGGGCGCGGCGGCGCGGGCCATCGCCCGCAGTCGCTCGAGCGCGGCCTCGGGCAGCGCGGCCGCGAGCCGCCCGGGCAAGGCCTCGCCGAGCACGGCGCGCGCCTCGGCCGCATCGCCGGCCCGCGCGAAGCGCTCGGCGAGCGCCGCGCGATGGCCGCGGGCCACCCGCGCGCGCACCACGAACATCACCGCGTCGACGAGCCCCCAGGCGAGGTTGCAGCCCACGGCCGAGGCCAGCATCGTGCGGATCTCGTCGCGGCCCGCCGACGCGACGCTGAGCGCACCGGTGAAGCTCAGCGACATCAGCAGCCCGAAGACCACCTCGGAGGCGCGGTCGATCGGATCGAGGACGGCGGCCCGGGGCGCGTCGGCGTCGCGTTCGGCAGCGTCGCGTTCGGCAGCGTCGCGCATCAGAACAGCAGCCAGCGCAAGGAGAGCTGCGCGCGCACGGTCGACGCCCGCGCGCCGTCGACCGCGACCGCCTCGCCCCACTGCAGCTCGGCCCCGGCGAACACCGTCGGCGCCACCCGCCGGACCAGATTGGCGCTCGCGTAGGTCAGCGACCGCAGCGCGGCCGGCGCGCGCAGCGATGCGTCGCCCTCGACCCGCAGCCGGCTCGCGCCGAACGTGCTGGCGAGACCGTCGGCCCACACCCGCCGGTAGTAGAGGGTCGTTCCGGCGAGCGTGATCGGCACCACGCGCAGGTCGGTGCCGAGCACGGCACCCGTCGCGGACACGCCGTCGTTGAAGTAGCGGCCGACGCCGTCGCCGCGCACCCACTGGCCCGACAGCGTGTCCTCGCCGAAGGTCGGCACGCTCGCCGACAGCGACACGCCGTGCCCGGCGACGCGGCGACCGGCGCTCGCCGTCGGCGCGCCCTCCGGGCCGGTCTGCGCCTCGACGTCGAGACGGCGCGACAGCACCGCGAGCTGCGCGTGCGTGCGCTCGCCCTCGACGCGCAGCCGCGCGGCGAGGTCGGGGCGCGACGCGCGGCCGCTCACGCGGACCCGTTCGCCGGGCGCTGCTGACCCGTCGGCCTGCGCCTCCTCGACGGACGCGTCGACACGCACCGGTCCGCCGACCGGCAGCGACACGCGCGCGAGCCACTGGCGCACGAAGGTCACGCCGCTCGGGCCGTTGTAGTCGAGCGTGGCGGGCAGCACCGCGTCGTCCATGAAGGTCGAATAGGTCTTGCCGAGCAGCAGCGTGTCGCCCCAGCGGACCCAGGCCTGGGTGAGCTGCGGGCGCGTCGTGCCGTCCGGGCCGAAGAGGTTCGCCTGCAGACGCGTCCAGACGGACGGGCCGCCCTCGAGCGGCGTGCGCGAGATCCAGTCGAGCTGCGAGCTGCGGACCGACAGGCGCTGCGCGGACGGCGCGGCGCCGAAGGGCGTCGCCGAGACGATCAGCGTGTCCTGCTCGTCGCCGTCCTGGCGGCGTCGTGCGGCGATCGCGTCGGCCTGCAGCGACGCGCCGACCAGGTACTGCGTGTCGGTGCCGGGCACGGTGCGCGCGCGCGCCTCGAGGCGTTCGCGAAGGCCGGTCTCGGCCGTCGCGCCGCGCCCGTCGACCTCGGTGGCGTGCGCCGCGGGCGAGGCCGCCTCGAGCGGCCCGGCGCGGACCGCGCAGGCCGCGGCGATCGCGAGCACCACGACGGCGAACGCCGGGGAGGGACGCAGCCGGCACGGCTTCGGGCGCTGCAGCGGGCACGACATCGGGCGGATCCGGGTGCCCGACCGCGAGGGCGGTCGGCGCGGACGGATGCTACCCCGGCCCTGCGGGACCGGGTTCCGGCGACCCGCGGCCGCGGAAGGGGGCGCCGGGCACGGGGCGCTTTGCCGATCCGCCGGTTTGCGCACCGGCGGCCGGCCTGCGATGCTGCGCCACGACACCGACGACGAGATCGAGGAGACCCCCATGACCGCCCCCACCGACGGCGTCCTCGCCGGCATCCGCGTGCTGGACTTCGGCCGATACATCGCCGGGCCGCACTGCGCGGCACTGCTCGGCGACCTCGGCGCCGACGTGATCCGCATCGAGCGGCCGGGCGGCGGCGAGGACCGCGGCGTCGCACCGGTCACCGAGGCCGGCGACGGCGGCACCTTCCTGCAGTGCAACCGGAACAAGCGCGGCATCACGCTGTCGCCCGGCACGGCGGCGGGCCGCGAGGTCGTGCGGCGGCTGGTCGCCGGCGCCGACGTCGTCGTCGCGAACCTGCCGCGCGCGGGCCTCGTCGCCCTGGGGCTCGACTACCCGACGCTGTCGGCGATCAATCCGCGCGTGATCCTCGTGACCGCGTCGGCCTACGGGTCGCAGGGGCCGTGGGCCGACCGCGTCGGCTTCGACTCGGTCGGCCAGGTGATGGCCGGTGGCGTCTACATGACCGGCACCGAGGACCAGCCCTACCGCGCGAACGTGAACTGGGTGGACTTCATGACCGCGGCCAACTGCGCGATCGGCACGCTGGCCGCGCTGATGGCGCGCGGGACGACCGGCCGCGGGCAGGTGGTCGAGGGCTCGCTGCTGCGCTCGGCGCTGATGGCGAACAATCCGCTGCTGATCGAGCAGGCACTGCGGGCACCGAATCGGGTGCCGACCGGCAACCGCGGCCAGACCGCGGGCCCGGTCGACCTGTTCCGCACCCGCGACGGCTGGATCGTGCTGCAGGTGGTGGGCGACGGCATCTTCGCGCGCTGGTGCGAGCTGGTCGGCGAGCCGGGCTGGAAGACGGACCCCCGCTTCGCCGACGACCTCGCGCGCGGCGAGCACGGCGAGCTGCTGTCGGCACGCACGCAGCAGTGGTGCGCGATGCTGTCGACCGACGAGGCGCTGGGCGCGCTCGGCCGCGCGCGCATCCCGGCGGGTCCGGTGCTCACGCCGCAGCAGGCGCTCGACCACGAGCAGGTGCGCGCGGGCGGCTACCTGCATCCGGTCGCGCACCCCGATTCGCCGGTGCCGGTGCCGGTGGCGGTGCCGACCTTCGAGCTGCACGCGACGCCGGCGGCCTTCCGCAGGCGGGCGCCTCGGCTCGGCGAGCACACCGACGAGGTGCTGCGCGAGGCCGGCTACCGCGACGCCGAGATCGCGGCGCTGCACGCCGACGGCACCGTCTGAAGCGGGCCGCGCGCGCGGCGCGCCGACCGGCCGTCGCGGGCCGGGCGCGGGCCGCGCGACGCCCGCGCGGGGCCGCACGCCGAGGCATCGACGCCACGCCGCCGCTCGTTCGGGCCGCGAGCCGACGAGCGGCGCGGACCGACGGTCGGCCGCACGTGACGGACGTCACCGTCTACGTGGATCTCCCGGGTGAACACCCGGGTCCGGCGTGCTCGACCGGGGCGCGACCCGGGTAGGCGCGGCGCGGCGGCATCGATACCGTTCGTTCCTGTGCCGGGCGCGATCGAAGCGATCCCGGGACGCCCCGGCCGACGCGCCGCCCTGGATCGAACCGCACCATGAAACGACTCACCCTTCGCTCGCGCCTGCTCCTGCTGGCCGCCATTCCGATGACGTGCCTCGTGATCGTGTCCGCGCTCTCCGCCTGGGCGGTCCGCGACGGCACGCTCGCGCTGAAGTCCGTCTACGAGGACCGCGTCGTCGCGCTCAAGCAGCTCAAGACGATCGCCGACATGTACGCCGTCAACATCGTCGACACCGCCCACCAGGCTCGCGACGGCGGGCAGAGCTTCGAGCAGGCGACGACCTCGGTCGAGACGGCCCGCAAGACGATCGCCGACACCTGGGCGCAGTACATGGCGACCACGCTCACCCCCGAGGAAGCCCGGCTCGCCGAGAAGACGCGGGTGACGATGACCGCCGCCGACGCGGCGACGCAGACCCTGCTGCGCATCCTCGCCGCACGCGACCGCAACGCGCTGACCGACTTCGCGGCGAAGGACCTGTACCCCGCGATCGATCCGGTGTCGGCCGAGGTGAACGGCCTGACCACCCTCCAGCTGGATGTGGCCAAGCAGCTCCACGACGACGGCATGGCGAACGAGCGCTTCCTGCTCGCCGCGCTGGCCGTGCTGTTCGTGGTCGCCTCGCTGACCGGCATCGGCGCGACGGTGTGGACGACGCGCCGCCTGCTGGGGCAGCTCGGCGGCGAACCCGAGACCGCGGTCGACCTGGCCCGGGCGATCGCGGCGGGCGACCTGTCGCGCACCGTGCAGGTGAAGCCCGGCGACACCGACACCCTGACCGCCGCGCTCGCCGCGATGAACGGCTCGCTGCGCTCGATCGTCTCGGAGGTGCGGGCGGGTGTCGACCAGATCGCCGGCGCGTCCTCGCAGATCGCCACCGGCAACCAGGACCTGTCGCAGCGCACCGAGGAGCAGGCCAGCAGCCTGCAGCAGACCGCCGCGTCGATGGAGCAGATGACCTCGGCGGTGGCGCAGAACAGCGGCTCGGCGCGCGAGGCCTCGTCGCTGGCCGACGACGCGAGCCGCGCCGCCGCGCAGGGCGGTGAGGTGGTCGGCCGCGTCGTGTCGACGATGGGCGAGATCGCCTCGCAGAGCCGCCGGATCGCCGACATCATCGGCGTGATCGACGGCATCGCGTTCCAGACCAACATCCTCGCGCTCAACGCCGCGGTCGAGGCGGCGCGGGCCGGCGAGCAGGGCCGCGGCTTCGCGGTGGTGGCCACCGAGGTCCGCAACCTCGCGCAGCGCAGCGCGCAGGCCGCCAAGGAGATCAAGACCCTGATCACCGACAGCGTCGAGCAGGTCGGCCACGGCACCAAGCTGGCCGCCGACGCGGGCACCGCGATCGACGAGGTGGTGCGCCGCGTGCACGCGGTCAACGACCTGATCTCGGGCATCAGCAACGCGTCGGTCGAGCAGTCGAGCAACGTCGCCCAGGTCAACCAGGCGGTGAGCCAGATCGACCAGATGACGCAGCAGAACGCCGCGCTCGTCGAGGAGGCCGCCGCCGCCGCCGAGAGCCTCTCCGACCAGGCGCATCAGCTGGCGAGGACCGTGGCGGTGTTCCGCGTCGCCTGATCCCCGGGAGCGGCACCGCTTGCGCACGCCGGGCCCCGCGAGGGGCCCGGCGTCGTTTCGTCGTGGCCTGCGGAAGGCCCGGCGCGTTCGCGACCGGCCCTGCAGGCGCACCGCACGGGACCCGACGAATGCGGAACGGCCGCCGCGCCCCCATCGGCTACCCTGCGGCGATGCGGTGGCGCGACGTGTTCGAGCTGTGCGCGCTGGCCCTGCTCTGGGGCAGCGCCTATCTGTTCATCCGCGCCGCGGTCCCCGAGTTCGGCCCGGTGCCGCTGATCGCGCTGCGTCTGGGCATCTCGGCGCTGGTGCTGCTGCCGCTGCTGCTGGCGCGTGGCGGACTGCGCGCGCTGCGCGGCGCGGGCCGGCCGCTGGTCGTCCAGGGGGTCCTGTTCAGTGCCGTCCCGTTCGTGCTGCTGGCCTGGGCCTCGCTGTCCATGACCGCCGGCCTGACCGCGGTCCTCAACGCGACCGCGCCGCTGTTCGCCGCGATCGTGGCGCACCTGTGGCTCGGCGAGCGCATCGGCCGCTGGCGGGCCCTCGGGCTCGCGATCGGCTTCTCGGGCGTGCTGGTGCTGGTCTGGGGCGGCGTGAGCTTTCGCGCCGGCGGCAGCGGCTGGGCGCTGGTGGCGATGCTGCTCGCCTCGCTGCTGTGGGGCATCGGCGGTCACTACACGCGGGTGCGGCTCACCGGCATGAGTCCGGTGGCGATCTCGGTCGGCACCCTGGCGGTGTCGGCGCTGGTGCTCGCGCCGTTCGCCGCCGCGAGCTGGCCCGCCGAACCGCCGAGCCTGCGGGCGTGGCTCGAGGTCGCCTTCCTCGGCATCGCCTCGTCGGGCTTCGGCTTCCTGCTGTACTACCGCCTGGTGCGCAACATCGGCGCCGTGCGCGCGACCTCGGTGACCTTCCTGAATCCGCCGGTCGCGATCATCGCAGGCGCCCTCTACCTCGGCGAGCCGATCGGCGGACAGATGCTGGCCGGCGCGGCCGTGATCCTCGCGGGCACAGGGCTGGCGCTCGGGCTGGTGGGCCCCCGGGCGAGACCCTCGGCCGCATAGTCGCCGCCCGGACCGCTCGCGTACGATGCCGGCCATGCCCCGTGCCGCCCCCGACCCGCGCTGCCCCTGCGGCCGCGATGCAGCGTACGCCGACTGCTGCGGCCGCTGGCACGCCGGCCCCGGGCACCTCGCCGCGCCCGATGCCGAATCGCTGATGCGATCCCGGTACAGCGCGTACGTGCTCGGGCGGGTGCCCTACCTGCTCGAGACCTGGCACCCGGCCACGCGGCCCGCGGCGCTGTCGCCCGACCCCGCGACGAAATGGCTCGGCCTCGAGGTGCGCGCGCATCGCCGCGTCGATGCGACCCACGCCACCGTCGAATTCGTCGCACGCTGCCGCGACGGCGGGCGGGCGACCCGGCTGCACGAGACCAGCCGCTTCGTGCTCGAGGGCGGCCGCTGGCTCTACGTCGACGGCGATCTGCGGTGAGCCGGACAGGTCGCTGACCCCCGGCTCGGCTTATCATCGGCGACCGACGCGCGGCGCCCCGATGCCGCGCGCGAGACGACGAGAGGAGACACCCGATGGATCGACCCCGCATCGAGCCGGCGCCCGCGCCCGCACGCCGCCGCGCCCTGGCCGCCCTGGCCGCACTCGCCACCGTGCCCGGCATCGCACGTGCCCAGGCCTTCCCCTCCCGCACGCTGAAGATCGTCGTGCCGCATGCGGCGGGCGGCAACTCCGACGCGTTCGGCCGGATCCTCGCGCAGCGCCTGGCCGAGCGCATCGGCCAGCCGGTGGTCGTCGAGAACCGGACCGGTGCCGGCGGCACGATCGCCTGCGCGAGCATCGCGCGCGCGCCCGCCGACGGCTATCAGATCGTGGTCGCCGATACCGGCACGCACGCGATCGCCCCGCAGCTCTACGGCTCGCGGCTGCAGTACGACGTGTTCAAGGACTTCACGCCGGTCTCGCTCAGCGCGGCCTTCCCCACCGTGCTGCTGCTGCACCCGTCGGTCCCCGCCAAGACGACGCAGGAGTTCATCGCGCTGGTGAAGTCGCAGCCCGGCAAGCTGACCTTCTCGTCGGCCGGCACCGGCAACGGCTCGCACCTGGCGCAGACCGTCTTCCTGCACGCCGCCGGGGGCCTGGAGATGATCCACGTCCCGTACAAGGGCGGCGCGCCGGCCATCCAGGCGCTGATCGCCGGCGAGGTGCAGATGACCGCGGTCAGCGTCAACACCTCGCTGCCGCACATCCGCTCCGGCCGCGCGCGCGCGCTGGCGCTCGCGTCGAGCAAGCGCTCGCCGGCGCTGCCCGACCTGCCGACGCTCGCCGAGTCCGGCGTGCAGGGCGGCGAGGCCGACAACTGGCTCGCGCTGCTCGCGCCGCCCGGGTTGCCGGCCGACATCGCCGCGACGCTCACCCGCGAGATCAACGCGACGCTGCTGCTCCCCGAGGTCAAGGACAAGCTCGCCGGCCTCGGCCTCGAGGTGGTCGCGGGCGGGTCGCAGGAGTTCACGGACCTGCTGCGCCGTGACGTGGTGAAGTGGACCGAGGCGGTGAAGCGCAGCGGCGCGGTCGCCGACTGAGGCGGACGCGCCGCGCGTGACCGGTCGCGGCTCGCCGCGCGCCGGTCCGTGCCTGGACAGACTCGCCGGATGTGCGGTTTCCGGAATGCGTCGGGCACAGGGGCTCCCCCCCTGTCGCCCTGGACAAAACCGGATTCCGACCCCCGTGGGCTGTCCGGTTCGACAGGGCCCCGGTGCGACGCCGGACCGCAGGACGACTTCCTGCCCGCCGAACGGACCGGCTCACGGCCCCGGCCGCATGCCCGTTTCGGACCCTAGAAAGCTTGGCTGGAAGCCGGTGTCGACGGCGGCGAGCCGCCCTGTCGGGACGGCTCCGACGGCGGCGGCGCCCGTCCCCGACAGCGGGACGCACACCCCTGGAAGCCCTCACCGGGCCTCGGGTTACCGCGACGCAGCAGCCGCTGACCTGTCCGTTTGTACTAGGCAGGATGCGGCTCGTCGGTTCACTGCGTGATTTCCGAGACGAGCCGTCCGAATGGAATGTTGCGTCGCACCAAGACCCTCTGTAGGATTCGAAGCGTCTCCTCCACCTCCTCAAATGGTGGTTTCAGGCCCGAACCTCACGGTTCGGGCTTTTTCTTTTCCGGGCTCGGATTCGAGCGTCCTGCAGCGGCGACCGTGGCCGCGCCGTGGGCAGGCCCCGCTCTCCGACGGGGCGCTCGGTCCAGGCTCCGGACCTGTCCGCGGGCTGGGCGGGGTTCGCCCGGCACCGTGCGGCGCCCGCGAAGCGGCCCGCGTGAATCCGAAGGTGTCACGCCACGCTGACTCCGCCAGGCGTCCGATCCGGCTGCGTGGCTGACCGGCGGCCCCGCGCCGAAGCAGTCCGAACACGACCCCCGAAACCGGAATACGAATCGTTCTCATTACGATGTATATTCAGGACTCGCTCTCCGTCGTCGCGCACCTCGCTTTTGTCCACCCGCAGCCGCTCATGTCCTCCAGGGCCCCCCACTTCAGCGCCGTTGAGCCGATGCCGGCCGGCGCACGCTCGGCGACGGTGGCCGCCGTGCTCGGCGCCCATCTGATCCTCGCCGGGGCACTGCTGCGCATCGGCGGGCCGGTGCCCGCCGAAGCGACGGCGGCGATCGAGGCCACCCTGATCGCGTCGACACCGGTCGCGCCACCGCCATCGCCGCCGGCCCCGCCGACCGCCCAGCCCGGGATGGAGCCGTCGCCGAGCCCGCCCCCGGCTGCGCCCCGCCGGCCGCGCCCCGCTCCGCAGTCACCGGTGATCACCCGCGCCGCGGATACCCTCCCCGACCCGGCGGCCGAGAGCGTTCCCCCACCCCGCCCGGTCGAGCCGGCGCCTGCCCAGCCCACCCCAGCAGCCCAGCTTCAGGCCGCGCCGGCGGCCCCTGCGCCCTCGGTCCCGCCGGCTCCGGCGTCTCCCGTCCAGACCCGGGCCCCGGACCCCGCGCAGTCCACCGCCGCGCCCAAGACCCTCGCTGTCGCAGCCGTCCGATACCTGCAGCCGCCCCATCTCGACTACCCGATCGCCGCGCGGCGGGCTCGCGAGGAAGGCCGGGTGCACGTGCGCGTGCTCGTCGATGCGAGCGGGCTGCCGGCGCAGACGCTGGTCGTGCAGTCGTCGGGTCACCCTCGCCTCGACGCCTCGGCGCTCGCCGCCGCGCAGTCCACCCGCTTTCGTCCCCACACCGAGAACGGCGTCGCGCTGCCGTTCTGGGTCGTGATGCCCCTGATCTTCGAACTGGAGAACTGACCATGCAGGACGTCTCGTCCACCGTGGGCCTCGCCCACTTCCTGTCTCAGTCCGACATCGTCGGCAAGACGCTCCTGGTCGCCCTGCTGGCGATGTCGGTCGTCTCCTGGTCGCTGATCGTCTTCAAGGGCGTGTCGCAGGCGATCCGCGGACGCCGCAGCGAACGCTTCCTGCGCCGCTTCTGGAACGCGCGCTCGCTCGACGAGGTGGGCGCGGAGATCGCGACGCACGGAGCGCGCGATCCGTTCGCACACCTCACTGCGCACGCGATGCACGCACGCGCCCACCACGCGAAGTACGGCGCGGCGAAGCTCGAGGAGGCCGGTACCGCGCAGGACTTCGTCACGCGCACGATGAGGACGGTGCTCGACGAGGAGAACACCCGGTTCGAGAACGGCCTGACGACGCTCGCGACGATCGGCGCGACCGCGCCCTTCGTGGGCCTGTTCGGAACGGTCTGGGGCATCTACCACGCGCTGCTCGCGATCGGCGTCTCGGGTGCCGGCACGCTGGACAAGGTGGCCGGCCCCGTCGGCGAGGCGCTGGTCATGACCGCGATCGGCCTGGCGGTCGCGGTCCCCGCCGTCATCGCCTACAACGCGATCGGCCGAGGCAACCGCGTGCTGAGCGCGCGCCTCGACGCGTTCGCCTTCGAGCTGCTCACCTTCCTGTCGACCGGACAGGTGCTGCGCACCGACCCGGCGGACGCGGAGCCAGCCGCGCGCATGTTGCGCCCCGTCCCGAAGCGCGGCTGACGCGGGAGGACACGCCATGGCATTCGCCTCGTTCGACCGCCGCAGCGGCGCCTCGCCGATCGCCGAGATCAACATGGTCCCGCTGATCGACGTGATGCTGGTCCTGCTGGTCATCTTCATCGTCACCGCACCGCTGCTGACGCATGCGGTGAAGCTCGACCTCCCGAAGGCCGACGCGAGCGTCGACGCCGTGCAGCGCGAGAAGATCGAGTTCGCGATCGATGCAGCCGGCCAGCGCTGGTGGAACGGCGAGCCGGTCGACCGCGCCGAGGCCGCGCGCCGCTTCACCGAGCAGGGTCCGCGCCAGCCGCAGCCCGAGGTCCGGCTGCGGGCGGACCAGTCGATCGCGTACCGGCTCGTGGCCGAGACCCTGTCGGACGCGGCCCGCGCGGGGATGACGCGCATCGGATTCGTCAGCGAGCCCGAGCGGCGCTGAATCCGCGACCTACGGATCCCCTACCGCTCCCGAACGCAACGGCCGCCGGCTCGCCCTCGTCGCCGGCCCGCCCCCCCGCCCGCGGCCACGACCACAGCCACCCCGACCCCCGTCACGCCACCGCCATGCACGCACCGCACCTGCCCCCCCGTTCGTCTCCGGTCACGGCCCGACGCACCCCGGCCCCGTTCACCCTGCTGCCGATCGCCGCGCTGCTGTTCGGTCTCGGCCATGGCGCGGCCTTCGGCCAGGCGGCGCCGCCCGCCGAACCCGCCGGCGGCACCGCCACCGCGCCCGCCTCGGGCGCCGGCACCGCGCCCGCCACCGGCGCCGAGACCGTGATGCCCGCCGTCCGCGCGCGCGGCGCCGCCGAGGCCGCGAGCGGCAAGGACTCGCTGCGCGCGACGACGACCACGATCGGCAAGGGGCGGCAGGAGATCCGCGACGTGCCGCAGTCGATGACGGTGATCACCGAGCAGCTCATCGACGACCGCCACCTCGACACGATGAAGGACGCGCTGCGCGCCACCGGCGGCGTGAGCTTCCAGGCGGCCGAGGGCGGCGAGGAGGACATCCGTCTGCGCGGCTTCTCGCTGCAGGCCTCGGGCGACATCTTCATCGACGGCATCCGCGACCCGGCCTTCTACGACCGCGACAGCTTCGCGTGGGACCGGCTCGAAGTGCTGCGCGGTTCGGCCTCGATGCTCTTCGGACGCGGCTCGACCGGCGGCGTCGTCAACCAGGTGACCAAGCAGCCCTACCCGTGGCCGCAGCACGAGGTCTCGGCCACCGTCGGCACCGGCGGCTACCTGCGGGCGACCGGCGACTTCAACGTCAAGACGGGCGATTCCGCCGCGCTGCGCATCAACGCGATGGGCAACGTCGCCGACAACGACGGCGCCGGGAGCCGGATCGACAAGCGCGGACTGGCCGCGAGCTACCGCTGGGGGATCGGCGAGGCGAACGAGTTCTCGGCCTCGCTGCTGCACCTCGACACCGACAACGGCATCCACTACGGCCTGCCCTGGCTGACGCCGGGCCCGCGCACCGGCGGCGACCGACTGTGGACCACCGACCCGAAGCACTACTACGGGATGGACAGCGACTTCAATCGCAGCGGCACGGACCAGGGCACGCTCACGCACCTGCACCGCTTCGGCGGCGGGGCCGAGTGGCGCACCGCGCTGCGCGTCGCGCGCTACGAGCGGGACCTCCGCGCCAGCGCGATCCGCTTCGCGCCGGCCGCGCTGCAGCCGGGCGGGACGGCGGTCACCGCCGACACGTTCTCCGACGCCACCGTGCTGACCCGCGGCACGAACCTCAAGATCCAGGAGATGCGGACCGCCTATCTGCAGAGCGACTACTCGGCCAAGCACCGCTGGGGCGGGTTCGAGCACGCGATCCAGGCCGGCGTGGACATCGGCGACGAACGGTTCGAGAACTTCGGCGCGACGCTGCCGGCGGGCACGACGCTGGCCAAGCCGACGACCCGGGTCGGGACCCCCGACGACGGCGCGTGGATCGACGAGGGCCGCCGCCAGCTCGCCGTGAACCGCGGCTTCGACGCCCGGGCCTACGGCGCCTACCTGCAGGACCTGGTGCAGGTCGCGCCGATGTGGAAGGTGCTGGGCGGGGTGCGCTTCGACCGGCTCGAGGGGGAGTACACCAACCTCGGCGTCGCCGCGGCGGCGAACAACCCCTGCGCGGTCACGCCCGCGACCTCGATCGGCCGCAAGGACTCGCTGCCCAGCTACCGGGCCGGGGTGCTGTTCCAGCCGACCGACCAGCAGTCGTACCACCTGTCCTACGGCACCTCGTTCAACACCTCGGGCGACGCGTACCAGTACGACGCGGGCACGGTGAACGTCGACCCGGAGTCGAGCCGGAACATCGAACTGGGCGGGCGCATCGAGTCGCAGGACAAGCGCTTCAGCTCGCGCTTCGCGCTCTTCCATTCGACCAAGTTCAACGAGCGCAACCGCGACGCCGACAGCGTGAACGCGTGCAACTACGTGCTCTCGGGCGAGCGCCACGCGGCCGGCATCGAGCTCGACCTCGCGGGCCGCCTGCTGCCGCAGTGGGAGCTGTTCCTGTCCTATTCGTTCATCCCGATCGCCGAGGTCGACGCATCGACAGGCGCCGCCGGCACCGAGCAGGTCGGCTCGCGTCCGGGACTCACGCCGCGCCACAGCGGCTCGCTCTGGAGCACCTGGCGCGTGCTGCCGAACCTGCGGGTGGGCGGCGGGCTCACCGCCCGCAGCAAGGACTCGCCGGCGGGTTCCACGATCGTCGCGCCGTCGCACGTGGTCTACGACCTGATGGGCGAATACGCGTGGCGCGACCTGACCTTCAAGGCGAGCCTGCTGAACGTCGCCGACCGGCACTACGCGGACTTCCTGTACCGCGGCCACTACGTGCCCGGTCGCGCGCGCACGGCGCTGTTCACCGTGGCCTACCGATTCTGACGCCCTCTCACGCATCGCTTCCGAACCGGAGACCCCGATGGACCGCAGGCGGCTGCTCGAACTCATCGCCGCGGGCATGGTGGCGCCGGCCGCGGGCGCGGCGCGGGCCGCCGCGTCCGCCGCATCCGGCACCCCCGGCCGCCCGAGCCACGCTTCGTCCCTGCTGCCCGTCGACCCGGGCCGCACGGACGATGCACCCGCGACGCGCCTCGCCGCCGCCTGGCGCGGCCTCGCGACCGACAGCGCCCAGCAGGTCGGTGCGATCGAGATCGACTGGGCCGCGCGCGCGGTCCGGATCGCCTCGGTCGTGCCGGTGCCGAGCCGCGCGCACGGCCTGCTCGCCGAACCCGGCGGCGGCTGGCTCGCGATCGCGTTCCGCCCGGGATCGTGGCTGTGGCGCTTCGATGCGGACGGCCGCGTCACGGCACGCGCCTCGACCGACGACGAGCCGCACGGACGCAAGTTCACCGGCCACGTCATCGCGTCGCCCGACGGCGAGCGGCTCTTCACGTCCGAATACGACGCGGCGAGCGGCGAGGGCCGGATCGGCGTGCGCGATCGCCGGACGCTGCGCAAGCTCGACGAGTGGGCGAGCGGCGGCCTGGATCCGCACCACCTGACGACGGACGTACGGGGACGCCTGCTGATCGCCAACGGCGGGCTGCCGAGGGCGCCCGACGGGCGCAAGCGCGACCTCGATCGGATGGACTCGTCGCTGGTCGCGATGGACGCCTCGAGCGGCCGGCACCTCGACGCGTGGCGGCTGCAGGACCGCCGACTCGGCCTGCGTCACCTCGCATGGAGCACGGCGCCCGACGGCACGCCGCTGCTGGGCATCGCGCTGCAGGCCGAGCACGCCGAGCCGACACGTCGCGCGCAGGCGCCGGTGCTGGCGACCTGGGACGGCACCACGCTCGACGTGCCGAGCCGCGCCGCCGACGGCGAAGGCTACGCCGGCGACATCGCGGCGGCCGCCGGCGGCTTCGTCGTGACCTGCCAGCCCGCCCGCGTCGCGCTGCACTGGGACGCGTCGCGCCCCGCGGCGCTGACCCCGATCGCGCGGATGCACGAGGCCTGCGCGGTCGCTCCGGTCGCGGTCGCGGACGGCGGCGTCGTGGTCGCGGGGGCGCTCGGCGTCGGTCGCTGGCATCCGGCGATGCCGGCGGTGATGCTGCGCTGGCCGATGCCGATGGCGCTCGACAACCATTGGGTCGAGCTGGCGCGGCCGGGCTGATCGAGCGCGGCGTGCGTCCGGTCCGGGCCCGGCGCGGGCCCCGTCGCGTCGAGGACGAGGACGGCCGGGCTCAGCGCCGCCTGCGCGTCCGGTGCACGTCGTGCGTGACGAACGCCGAGTCGCCCGCCCCGGGCGCCGGCCGCTCGAGCCAGTCCGGATGACCGAGCGTGGCGCTCAGGTCCGCGAGGCCGCTGCGCCAGTGATCGCGCATCGACAGCAGGCTGAACTGGTAGTCCTTGAAGTGGCCCTCGGAGTCCTTGTCGTCGTAGATCAGGTGGACGACGTTGACGCGACGGTCGTCGGCGAGGGCGGCGGCACGGCGCGCGGCCGGATGGTCGCGGTGCTCGGGCGGCACGAGCTCGAGCAGCTCGCGCAGCAGCTTCGCCTGGTCGGCCTCGGCGCGCAGCACGTCGGTCACCAGCCGGGTGCGGCTCGAGAACTGGATGTCCTTCTGCCGGTTCGCGACCTCGAACAGGTCGCGCGGCAACGCGCCGTGCGCGCTCCACAGGTCGACCTGGAACACCAGCGCGTCGCGGCGGTGCGACTGGCCGAGCACCGCCGCCAGAGGCGTGTTCGAGACGATGCCGCCGTCCCAGTACCAGCAGTCGCCGACCTTCACGGCGGGAAAGCCCGGGGGCAGCGCGCCCGAGGCCATGAAGTGCTCGGGCCCGAGCCGCTCCTCGCGGTTGTCGAAGTAGCGGAAGTTGCCGCTCGCGACGTCGACCACGCCGACCGACACGCGCATGGCGTCGGGTGCGGCGATGCGGTCGAAGTCGACGAAGCGCTCGAGCGTGGCGCGCAACGGCCCGGTGTCGTACCAGCTGGCGCCGCCCGGCCCGGGCCGGTGCACCGACCACGGCGGCGGCAGGCGCGGCGCGAAGAAGCCGTTCTGGCCCTCGAGCAGCGCGCGCCAGGCCTCGCCCGCGTTGACCGCGACCATCGCCGGCTCGAAGGCCTGCAGCCATGGCTCGAGGATCGCGGGCACCGCGTTGAGCGGCGAGGCCGGCAGCACCGGCGGGCGGCAGATCGTCTCCCAGAACTCGCGCAGCCGCTCGACGCGGGTCTCGCGCGGATTGCCCGCGAAGACCGCCGCGTTGAGCGCGCCGATCGAGATGCCGGCCACCCAGTTCGGCTCGATGCCGGCCTGCGCGAGGCCCTCGATCACACCGCCCTGATACGCGCCGAGCGCGCCGCCTCCCTGCAGCACCAGGCCGACCACCGGATAGCCGGCGGCCACCTCGGCGGGAGCCGGCGGGGCCTTCAAGCGCGGCCCCGCGGAACGTGGACGAGTCGGGGCCGGGCGGCGCGGGCGGGGATCGTGGCAGGGTGCATCGGTGGCCTCGGGGCGGATGGCATCCGCGACGGCCCATCTTATCCGGCGCGAGCGTCGCCACCTCCGATCGGTGCGGCGTCGAGACCGGCCCTCGACCGCACGATCACCAGCGTCGACGCGGCGAAGCAGGCCGCGGCGGTCGCGATCGCCGCCCCCGGACCCGCATGCATCGCGATCGTGCCGCCGGCGAGCGCACCGATCGGACGCACGCCGTAGACCGCGAGCTGCACGGTCGCCCCGACGCGGCCGAGCAGCGCCGGCGGCGTGGCGCGCTGCGTGAGCGTCGTGCGGCAGACCTGCCAGAGCATCGGGCCGAATCCGACCAGCGCCTGCGCCGCGAAGCCGGCCGCGGCGCCGGGCACCGCGAGCATCAGCAGCATGGCGAGGGCCGCGCTCGCCGGTCCGCCGATCAGCACGGCGCGCTCGCTCGCCCGCGCGATCAGGCGGGGCGCGGCGAGCGCGCCCGCCAGCAGGCCCGCCCCGTAGCCCGCCTGGGTCAGGCCCGCGCCGGCCGCATCGAGCCCGATCACGCCGAGCGCGTACGGCACCCAGGCGGCGATCAGCACGAAGAAGCCGACGTTGAAGCAGACCGCGCACAGCGCGATCGGCCGCAGCAGCGGATGCGACGCCACGAAGCGTGCGCCCTCGGCGATCGCGCGGGCCATCGGCTCGCGCGCCGGACCGGGCCGTTCGGCCGCGTCATCGGCTGCGGCTGCGGCTGCGGCTGCGGCTGCGGCTGCGGCTGCGGCTGCGGCTGCGGGCGCGGGCGCGCGCACGCGCACCGAGCAGGCGATCGCAGCCAGCGAGGCGGCCGCCGCCGCTGCGGGTGCCCAGCCCGCCCACGCCCGCTGCACGAGCAGGCCCGCGAGCACGGGCGCGACCAGCGTGACCAGCGCACGGGCGAGCTCGATGCGCGCGTTGGCCCGCGACAGGGCTGCCGGCGGCACGAGGGCGCGGACGGCGGGTACCGCCGCGAGCACGAAGAGCACCGTGCCGGCCGATGCGACGAAGGCCGCCGCCGCCAGCGCGGCGCCCGAACCCGCGAGGACCGCTCCGACCGCCGCGCTCCAGCCGACCGCCGAGATCGCCTGCGCGCGGGCGAGCATGCGCACGGGGCCGATGCGATCGACCCAGACGCCGCCCGGGAGCGTCACCGCGAGCCAGGCGGCACCGTGCGCGGCAACGAGCAGGCCGACACCGGCCGCGTCCGCGCCGAGCAGCACCACGGCGAGCAGCGGCAGGGCCGCGAGCGCGAGCTGATCGGACAGGTGCGCGCCCGCAGCGGCAGCAAGCAGCGGCGCGGGCAGCGAGCGATCCGGGGCGTCGACGGCAGGGCTTGGCGGCGAAGGCATCGGACGAGCATGCCGTCGGTTCCGGACGGCTGCTCGCCGTTTCCGGACCCCGCGGCAGCACGCGTGTGCGATACGCGCTCGGCGCGCCGGCGCGTGGCCGGGCCGGCGCACGCCGGCGGGCCGCTCAGCGCCCGCTCAGCGCCCGCTCAGCGCGCCGCTCAGCGCACGCTCAGTGCACGCTCAGCGCACGTTCAGCGCGCCGCCCAGCCTGCGCCGCCAGTCCGACACCAGCGCCGGCTGCGCGGCGGCCAGCTCGAAGACCTGCACCATCCGCCGCCGGCCGATGTCCTCCTGGAAGGCGCGGTCGCGCAGCACGATCTCCAGCAGCTGCTCGAGCGCCGGCTCCCAGTCCTTGTACTCGATCCAGTACTCGGCGAGGTCGAGGCGGGCCTGCAGGTCGGTCGGGTGCGCGGCGACACGGTCCAGCAGCTCGTGCGGGACCGGCGGCTTCGATGCGTCGACCGCATCGGCCACCTGCTGCATCAGCGCGCCGACCTGCGGGTCGGCCTTGGCGGCATCCGACAGCGCGTCGAGCTGGCCCTGCGCGGCGGCCGGCTCGCCCGCGCCCAGCAGCAGCTGCGCGTACAGCAGGCGGGCCGAGTCGTTCGAGGGGTCGAGCGCGATCGCCTTCTTCGCATGCTCGGTCGCGGCCGCCTCGTCGCCGCGGTCCAGCGCGGCGCCGGCCTGCTCGAGCTCGACGTCGGACGGGTTGGGCATCAGCCGGTCGATGAACTCGCGCAGCTTGCCCTCGGGCAGCGCACCCTGGAACTGGTCGACCGGCTGGCCGCCGACGAAGGCGTAGACCGTCGGGATCGACTTGATCCGAAAGTGCTGGGCGAGCTGCTGCTCGGCGTCGGTGTCGATCTTGACCAGCTTGAAGCGGCCGCCGTAGGCCTGTTCGAGCTTCTCGAGCATGGGGCCGAGCGACTTGCAGGGGCCGCACCAGGGGGCCCAGAAATCGACCAGCACCGGCACCTGCATCGAGGCGTCGATGACGTCGGCCTGGAAGGACTGGAGGGTGGTGTCGGTGCTCATGGCGTGGGGCGTCGAAGGGATCGGAGACCGCGATTGTGCACCCTCGCGCGCGACGGGGCATCGGGCCTTGTTCGGGCGGGCCGCGCGGCGGTGCTAGCATCGCCGCCAACCGGAGGGTCGCGACGATGGGCATGCTGCTGCTGGGTATGGTGCTGTTCCTGGGGGTGCACTCCGTGCGCGTCGTCTCGGACGACCTGCGCGGGGCCCTGATCGAGCGCCTCGGCGCCGGGGCCTACAAGGGCCTCTACTCGCTGGCCTCGATCGCCGGCTTCGTGCTGATCGTCTGGGGCTACGGCCTGACCCGCACGGCGCCGGTGGACCTCTGGATGCCGCCGGTCTGGACCCGGCACCTCGCCGCGCTGCTGACGATCCCGGCCTTCGTGCTGCTGGCGGCCGCCTACGTGCCGGGCACCCGGATCAAGGCCGCGGTCGGCCATCCGATGGTGCTGGGCGTCAAGGTCTGGGCGTTCGCGCACCTGATCGCCAACGGCCGGCTGGCCGACGTCGTGCTGTTCGGCGGCTTCCTCGCCTGGGCGGTCGTGCTGTACATCGCGTCGCGCAAGCGCGACCGGCGCACCGGCACCCGCTACGTGGCCGGCCCGGCCTCGCGTGACGTGATCGCGATCGTCGCCGGCCTGGGCGCCTGGGCGGCGTTCGCCTTCTGGCTGCACGCGGCGCTGATCGGCGTGCGGCCGTTCGGCTGACGCACCACCGGCGGCGGCGCCGCGTCGCGCCGTCAGGCGTCCCCGATCTCCACCACGATCTTGCCCGGCGCCTCGCGCCGCTCGAGCGCGCGCAGCGCATCGATGGCGCGCCCGATCGGGAAGACCGCGCCCACCAGCGGCCGGAACGTGCCCTGCGCGACCAGCCGTGCGATCTCGCCCTGGATGCGCGGCGCATCGCCGGGGCGCTGGCGCAGCCACTCCCCGGCCCGCACGCCGATCACCGAATAGCTCTTGATCAGCACGTGGTTGGCGGCGAGGGTCGGGATGCGTCCGGCGGCGAAGCCGATCACCAGCAGCCGCCCGCCGAACGCGATGCAGCGCGTCGACCGGTCGAAGACGTCGCCGCCCACCGGGTCGTAGACCACGTCCGCGCCGTGCCCGCCGGTCAGCGCCTTGACCTGCTCGTGGAAGTCGCCGCGCGAGGACACCAGGTGGGTCGCGCCCATCGGACGCAGGCGTTCGAGCCAGGACGGGTCGCTGCCGGTGGCGATCACGGTGGCGCCGAGCGCCGCGCCGAGCTGCACCGCGGCCGCGCCCATGCCGCCGGTGGCGCCATGGACCAGCAGCGTCTCGCCGGCCCGCAGGCCGCCGCGCACCACCAGTGCCACGTACGCGGTCAGCGCGCCGATCTGCCAGCCCGCCGCGTCCGGCCAGTCCCAGCCCGTCGGCACCGGGGACAGCGCGGCGGCCGGGAACAGCGCGTGGTGCGCGATGCAGCCGGACTTGTCCGACACGCAGACCGCGTCGCCGACCTGCCAGCCGGTCACGCCCTCGCCCACCGCCTCGACGACGCCCGCACCCTCCATGCCGACCACGAAGGGCAGCGCCGGCTTGTGCTGGTAGCCGCCGCGGGTCATCAGCAGGTCGGGGAAGTTCAGCGCCGCCGCCCGCATCGACACCGCGACCTGTCCCGCCGCGGGAGGCGTCGGATCGACCGCGTCGAGGGAGACGCCGGCGAGGTCGTCGGCGAGGCGGTGGCAGCGCAGCGCGAGCGATCGGGACATGGTCGGCTCCCCGGGGATGCGGTCAGTCGAAGATGGCCGTGGTCTGGTGGCTCACGGCCACGGGGCGGGCCGACTCGTCCCAGACGCGCGCGGTCTGGCTGGTGTAGCCCTCGGCCGCATGGCGCGTCTCGGTGTGCAGCATCAGCCAGGCCCGCGGATCGACGCTGCGGGGGTCGGCGAGGAACTCGAGCAGCCAGGTGAGCGAGGCGCCCGGCGCCCGGCGGGCGAGCGTCGCCATCACGGGCGACGGCGGCATGTCGCACAGCGCCACGACGTTGGCCTCTCGCGCGGCGGGCGCATCGAGCGCGGCAGGCACCGGCAGCACGCCCGGCCCGGCGTCCTCCTGCGGGTTCGCCTCGCGCAGGCGCACCCACATCGACGACGGCTTCATCGGCTGGCCGCTGTACGGGATCGCGCCGCCCGCCCACCGCTGACGGTAATGGCGCAGGAAGCCGGGCATGCGCTCGGGCAGGAACGGCGCCTCGCGCAGCTCGGCCGGACCGCGCAGCTCGGGCATCGGCATGTCGGCGACCGCCTTCGACTCGCGGGCGGCGCCGAACAGGCCGACCATCAGCGCCGCCGGCCGGCCGCCGCTCGACAGCGTGCACTGCGCGTGGGTGACCGCGCGGCCGCGTCGGACCACGGTGGCCTGGGCGATCGAGGGGCCCTCGACGGCGGCCACGAAGGTCACCTGCAGCGCGCGCAGCGGCAGCGCGTCGCCGACCGCGGCGCGCATCGCGAGCACGCCGAGCGCCCCCTGCAGGCCGCCGAACGCGGCCTTGCCCTGCAGCCAGTCTTCGGTGACGGCGGCGTGCAGCACGGCGCCGCCTTCGGTGATCTCGGCGGCCTGCGCCACGATGGAGGAGAAGCTCTGCATGATCGGTCCGCGGCCCGCACGGGGAAGGGCCGGTGCCGGTCGAGGATGCCACAATCGCGGTCCGCCCCCGTTTCGCTTCCGTTTCGCTTCCCTTGCGCGGTCCGCCCGCGTTCCACCCCCGTTCCACCCGCTCCGCACAGCGCCCACCGAGGAGACCCCCATGCGCATCGAGACGCTCGCCGTCCACGCCGGCCAGACGCCGGACCCGACCACCAAGGCCGTCGCCGTGCCGATCTACCAGACCGTCGCCTACGCGTTCGACAGCGCGCAGCACGGCGCCGACCTGTTCGACCTCAAGGTGGCCGGCAACATCTACACGCGGATCATGAATCCGACCGAGGACGTGCTGGAGAAGCGCCTCGCAGCGCTCGAGGGCGGCATCGCCGCGCTGGCGCTCGCCTCCGGCATGGCCGCGATCACCTACGCGATCCAGACCATCGCCGAGAGCGGCGACAACATCGTGTCGGCCTCGCAGCTCTACGGCGGCACCTACAACCTGTTCGCGCACACGCTGCCGCAGATGGGCATCCAGACGCGCTTCGCCGACGCGCGCCGCCCGCAGGACTTCGCCGCGCTGATCGATGCGCGCACCAAGGCGATCTTCTGCGAGTCGATCGGCAACCCGCTGGGCAACGTCACCGACTTCGCGGCGCTCGCGCAGGTCGCGCACGACGCGGGCATCCCGCTGATCGTCGACAACACCGTGCCGAGCCCCTACCTGTGCCGGCCGTTCGAGCACGGCGCCGACATCGTCGTGCACTCGCTGACGAAATACCTCGGCGGGCACGGCAACAGCGTGGCCGGCGCGATCGTCGACAGCGGCAAGTTCCCGTGGGCCGAGCACGCCGAGCGCTTCCGGCGCCTGAACGAGCCCGACGTCAGCTACCACGGCGTGGTCTACACGCAGGCACTCGGTCCGGCCGCCTACATCGGCCGCGCCCGCGTGGTGCCGCTGCGGAACATGGGCGCGGCCATCGCGCCGATGAACTCGTTCCTGATCCTGCAGGGCATCGAGACCCTGCCGCTGCGCATGGACCGCATCTGCGAGAACTCGGTCGCGATCGCGAAGCACCTGCAGTCGCACGCGAAGGTCGCATCGGTGAACTACGCGGGCCTGCCCGACCATCCCGACCACGGGCTGGTGAAGAAGTACATGGGCGGCAAGGCGTCCGGCATCCTGTCGTTCACCCTCAAGGGCGCGGCGGGCCGCGAGTCCGGCGCCCGCTTCCTCGATGCGCTGAAGCTGTTCACGCGGCTGGTGAACATCGGCGACGCGCGCTCGCTGGCCACGCACCCGGCCTCGACGACGCACCGCCAGCTCGACGCCGCCGAGCTCGCGAAGGCGGGCGTCTCCGAGGGGATGGTCCGGCTGTCGGTCGGCATCGAGCACATCGACGACCTGCTGGAGGATCTAGAGCAGGCGCTGGCCGCGGTCTGATCGCGGTCCGATCGCGGTCCGATCCGGCGCCCGCGGCCCGCCGCCGCGGCGGCCGGTCGGCGGGCACCGAGACCGAATCGGGACCGGGACGCGCTGCAAGCGATCCCTGCGCGAGTCGGTCGCGACAGACGGCGGCGGCACACTGGTTTCCATCGACAGCGCGCCAGGACGGGCGGTGTCGGCGAAAGGCGGCAGGAGGTCCTGCCGTCGCCCACCCGACCGATCGAACCGGAGCCACGCCATGAACAAGACCCTCGCCCGCCTCGCCGTCCCCGCCGCCCTCGCCCTCGCCGCCTTCGGCGTGCAGGCCGGCGAAGGCCCGATCGACGTCCGCCTCCAGCCGGCCGCCGCGCCGATGGTCGGCAC
>RPRK01000007.1 GCA_003818495.1 Burkholderiales bacterium
CGGCGTCGACCTGCGGATCGTCGGGCGCGGCGTCGATGCGCGCGGCCACCTCGCGCAGCAGCGCGGCCGCCTGCCCGAGCGCGAGGTCGATCCGGCCGAGGGCCAGGCTGCGCAGCACCGCCCGCTCGTCGCGGGGCGCCGCCGCCGCGCCGTCCGCCCCGCGCCGGACGTCGCCGGCGGTGCCGGCGTGCGCTGCCCGGACGGCCGCGTGCAGGGCGAGACCCAGCGCGCGCGCGGCGCCGTACCAGCAGGCGGCCACGCCCGCCCCGCCGTGCCAGAACCCCGGGCGGGACAGGTAGGCGTCGGGTGCGCCCACGGCCCGTGCGCGGACCGCCTCGAAGCGGACCGTCGCGCTCGCCGTGCCGGCCATGCCGACGGCCGCCCAGTCCCCGACCTCCGTCGCGACACCGGGCGCACGCAGCGCGACCGCGCAGAGCTGGCGGCTGCCGTCGGCACGGCGCGCGGTCACCAGCGCGTGCGTGACCCCGGTCGCCGCCGAGCACCAGGCCTTGCTGCCGTCGAGGCGCACGGTGCCGGGCGCCGCGTGCGGCGGTGCGTCCTGCTCCGCGCCGCCGGCGTCGACCCGCAGCACGGCGTCCGGTGCCTCGGCGGCCCAGACCGCCCACAGCGCATCGGCCGACACCGCCTGATCCGCGTCGAGCTCTGCGAGGATCGCGACGGCGTCCGCATGACTCTCGAAGACCTTCGCGACCGAGAGGTCCTCGCCGCCGACCTCCGCGAGGATCCGCCAGCGCGCGAGGGTCGCGCCGCGGCCGGGCAGCGGCAGCGGACCGTGTCGCGCGAGCCGCCGACGCGCGGCGTCGACGACGCGGCCGGGCGTGTCGCGCGGCTCGGGCGCGACGCGGTGAGCGGGGTCGGCCGGCCCGTGCCCGGGGGGCCGCGCAGCCGAACCTGGGGTCGGGTCGATGTTCACGCCGGGCTCGAGGCGCAGGGCTCGTGCAGCTCCGCCTCGAGTCGCGCGAGCAGCGCGCCGAAGCCGCCGGGTGCCCGCGCGTCGCGGCGCGCGCTCGTCGTCACCCGCGGTCGCGCCGACCAGACGACGTGCGCGCCGCTGGCCTCGAGCGCGCGTACCAGTGCCACGTCCTCGCTGCTGCGGTGGGGCCCGAAGCCGCCCGCGCGCAGATAGGCCGCGGCGCTCACGCCGAGGTTCGCGCCGTGCACGTGGCGATGACCGTCGCCGTCGAAGTAGGCCGCGTCGTGACGGGCGCGCACGCGGTCGCCCCGATCGCCCCACTCGCACCACTGGTCGACCTGGACCGTGCCGCACACCACGTCCGCGCGCAGCGCGAGCTGGGCCGCCAGCCAGTCGGCATCGACCTCCGAGTCGGCGTCGGTGAACGCGAGCCAGCGCGCGCCGCAGGCGAGGGCGTGGCGGGCTCCGGCGGCCCGTGCGATGCCGACGTTGCCGCCCGGCGTGTGCACCACGTCCACCCCGGCCGCGCGGGCGATGGACTCGCTCGCATCGGTGCAGCCGTCGAGCGCGACGACGGTCTGCACCCGCTCGCCGCCGAGCGCGCGGTGCGCGGCCGCGGTGCGGATCGCCTCGAGCGCGCGGGGCAGGTGAGCGGCCTCGTTGTGGGCCGGCAGGACGATCGCGATCACGGAGGGCTCCTGTCTCGTGGGGACGGCGGAAGACGGCGGGGGCGCGGCCCTCGGGCGGCCCGTGAACCGCCCGTGGGTGGGTGGCCCGTGACCCGCCTGGAGGGCCGCCCGAGCCCTGGACAGCAAGGCCGATGCCCGTCCGGTGCGCCTGCGTCCGGTCGCCGTCTGTTAACCGGTTCGTTAACATGAGCGGCATGCCCGCCAAGGTCGCCGCCTCTCGCCGCACGAAGTCCGCCGCCCCGCAGACGCGCGACCCGGTCGCCACGCGGGCCGCGATCCTGCGCGCCGCCACCGACGAGTTCGCGCAGCACGGGCTGGGCGGCGCGCGCGTCGACCGGATCGCCGAGAAGGCCGACATCAACAAGCGGATGCTGTACTACTACTTCGGCAACAAGGAGGACCTGTTCCTCGCCGTGCTCGAGGAGGCGTACCGCGACATCCGCGATGCCGAGCAGGCCCTGAACCTGTCGGCGACCGATCCGGTCGAGGGCATCCGCAGGCTGGTGTCGTTCACCTGGACCTACTACCTCGAGCACCCGGAATTCCTGCGGCTGCTCAACAGCGAGAACCTGCACCGTGCCGAGCACCTCGCGCGCAGCCGGGAGATCCGCGCGATGCACTCGCCCTTCGTCGCGATGATCGACGACCTGCTCGAGCGTGGCCGTCGATCCGGCGTGTTCCGGGCCGGCGTCGATCCGGTGCAGCTCTACATCTCGATCGCGTCGCTGTCGTACTTCTACCTGTCGAACCGGCACACGCTGTCGACGATCTTCGGACGCGACCTGCTCGCGCCGCGCGAGCGGGCCGAGCGGCTCGGGCACATGACCGATCTCGTCCTGGGCTACCTGATACGGAACTGAGCCGCGACCGAGCCGCAACCGAGCCGTTCGCGACGCCGCGTGCGGCCTAGTGCAGCGTGACGCCCGCCGGCATCGTGTCGGCGGCAAAGTCGAGCCCCGTGTCACCGACCTCCGCCCCGGTCGCCGCCTCGCCGTCGATGTCGGCGCCGGACTCGATCGCCAGCTCGACCTGCTCCAGGTACATCGCCCAGCGCGCGGCCGAGTTCGCGCAGATGCGGCGCATCCCCTCGGACACGGCCTCGTGGCGACCGATCAGCGTCAGGTTGTCGATCAGCTTCCGGCAGATCGCAGGCTGCGGGCTCTGGTACCAGGTGGTCATCAGCGCGAGCGTGCCCGCGATCAGGCGCTCGAGCTCACCGTGCAGCCGGCCCGCATGTTCATCGTCGTCCACGTGTCCGCTCCCGATCGAAGGCGCCCCGGGTCCGCGGAAGCGGACCGGTCGCCGGTCACGGAAGACAAGCAAGCATCGGTGCAGGGTCGGTGTCCGGCTCCGCCGGCGTCACCGAGACCGGCCGGTCCTCGCACCGACCTCGTCGGACCGGCCGACGCCGGCCGCGATCGCGGCCGCCGGGCCGATGTCGAGCGGGCTGCGGCTCGCCTATACTCGGCGCCCCGTTCCCGGTGCCCCGTCGGTCACGCCTCCGCCATGCCGCTCCGGATCCCTGCCGCCCGCAGCGCCGCGATGACCGCCGTCGCGTTCGCCCTGAGCTGCGCTCCCGCCACGGCGGCGGCCGCGCCACCGCCCGACACGCTCGAGGCGCGCCTGCTCGCCTGCACCGGCTGTCACGGTGACCAGGGCCGCGCCACCGCCGACGGCTACTACCCGCGGATCGCCGGCAAGCCCGCCGGCTATCTCGCCAACCAGCTGCTCAACTTCCGCGACGGCCGGCGCAGCGTGCCGTCGATGACCTGGGTCGTGGGCCACCTGTCGGACGACTACCTCCGCGAGATCGCCGCCCACTTCTCCGAACGTCATCCCCCCTATCCGGCTCCGCCGCCGCCCGCGGTGGCGCCCGAGGTGCTCGAGCGCGGCCGGCGGCTCGTCCTCGAGGGCGATCCGTCGCGCGATCTGCCGGCCTGCACCGCATGCCACGGCGACGCGCTGCTGGGCGCGCAGCCGGCGCTGCCCGGGCTGCTGGGGCTGCCGCGCGACTACCTGAACGCCCAGTTCGGCGCATGGCTCAACGGCACGCGTCGCGCGATGGCGCCCGACTGCATGGCGACGATCGCGCGCCGGCTGCCCCCGAACGACATCGCCGCGGTCACCGCCTGGCTCGCCGCCCAGCCGGTCGCGCCTGGGGCCCGCCCCGCCGCGCGCGCGCCCGCCACGCTGCCGCTCGACTGCGGCGGGCTGGGACGATGAGCCCGCGCGCGCGCCGCACGGCCGGGCTGCTGCTGCTGGCGATCGCGGGCCTCGTGCTGGCCGTGCTGCTCGACCGTCGCGCACCGCCCGGCGCACCGCCCGGCGAAGCGCGCGACGGCGCGATCGTCACGACCGTGACGAATGCGACGAATGCGACGAATGCGACGACCACGGCGAACGGCGCCGGATACGGCGCTGCGACCCCGGCGTCCGCGCCGCGGCCCGATCCGGCCTCGCCGGACCCGGTCGCCCGCGGCGCGTACCTCGCGCTCGCGGGCAACTGCGCCGGCTGTCACACCGCGCGCGGCGGCGTTCCGTACGCGGGCGGTCGCGGGATCGAGACACCCTTCGGCACGATCCACGCATCGAACCTGACCCCCGACGCCGAGACCGGCCTTGGCGCATGGCAGGCCGAGGATTTCAGGCGCGCGCTGCGCGAGGGCCGCTCGCGTGACGGCCGTGCGCTCTACCCCGCCTTCCCGTACACCGAGTACACGCGGGTCTCGGACGCCGACGCCGATGCGCTCTTCGCCTACCTGCGCAGCCTGGAGCCGGCACGCGCGCCGACCCCGCCGCACGCGCTGCGCTTCCCGTGGAACCTGCCGTGGCTGCTCGAAGGCTGGCGGATGCTGTACTTCCGGCCGGCGCGGTTCGAGCCGGACCCCGCGCGCGACGCGGCGTGGAACCGAGGTGCCTACCTCGTCGAGGGCCTCGGCCACTGCGGTGCCTGCCACACCGCGCGCAACCTGCTGGGCGCACAGACGGGCGTGCCGCTCGGCGGCGCGGCCACGCCGCTGCAGGGCTGGCACGTGCCTTCTCTGCTCGACGGGCGCGACGGCGGCGTCGGAGCGTGGACGCAGGCCGAGACCGTCGCGTGGCTGGGGGCGGGCCTGAACGACCGGGCGGTCGCCACCGGCCCCATGGCCCAGGTGGTGGCCAACAGCCTGCAGCACCTCGTTCCCGCCGACCTGGAGGCGATGGCCTCGTACCTGCGGGCGCTGCCGCGCATCGAGGCGCCCGCGCGTCCGGCGCGCGCCGACTACGCGCCGGGCGCGGCGACGCTGGAGCTCGGCGGGCGGCTCTACCGGGAGCGCTGCGCCGACTGTCACGGCGAGCGGGGCGAGGGCGCGCCGCCGCACTGGCCGGCGCTCGCCGGCAACCGCAGCCTGACGATGGCGTCGTCGGTCAACGCCATCCGAACGGTGCTGCACGGCGGCTTCCCGCCCGCCACCCGCGCGAACCCGCGGCCCTACGGCATGCCGCCCGCCGGTCCGGGGCTGGACGACAGCGAGGCGGCGGCGCTGATGAGCTGGTTGCGCAACAGCTGGGGCCACACCGCGCCGGCGACCACGGCGCGCGAGATCAACGCGCTGCGGCCGATCCCGGTCGAGTAGCGGCGCGCCCGAGCCAGCGGCGCAGCCGGGCCGCCACCTCGGGGCGGTCGAGCAGGTCCCAGTGGTTCGCCGACAGGATCACCCGCCTGCGCGCGCGCGGCACGTCGAGGGCGAACGCCGGGTCCGGGTGCTCGCCGAGCGCGCTCGCCAGCGGCACCAGGCCGTCGCCGACCCAGCGGTCGCGCCGGCTGCCGACCTGCGCGGCGGTGGTCGCCGCCACCAGGTAGACCGGAACGCCCGTCGGCAGCGGCGTCGGCACCCGGGTGTCGTGCGCATTCGCGAAGCGATCGTCGCCGGCATGGTCCTCGTCGCGCAGCAGTCCGTGGCGCAGGTCGGTGATGCCTGCGCTGCGGCCGCGGCCGAGGCGCGCGAGCGGCGCGGCGTACGGGCTCGCGCCGAGCGCGCGGTCGACCACATGACCGGCGCGCTCCAGCGGTGCGCCGTGGTGCGGCGTGCCGAGGCAGACCAGCGCCGACAGCACGGTCGGCCAGCGGTGGCCGGCGGCCACGCCCGCATGGCACGCGCTGCGGGCGAGGAGACCGCCCATGCTGTGGCCCATCAGGGCCAGCGAGGTCACCGGCACCGGCCAACGGGTCAGCAGGTCCTCGAGCAGCGCATCGAGCGCGTGGCCGTTGGCGGCCACGTGCAGGCCCGAGTTGTAGTGGACGTGCAGCGTCGTCCAGCCGGCCGACTCGGCGAGCATCGCGCCGTGGTCGTGCCCGTTGCGTCGCCACTGCAGGTCGCTCATGCACAGGCCGTGGACCATCACCAGCAGGCGCCGGCCGTCGCCGCGACCGGCCGCGGGGCCCGCGGCGGGATCGATCACCCGCCCGTCGACCCGCAGCGTCATCGGAATGGCGAGCGGATTGCCGGTGGCGGCGAGGTGGTCGCCCCAGACCCCGTTGAGCGCGGCCAGCAGCGCCTCGCGGCGGGGCGAGGGCGCCGCCTGCGGCGCGGTGCGCTCGGCGATCGCATCGATGCCGCCCAGCACCGAGTCGAGCCCGGCGCCGACGGCCCGCGTGGTGCCGCGCACCGTCCTGTAGACGAAGCCGGTGAGACCGCGCGTGCGCGCCGGGCCCGCGGGCCCGATCGGCCAGGCGGGCCGGGCGATGGCGGCGTGCATCCCTTCGACGACGTCGGTCACGCCGCCCACCGCATCGACGCCGAGGCGTGCCAGGCCGCGCAGGTCGGCCGCCCGCAGCACGGGGCCGGCAGCGGATGCGGAGGTCGTCGGATCGGTCAAGGTCGCAGGCTCGTGGAGGGCGGGGTCCCACCGTGCACCGCCCGCGCCGCGCCTGGCAAGCGCGGGCGTGGAGGACGCCCTCTAGATCCGGCGCCGGGTCAGGCCATGCCGAGCAGCGCGTAGATGCGCCGCGTGTAGACGCCGAAGGCCTCCTGCGTCTTCATGTCGAGCGTGCGCGGATAGGGCAGCTCGATGCGGAAGTTGTCGGCCATCCGCGCGGGACCCGCGGTGAGCACCACCACGCGCGTGCCGAGGAACACCGCCTCCGAGATGCCGTGCGTGACAAACACGATCGTCTTGCCCGATTCGCGCCAGATCCGCAGCAGCTCCAGATTCATCTTCTCGCGGGTCAGCGCATCGAGGGCGCCGAACGGCTCGTCCATCAGCACCAGCTTCGGGTCGTGCACCAGCGCGCGGGCGATCGCCGCGCGCTGCTGCATGCCGCCGGACAGCTCGTACGGATACTTGTCCTCGCTGCCGGCCAGCCCGACCAGCGCGAGCAGCTCGCGCGCCCGCTCGCGCGCCGCCGCCATCGGCAGCCCGAGGATCTCGGCCGGCAGCAGCACGTTGTCGAGGATGCGCCGCCATTTCAGCAGCAGCGGCTGCTGGAACACCATGCCGATGTCGCGGGCCGGATCGAAGGGCGTCGCGACCGAGCCGATGCGGACCTCGCCCCCGTCGTGGGGATGCAGTCCGGAGAGGATCTTGAGCAGCGTCGACTTGCCGCAGCCCGAGGGCCCGACCAGCGAGACCAGCTCGCCCGGCATCACGTCGAAGCTCGCGTCCGAGATCGCGAGGTGCTCGCGTGCGCCGGTCCGATAGACCTTGCGCACGCCGCGCAGGTGGATGAAGGCCTCGGCGGCGTCGCCGCGGACCTCGCTCAAGCGAGCCTCGCGTCGCGCACCACGAGCCAGCGCTCGAGCAGCAGCACCAGGCCGTAGAGCAGCATGCCCAGCATCGTGATCAGGATCACCGCCATGAACATCGCGGGCGTGTCGAGCGTCACCTGCACCTGCAGCATCAGGTAGCCCAGGCCCTTGTCGGAGCCGAGGAACTCGCCGACCACGGCGCCCGCCACCGCCAGGATCGAGGCCACCTTCATGCCTGAGAAGATGTAGGGCAGCGCACCCGGCAGCTGGATCTTCACGAACAGCTGCCAGCGCGAGCCGCGCAGCGAGCGCACCAGGTCGAGCAGTTCGGGCTCGACCTCGCGCAGCCCGCGCGCGGTGGTGAGCAGGATCGGGAACACCGCGATCGAGAACGCCATCAGCGTGTTCGGGAACACGCCGTACTTGAACCACACGATGATCAGCGGGCCGAGCGCGACCTTCGGGATCATGTTGAGCGTGACCAGCAGCGGCAGGAAGATCGCCTCGAGCGGCCGCGACCAGGTGAAGACCAGCGCGAGCAGCACGCCGACCGCGAGCGCGAGGAAGTAGCCGCCGAAGATCTCGGTGGCGGTGACCGCGAGATTCGTGCCCCAGGCGTAGTCGGGCACGAAGAGCGCGGCGAGCGTCGCCTGCGGCGAGGGCATCACGAACTTCGGCACGCGGCCGATCTCGACGAACAGGTACCAGGCGAGCACCAGGCCGGCGTGCGCGAGCACGGCGAAGGTCCAGCGCGCAGCGGGGGTGTCGAGTCGGGTCATCGGTGCTCGGGGGGCGTTCGGTCGGCGTTCAGTCGGCAAGCCAGCGGGCGAGGTTCGCGTGCACGAACCCGTCGTCGCCCAGGTCCGCGTGCTGGCGCAGCACGCGGTCGATCTCGGCCGACTGTCCGGGCGACAGGCCCTCGGCCGGGTCGAGGCACCAGGTGCCCTCGAGCAGCCCCTGGCGGCGCAGCACCTCGTGACAGCCGGCGATGCAGCCGGCGAAGCCGTGGGCGACGTCGAAGAACGCGGCGTTGCAGTCGGTCACGCGCGCATCGAGCGCGAGCAGGTCGTCGTCGAGCCGGTCCTCCTCGATGGCGCGGCCGATGCGCGCGAACAGGTCGACCGCGCCGTGCGTCCACACGCTCCAGTGGCCGAGCAGCCCGCCGCGGATGCGCACCCGGACCTCCTCGACGCCGTCCTCCGTGTCGCGGCGCACGGCCAGCGGCGCGAGCAGGTCGAGCACGATGTGGTCGTCGTTGCCGGTGTAGAGCGTGACCCGCGAGTCGGCACCGGCCGCGACCACGCCGCGGGCGACGTCCAGCGTCGCGTAGCGGTCGAAGGGCGCGACCTTGATCGCGACGACGTTGTCGATCGCGGCGAAGCGCGCCCAGAACGCGGCGGGCAGCGCGATGCCGCCGACCGCCGTCTGGAGGTAGAAGCCGATCAGCGGGATCTCGGCGGCGACCGCCTCGCAGTGCGCGACGAGCGCATCGATCGACTCGCCCTTCAGGGCGGCGAGCGAGAGCATGCCGCAGTGGTAGCCGAGCGCGACCGCGGTCCGCGCCTCGGCCACCGCCTGCGCCGTGCGGCCGGCGAGCCCGGCGATCATGATCACCGGCCGCTGCGTCCAGGCCCGTGCGGTGTCCATCGCCAGGCGCAGCACCGGTTCGTACAGGCCGACGTCGCGGATGGCGAACTGCGTGGCGTGCACGCCGACCGCGAGACCGCCCGCGCCGGCGTCGAGGTAGTAGCGGGTGAGCGCGCGCTGGCGCCGGACGTCGAGCGTGCGCGACGCGTCGAGGGCGAGCGGGTGGGCGGGGATGACCGTGCCGCGGCGCAGCAGCGCGAGCACGTCCTGCGGGAGCGCCGAGCGGTGCAGTGCCATCAGGGCCGTGCTATGGTGCACCGAGGGATGTAACCATCCGGTTAAATTAGCCGATGGGTCCGGCAGCGTCAACGCCCGGACGGCGTTGACACCGTCGAAAGCCGGTCGATACCATCGATCGGCGCCCGTTCGAGGCGGCCTGCATCATCACGACGAGAGGAGACGAGATGGCGTCGAGACATCGGATGACCGCGGGCATCGCCGCGGGGTTCGCGGGGCGAGCGGTCAAGGCGGCCCTCGGCTGCGCCGCACTCTTCGCCGCGGCCACGGCCGGCGCACAGACCCGGGTCGACTTCGTCCTCAACTGGGTGCCGGGCGGCGATCACGCCCCCTACTACTTCGCGAAGAAGCAGGGCTGGTACGTCAAGGAAGGCATCGACCTGAACCTCGAGCCCGGCCGCGGCTCGGCGCTGGCCACGCAGAAGGTCGGCGCGGGCGCGAACCCGATCGGCCTCGCCGACATGGGCGGCGTGCTGGTGGCGCGCGGCAAGGGGGCCGACCTGGTCGCCGTCTTCAACGTCTACGCCAACTCGCCGCAGGGCCTGTACTGGCTCAAGAGCTCGGGCATCACGTCGGTCAAGGACCTCGCCGGCAAGAAGATCGGCAATCCGGCCGGCGACGGCGCGCGCACGATGTGGCCGGCGCTCGCGAAGTCCAACGGCATGGATCCGAAGTCGGTCACCTGGGTCAACATCGACGCCAACGCCAAGCTGTCGGCGCTCAAGGCGAAGTCGATCGACGCGACCACCTCGTTCTTCAACATCCACCACATCTTCCAGCGCGAGCTCGGCGACGACATGGGCTTCCTCGCGTGGAAGGACGCGGGCCTGAACCCCTACGGCAATTCGGTGATCGTGAACGCCGAGTTCCTCGCGAAGAACCGGCCGCTGGTCGATCGCTTCGTGAAGGTCACGCAGCGCGCGTTCGCCGCCTGCGTCGCGCAGCCCGAGCCGTGCGTGCAGGCGCTCATCGAGGCCAACGGCGCGCTCAAGTTCGACAACGAGCTGACCAACTGGAAGCTGGTCGAGACGCTGATGAGCGACCGCCATTCGCGCGGCGTGGCGCTCGGCATCCACGACGACGCGCGCATGAAGGCCGACTACGACCTGGTCGTCGAATACATCGGGCTCGACAAGCCGTTCGACGTGAAGAGCGCGTACACGAACGAGTTCCTGGACCGCAGCGTCCGGATGGCGAAGTAGATGAGCGACGCGCCCGCCTTCGTCGACGTCCAGGTCCGCCGCGACGACCTGCGCACGACCCGCGTCGTCGACGGGCCCGTGCCCGGTGCGACCGGGCTCGAGCCGGGCCAGGCGGTGCTGCGCGTCGAGCGCTTCGCGCTGACGGCGAACAACGTCACCTACGGCGCGTGCGGCGCGGTGCCGGGCCTCGAAAACTGGCGCTTCTTTCCCGCGCCCGACGGCTGGGGCCGCGTGCCGGTGTGGGGCTTCGCGACGGTGGTCGCCTCCGCGAACCCGGGGCTCGCGGTCGGCGATCGCTTCTACGGCTACCTGCCGATGTCCTCGCACCTCGAGGTCGAGCCGGGTCCGGTGGGCGCGCGCGGCTTCGCCGACGTTGTTCCCCATCGGGCCGGCCTCTCGCCGGTCTACAACACCTACCTGCGGGTGCCGGATCGACCCGGCGAGGACGCGGCGTCCCGCGCCGCGCTCGAGGCCGAGCAGATGCTGCTGCGGCCGCTGTTCACCACCGCCTACCTGATCGACGACTTCCTCGCGGACGAAGGCTTCTTCGGTGCGCGGCGCGTGGTGCTGGGCAGCGCCTCGAGCAAGACCGCCTATGCGACCGCATGGCTGCTGTCGCAGCGCCGCGGCGGGCCCGATGCGGTCGAGGTCGTCGGTCTGACCTCGCCGGGCAACGTCGCGTTCGTCGAGGCCCTGGGCTGCTACGACCGCGTGCTGCCCTACGACGCGGCCGCGACGCTCGAGGCGGACGTGCCGACCGTCTACGTCGACATGTCGGGCGATGCCCGCGTGCGCGAGGCGCTGCACCGGCGCCTCGGCGACGCGCTGCGCCACGACTGCGCGGTCGGACTCACCCACTGGGAGCAGGGCGCGCAGCGTCGCTCCGAGGGCGCGCCCGCCGCGCCGCTGCCCGGTCCGAAGCCGACGATGTTCTTCGCGCCCGGGCGCTGGAAGAAGCGCGACGCCGACTGGGGCGCCGCCGAGGTCGAGCGCCGGCTGGCCGCCGCGCGCGACGGCTTCTCGTCGAAGGTGCGCGGCGCCGGCGGCTGGATGACGGTCGTCGAAGGTCGCGGGCCGGTCGACGTGGCGCGGGTCTGGGTCGAACTGGTCGACGGCCGCGGCCGGCCCGAGCAGGGGCACGTGCTGTCGCTCTGACGGGCGTCGTGTACCGGTCCGGGCGCGACCTGTCCGACCCGGCCCGGCGGATGCGACCTGTCCGACGCCGCCCGGTTTGACGGCCGGTCGATCCCGGTGCGACCTTTCGGCGGTGGACCCCGCCGAGCATGAACCGAACCCGATGACGTCGCCGCGAGCGTCGGCGTCGGCGTCGCCGACGACTCCGGCCGACCCGCCGTCCGCCGAGGCGCGCCCGAGGCGTGCGGCGGCGCGCGGCTCCTGGCTCGGTCGTCTCGCGATCGCCGTGCTGCGGCCGGTGCTGCGGCGACTCGTCGCCGTCCAGACGGTGGGCGCCGACGCCCTGGTGGCACGGCTCGACCGCGGCCAGCCGGTCTGCTACGCGCTGCAGTTCCGGACCCTCTCGACACTGGTCGTCCTCGACGAGCAGACCCGTGCGCTCGGCCTGCCGCTGCCGCTGGCACCCCTCGCCGCGGCCGGGGCCGACGGCACGCCGCAGGCGGTCGAGCGGCATTCGTTCTTCTACCTGACGCGATCGGGGCAGCCCTCGCCGCTGCGTGCGCAGCCCTACGCCTACGCACCGCGGCTCGCGCGGCTCGCGGCGGCGGTGCGTGCGGATCCGGCCGTCGACGTGACCATCGTGCCGGTGCACGTGTTCTGGGGCCGGGCGCCGCGCAACCAGGATTCGATCGTCAAGGCGCTGCTCGCCGAAGGCTGGGCCATCCCGGGGACGCTGCGCCAGCTCGCCCGCGTGCTCATCCACGGTCGCCAGACGATGCTCGAGTTCGGCGAGCCGATGTCGCTGCGCGAGATGCTCGAAGGCGCCGACGACGACGCGCTCGCGCTGCGCCGCGCCGCACGTCTGCTGCGCGCGGCCTTCCGCCGCGTGCGCGAGCGGGTCATCGGTCCGGACCTGTCGCACCGCCACGTGCTGATCAACGCGGTGATCGCGGGCGAACCGGTGCAGCGGGCGATCGACGAGGCCGGACAGGCCAAGGGGCAGACGCGCGAGCGCGCCGAGCAGACCGCGCGACGGGCCGCGTGGGAGATCGCGTCGAACTACTCGTATCCGTTCATCCGGGCCTACGACCTGCTCCTGCAGCTGCTGTGGAACCGGCTGTACGACGGCATCTCGGCCAACCGGCTCGACGAGCTGCGCGACATCGCCTCGGACGCCACGGTGGTCTACGTGCCCTGCCACCGCAGCCACATCGACTACCTGCTGCTGTCCTTCCTCATCTACTACCAGGGGCTGCCGCCGCCGCACGTCGCCGCGGGCGCGAACCTGAACCTGCCGGTGGTGGGCGGCCTGCTGCGCCGGGGCGGGGCGTTCTTCCTGCGCCGCAGCTTCCGCGGCGACGCGCTCTACGCGGCGGTGTTCGCCGAATACCTGCACGCGATGATCACGCGCGGGTTCCCGGTCGAGTACTTCGTCGAGGGCGGCCGCAGCCGCACCGGGCGGACGCTGGCGCCGAAGGCCGGCCTGCTCGCCATGACCGTCGACAGCTGGCTGCGCGCGCCGCAGCGGCCGCTGGTCTTCGTGCCGGTCTACATCGGCTACGAGCGCGTGCTCGAGGGCGACACCTACGTGGCCGAGCTGTCGGGGCGTCCCAAGCGCAAGGAGTCGCTGCTCGGGCTGCTGCGCTCGGTCCGTGTGCTGCGCGAGCACTTCGGCCGCGTGCACGTGAATGTCGGCGAGCCGATCCCGCTCGGGCCGTTCCTGGGGGCGCACGGTGCATTGCCCGGGGCCGCTCCCACGACGCCCGCCGGCGCGCCGGATCCGAGCGCGTCCAGGCGGGCCGCCGCGAGCACGAAGGCCGACCTCGATCGCCGCGCGGCGGTGGATGCGCTCGCGCTGGAGATCGTGACCCGGATCAACGACGCGGTGGTCGTCAATCCGGTCAACCTGGTGTCGGTGGCGATGCTGGGCTCGCCCCGCCATGCGATGGACGCCGCGCAGCTCGTGCGCCAGCTCGACCTGCTGCGCGAGCTGCTCGCGCGCGCGCCGTACTCGGCCCGACTGGTCATCACGCCGCTCTCGGGCACCGAGATCGTCGAGCAGGCCGAGCGGACCGGCGTGCTCTGGCGGATCCCGCATCCGCTCGGCGACGTGCTGCAGGTGCATGGCGCGCAGGTCGCGCTGCTGGCCTACTTCCGCAATAACGTGCTGCACGCGTGGGCACTGCCCGCGCTGCTGGCGGCGCTGCTCTCGCAGCATCCGGGCGTGGCGCGCGAGCAGCTGCTGTCGGTCGCGCACCGCGTGTTCCCGCTGCTGCGCGCCGAGCTGTTCCTCTCGTGGGACGCGGCGGCACTGGGCACGAAGGTCGATGCCTGCCTCGATGCGTTCGAGTCGCTCGGCCTGACCGCCGCCGGGCCGGGCACGCGCGGCGACGGCGCGGCCGCGCTGCACACGCTCGCGCAACTGATGCGCCAGCCGCTCGAGCGCTGGTTCATCACGCTCGCCGTCCTGACGGGACAGGGCTCGGGCGCGCTCACGCCGAAGGCGCTCGAGGACCTGTGCTTCCTGCTCGCGCAGCGCATGGCGTTCCTGCACGAGCCCGGCTCGCCGGAGTTCTTCGATCGGGCGTCGTTCCGCGCGATCATCGCCACGCTCGGCGAGCTCGGCTGGGTGCGTGGCATCGACGGCCGACTCGCGTTCGACGGCGCGCTCGTCGAGGCGGCGGCCGACGCGCCGTGGCTGCTGTCGCCGGAGGTGCGGTTCGCGATCGCGCAGGTGACTCGGCTGTCGGACGAGGATGTGGTGAGGGCGGAGGGGTTGTTTTTGGGGGGGCGGAAGCTTTAGTCAGCTGCCTCTCGGCAGATACACGTTCGGGGAGCATCAGGGCGCGGCAAGCATGCCGCGCCCGCTGACGGGGCTCGCCGCGGTGCGGCTCGAAACCTCTGATCAGCCGCCTCTCGGCGGATTCACGTTCTGGGGGCACCAGTGCGCGGCAAGCATGCCGCGCCCGCTGACGGGGCTCGCCGCATGCGGCTCGAAACCCCCCGTCAGCCCCCCGTCAGCCATCCACCGTCACGCGGTTTCTTCCGCCTTGCTTCGACGCGTAGAGCGCACGGTCCGCGCGTGCGATCAGCGACAGCGGGTCCTCGCCGCGCACGTACTGCGCGACGCCGGCCGAGATCGTGATGTTGCCGACCGGCTCGTTGCCGCCCCGCTTGATCGCGCCGCGGGCGATCGCCGCGCGCACGCGGTCGGCGACGTCGCGCGCGCCCGCCGCGGGCGTCTCGGGCAGCAGCAGCGCGAATTCCTCGCCGCCGTAGCGGGCGGCGACGTCCTTGCGCTGGGTCAGCTGCGAGAGCGCCTGCCCGACCGCGCGGATCACCTGGTCGCCGAACGGATGCCCGTAGGTGTCGTTGATCTTCTTGAAGAAGTCGATGTCGACCATCACCAGCGAGAACGCCAGGCCCTGCTCCGAGGCGGCACGGCACAGCCGTGCCAGCTCCATGTCGAAGCCGCGCCGGTTCAGGATCCCCGACAGCGGATCGAGCGAAGCCTCCTCGCGGGCGCGCTTGAGCTCGTTCTGCAGCCGCGAGACCTCCTGGTGGCTCGATTCGAGACGGGTGGTCAGCGTCGACAGCGAGCGGTTCATGCGGTCGACGTCGCTGCGCATCGTGTCGACGTGCTGGCGCATGTCCTCGGGCGACTCCGCCGCCGCGATGCCCTCGCCGAACGCGGCCAACTGGGCGTCGAACTCGGTCGCCTCGGAGCTCGCGGTCTCGACCGAGGTGCGCATCGTGTGCATCAGCTCGAGCAGGCCGGCCCCCGCCTTGCGCACCGAGTCCTCGTTGCGATCCGACAGGTGCTTCTGGTGAAGCTCGAAGGTCAGTTCGTGCGACAGGCGTTCGCAGGCGTTCACCAGCGCGTCGAGCTCGGCCCGCAGCGCGGGATTGCCGCCGCGCACGTACTCGTACCAGAGGGCGTACGAGTCGGGCGCGTAGCCGGCCGCGTGTCGCGACATCAGCGGCAGGGTCCGACGCAGCAGGTCGGCGCTGCCGTCCAGGCTCGTGGGCGCCTGCGGCGATGCGCCGGTGGCGGGCGCGGCGCCGGGTCCGGCGGCGGGGCGTGGCGGCGCGGGCCGGGCGGCGGGCGTCGTGGAGGAGGTCGGTGCGGCCATGAGTGTCGGTCGGTCGGGAGCGCTGTCGGAAAACCCCTACGCGGTGGACGGACGATGCCGCCGACCCGGATGGGCGGATCGCTCGAAGAGAGGCACGAAACCCCCGCTGTTCCGGGGCTCGACGGAGTGCACCGCCTGTGGGCGGAAAGCGACCGCGGATGCCTCGGCCACGGTCCGCGGACCCCCGATCGTGTCGACACCGTGGCGGATCGTCGTCCCGAGACCACTGCATCTGCGGCGCCCGCGCCACGGCGGCTCGGTGCCGCCCTCCGCCCCGGTCCGTTCAGCCCAGTTCGGGCCCCGCGATCAGGCGCAGCGTCGTCGGGTCGCCCGGTGCGCGCACGTCCGCGGCCGCCGCCTCGCCGGGACACACCAGCCGCGTGAACGGACGCTGCACCCGGAAGCCGCGTGCGCCCAGCGCCTCGCGCATCGCCTGCTGCGCATCCGGCACGTCGGCGAACACGCGACCCGGCACCGCCGCGAGGGCCGCGTCGAGCAGCGCGATCCCGACCTCGGCGCGCGAGGCGACGAGCGGCCCGAGCTGCGTCGCATCGCGACCCGGCCGGCCCAGCACGAAGCCACTCACCGACCCGCCGTACGTCGCCACGTGGGCGAGGTCGGGTGCGCGGGCGGCGAGCGCACGCAGAAGGATGTGCCGGTCCGCGCCGAAGGCGGGCGCGTCGAGTGCCAGGATGCCCGGCCAGTGCGCGTCGGCCAGCGGCTCGATGCGTACGCCCGCAGGCGGGGCTGCGACCGATGCCGCGGCCGCGGGCTCGCGCGCGAACCGCGCCAGGCCCCAGGTGTCGACGAACCCCTGGCGGCGGTAGACCGGATGCCCGGCCGGTGTCGCATCGAGCACCGGCACGAGGTGCCGCGCGTCGAGCCAGTCGAGCGCCTCGGCCAGCAGGCGCGATGCGAAGCCGCGCCCGCGGCAGCTCGGCAGCACGAGCACCATGCTGATCCAGGCGAAGCCGCCGCCCATGCTCATGTCGGTGCCCGTGCCCGTGCCGAACCCGCTGCCGTAGGGCAGCACCACCGTCGACGCGACGAGGGTGCCGTCCGCGGCCGACAGGCCCCAGCCGCGGCCGCTCGACAGCATGTGGGCCCAGTCGTCCGCATCCTGGTTCCAGCCGGCCGCGCCCGACAGCGCGAGCAGCCCGCCCAGATGGCGGGCCTCCAGCCCGTGCGCCCGGACCGCGCCCGCCTCGGCCGGATCAGTAGGTGCCATCGCGCGTCTCGAAATGGGTCGGCCGGCCGAGGCTCGCGCCACCTCGGGCCACCCAGTCCGCCACCCAGTCGATCATCGCGGCCAGCGGCACGCGCGGCGTGCCGAACAGGCGCTGCGCCTCGGCGGTGTCGACCAGCCACGCGGTCGACGCCTCGCTGCCGACGAACACCGGCGTGCGCCCGAAGCGCGTGCCGAACTCGAGCGCGAGCGCGCGGATGGACGTGTGCGCGGGCCCGGTCACGTTGATCGGCGAAGCCGGTGTCGTGCAGTGCGCGAGCAGGCGCAGCGCCTGCTCGTTGGCGTCGCCCTGCCAGATCACGTCGGCCCAGCCCATCGACAGGTCGAGCGGGCGCCCGTGGAAGACGGCGTCGGCCACGTCGCGCAGCACGCCGTAGCGCATGTCGATCGCGTACGACAGGCGCACCAGCCGCCCGGGCGTGCCCCAGGTCCGGGAACCGTGCTCGAACATCCGCTCGCGGCCGACGCAGGACCAGGCGTAGTCGCCGGGCGGCGGCACGGCGCCGAGCGATTCGGCCGCACCGGGACCCGCCGTGTCGACGAAGGGGTACACGCAGGCGGTGGAGAAGGCGACGATGCGCCGGTCGCGGAACGCCTCGGCGACCATCGCGGGGACGCCGACGTTCATCGCCCAGGTCAGCGACGGGTTGCCCGAGGCACCGAACTTGTGGCCGGCCATGAACACGACGTTGGTCGCGGTCGGGGTCGCGTCGCGCAGCCGCTCGATCGCCGCCCGATCGAGCAGGTCGCAGGCGAGCGGTTCGATTCCGTGCGCGCGCAGGGTGGCGGGCAGGGTCGGGTCGGTGAAGCGGGCGACGCCGATCACGCGCCGGCCGGGCAGGGCGCGCCGGGCCATCCTCGCCAGCGTCGGCCCCATCTTGCCCCCGACGCCGAGCACCAGGACGTCGCCCGGCGCGCGGTCCAGATCGGCGACGAGCGCCGGCGACGGCGCGGTCATGAACGACTCGAGCGCCTCGACATCGTCGAAGCGCGCGGGCAGGGCGTCGTGGGGCATGGTCTGGCCTCCGGCGCCGGCGGGCGCCTCGCACCGATTGTCGCAGCCCGCGCGGCCCCGTGCCGCGGTCCGGCCGGCCGGGGCAGGCCTCGTCCGCGTGCATCGACCGGTTCGTGCACGCGTCCGGCGCAGCGATGCGTGGCACGCCGCTTGCGTGCCGTCGCGCTCCATGAGCGCTCCCTCCCTACCCGTGATCGACGTGTCGGGCCTGCGGTCCGACGACCCCGATGCCCGCGCGCGCGTGGCCGCCGAACTGCATGCCGCCTGCCTGCGGCACGGCTTCTTCTACATGGCCGGCCACGGCGTGCCGCGTGCGCTGCGCGAGGCGGTGTTCGAGGCGGCGCGCGCCTTCTTCGCGCTGCCCGAGGCGGACAAGCGCCGCGTCGACAAGGCGCGCTCGAGCTGCAACCGCGGCTACGAGGCGCTGCGCGGCCAGACGCTGCAGGCGGGCACGCTGCCGGACCTGAAGGAGGGGTTCTACATCGGGCGCGACCTGCCGCCGGACGATCCGACGGTGCTCGCCGGGCGCTTCAACCACGGCCCGAACCAGTGGCCCGACGCGCCGCCCGGCTTTCGGGACACGATGCAGGCCTACTTCGACGCGATGCTCGCGCTCGGCCGGACGACGATGCGCGGCCTGGCGCTGGCCCTCGCGCTCGACGAGCACCGCTTCGACCGCTTCTGCGATGCGCCGATCGCACTGCTGCGGCCGCTGCACTATCCGCCGCAGCCGCCTTCGGCGCCCGATTCGCAGCTCGGTGCGGGCGCCCACACCGACTTCGGCGGCGTGACGCTGCTGATGCAGGACGAGGTCGGCGGCCTGCAGGTGCTCGACCACGACAGCGGCACCTGGATCGACGCCCCGCCGCTGCCCGACACCTTCGTGGTGAACCTCGGCGACATGATGGCGCGCTGGACCAACGACCGGTACCGCTCGACGCTGCACCGGGTGATCAATCGCTCGGGCCGCGAGCGCTACTCGGTGCCGTTCTTCCTCACCGGCAACCCGGACGAGCTCGTCGAGGCGCTGCCCGGCACGGTCGATGCCGCGAATCCCGCGCGCTATCCGCCCGTGACCGTCGAGGCGCACATCCGGGAGATGTACCGGCGCACCTATGGCTGAGACCGGAGCGCCCGCCCCGATGCGGGTGCCGCATGCGATCCTCGTGCACGGCGCCTGGCAGGGCGCCTGGGTGTGGGAGGGGTTCGCGCCGCTGCTGCGGGCGCGCGGCATGACGGTCGAGGCGATCGACCTGCCCGGGGCGCGCGGCGAGCGCGACGACGTCGGCTTCGACGAGCAGGTCGACGCGCTGGTCGCGCGGGTCGATGCGATGCCCGCCGGGACGCCGGTGCTGCTCGTCGCGCATTCGGGCGGATCGGTCGTCGCCGCGCAGGCCGCCGAACTGCGTGCCCCGCGGATCGCCGCGCTCGCGATGGTCGCCGGCATCATGCTGCCGTCCGGCATCCCGCTCGCCGCGGTGATCGCGTCGATGGTGGCCGAAGGCCACGCCCCCGAGTCGCTCGCCGGCATCCGGCCGCACCTGGCCTGGTCGGCCGACGGCCGCGTCTCCCGGGTACCGCCGCAGGCTGCGATCGATGTCTTCCTGCACGACTGCCCGCCCGAACTCGCACGGGCGGCCGCCGCGCGGCTCGTGCCGCAGTCGGAGACCGCGCGGGCCGGCGTGCCGCGGCTCACCGCGGACGGCTTCGGGCGGGTGCCGAGGCTCTATGTCGAGGCGCTCGGCGACCGCTCCATCGTGCCCGCGCTGCAGCGCAGGCTGCTGGCGCTGTCGCCCGGGGCGCGGGTGCTGTCGATCGATGCGGGGCATGCCCCGCATGTGTCGCGACCGGCCGAGCTCGACGCGCGGCTCGGCCCCGCGCTCGTCGAGGCGGCCTCGCGCTGGTGCGGCGACGCCTCCCCGCGGTGCGCCGATCCCCCGCGGGGCGATGGCACGTGAATTGCACGGTGGGGGCGTCCGTGCGGCCCGTGCCGCGCGCCCGGCCCCCGCCTCCGCCTCCTTTTCCTTCCCCTTTCCCGAGGAACCCACCGATGCGCCGCCTCCCCCTCCTGCGCCTCGCCGCCGCGTCGCTCGCCAGCCTGCTGGTGAGCACCGCGTCCGCCCAGGACAAGCTGACCTTCCTGATCGACTGGCTGCCCGCGGGCGACAAGGCCGTGCCCTACCTGGGCGTCAAGGGCGGCTTCTTCGCGGCAGAGAACCTCGAGGTCACGGTGCAGTCCGCCCGCGGCTCGAGCGAGGTGGTCACGCGGCTGGCCACCGGCGTCGCCGATCTCGGCACCGGCGGCATCGCGGCGCTGTTCCAGGCACGGGCGAGCGGTGCGGTACCCGTCAAGGCGCTGCTGCCGATCTACACCCAGCAGCCCGACGCGATCTTCACCACCAAGGGCAGCGGCATCGAGGCGCTCGGCGACGTCGTCGGCAAGCGCGTGGCGACCGCCTCGGCCTCGTCGTCGAACGTCACCTGGCCGCTGGTGCTGCAGCAGAACAAGATCGACCCGGCGGCCGTCAACCTGCTGCGCGTGGACCCGGGCGCGCTCGCGCCGATGCTCGCCAGCGGTCAGGTCGCCGCGACGATCAACTGGACCACGGTCGCGCCGGGCTTCGAGAAGACGCTCAAGGAGGCCGGCAAGGAGCTGGTCATCATCCCGTGGTCGAAGTACGGCTACGACGGCTACGGCCTGTCGCTGTTCGCCTCGGAGAAGATGCTCAAGGAGCGGCCCGAAGTGGTCCGCCGGTTCGTGCGGGCCTACCAGAAGGCGAGCGAGGCCGCGCTGGCCAACCCGAAGGCGGCCGCCGAGGCGCTCAAGTCGATGGTGCCCGAGGTCGACGTCGCGGTCGCGACCGCGCAGTTCGAGGCCTCCCGATCGCTGATGGTCAACGCGGTCACGCAGAAGGACGGCTTCGGCCGCTTCGAGGCCTCGCGCGTCGCCAAGACCTGGGAGTGGGTGTCGAAGTCGATGAGCCTGCCGCTCGACAAGATCGATCCGGCGGCCGCGATCGACGCCGGCTTCGTGGCGAAGTGAGCGACGCCACGGGCGGCGCGGGCCGCCCGATCGTGTCCGGCGGCGCGGGCCGCCCGGTCGTTCCCGGCGGCGCGGGCCGCCCGGTCGTCCGCTTTGCGGGCGTCTCCCAGCGCTTCGCCGGCGCGCCCGGCACGCCGCCGGTCGTGGCGCTCGAGGACCTGTCGCTCGACGTCGCGCGCCACGAGTTCGTCGCGGTGCTCGGCCCCTCGGGCTGCGGCAAGTCCACGCTGCTGCGGCTGGTCGCGGGTCTGCTCGCGCCCAGCGCGGGCCGCGTCGAGGTGCATGCGATGCCGGTGGTCGAACCGCGCGACGACACCGGCATCGTCTTCCAGCGTCCGACGCTGCTGCCCTGGCACGACGTCCTCGGCAACGTCACCTTTCCCGCCCGCCACAAGACCGGTTCCGTCACGCCCGCGCAGGCGGCGCGGGCCCGCGAACTGCTCGCGCTGGTCGGCCTATCCGACTTCGCGAACCGGCGCCCGGACGAGCTCTCGGGCGGCATGCAGCAGCGGGTCGGCATCGCGCGGGCGCTGCTGCTCGACCCCGACATCCTGCTCATGGACGAGCCCTTCTCGGCGCTCGATGCGCTGACTCGCGACGAGATGAGCTTCGAGCTGCTGCGCATCTGGACCGAACGGCCCAAGACCGTGCTGTTTATCACCCACTCGATCGCCGAAGCCCTGCTGCTCGCGGACCGGATCGTCGTGATGACCGCGCGCCCGGGCCGCATCCGCGAGATCATCGAGGTCGGACTGCCGCGGCCGCGCACGATGGACACGCTCGCGCACCCGCGCTTCCACGAGCTGTCCGCGCACATCCGCGGTCGGCTGTTCAGCCGGCCGGTGCCCGCATGAGTGCGGTCGTCCCCCCGGTCGAAGGCGAGGGCGGTGCCGCGACGCCGCCCGTCCCGTGGGGCGTGACCTCGGTGGCGCCCGGCAGCGGCGCGGCCAGCGAGCCGACCGCGGCCGTCCCGGCCGCGGGCCCGATGGCGGCGCTGCTGCGACTCGCCGATCGCGGCGCGCCGGTGCTGGCCTTCGTCGCGGTGATCCTCGCCTGGGAGCTCGCCTGTCGCCTGGTGCCGATTCCGCCCTTCGTGCTGCCCGCCCCGACCGCGATCGTGCGCGGGTTCGCCGAGATCGGGCTCGCCTCGTGGGCCGGCCACGCCTGGGCGACGCTGCGCGTGGCGCTGATGGGCTATCTGCTCGCGATCGCGGTCTCCGTGCCGCTGGCGATGATGCTCGCCAATTCGCGCCTGCTCACCCGCACGCTGCTGCCGATGCTGATCGTCGTGCAGTCGACGCCGATCGTCGCGATCGCGCCGATCATCGTGGTGACGATGGGCGCGGACGACCTGCCGCGCGTCGTCATCACCTTCCTCATCACGTTCTTCCCGATCGTCGTGTCCACCGTCACCGGGCTGCACGCCACCCCGCCCGAGCTGCTCGAGCTGTCGCGATCGCTGCGCGCGACGCGCTCGCGGCAGATGCTGCACGTGCGGCTGCCCTTCGCGATGCCCTACGTGTTCAGCGCGCTCAAGATCGCGACCACGCTGGCGGTGATCGGCGCGGTCGTGGGCGAGTTCGTCGCCGCCGAGAAGGGGCTGGGCTTCCTCATCCTCTTCTCCACGCAGTTCTTCAAGATCCATCAGGCGTTCGCGGCGCTGATCGTGCTGGTCGCGATCAGCCTCCTGCTGTTCCGCATCGTCGCGACGGCCCAGCGCAGGCTGGTGCCGTGGAGCCTGCCGGCCGAGCGATGAGCGACGCCTTCGGTCCGCCGATCCACCGTCCCGGCACCGTGGCCGAAGCCCGGGCGCTGCGCGCGGCCCATCCGCGTGCGCAGCCGGTCGCCGGTGCGACCGCCGCGCAGCTCGGCTGGCCCGACGGCCGCGCCCCGGCCGCGCTGATCGACCTGAGCGTGCTGACGGACGCGGCGCGCGGGACGCCGGTGCGCGCGGAGGCGGGCGGGCTGGTGCTGTCGGCCTTCGCGACGCTGGAGTCCGTCCGGCTCGATGCCCGCGTGCGCCACGCGCTGCCCGCGCTCGCCGCGCTGATCGGCTCGATCGGCTCTGCGCCGGTCAGGCGGCTCGGCACGCTGGGCGGCAACCTGTGCTGGCCGTCGGGCGATCTGGTGCCGGCGATGCTCGCGCTCGACGCCCGCTACGTCTTCGCGTCGGCCGGCGAGGTGGATGCGCTCGCGCCGGGCGGCATGCCCGCGGACGACCTGCTCGTCGAGATCCGCGTGCCGCTCGATGCACGCCGCGTCGTGCTGGAGAAGGTCGGCCTGCGACAGGCGTTCAGCCCGACCCTGGTCACCGTCGCGATGGTCGACGCGGGGCAAGGCGTGCGCGTGGCGGTCGGCGGCGGCCCGACGCCCGCGCATCGGCTGCCAGGCGTCGAGTCGCTGCTCGCCTGGGGGGCGCCGCCCGCCTCGACGCGGGTGCTGCGCGAGGCCGTGGTCGCGGCGATGCAGGCGCGCGACGATGCCCTCGCGAGCGGTGCCGAGCGCGTCGCCGTCGCGTCGCGGGTGATCTCGGGGCATGCCGCTGCGTTCGTGCGTGCCGCCGACGCCGACGCCGACGCCGCCTCCGACTCGTCCACCAGCGCGGGGCGGCCATGACCGTGCGCGACACCGCCGCGCTGCGCGCCGCGGCCACCTCGCGTGCTCCCGCCGCGCTGCCGCCGCATCGCTTCCTCGGTGATGCGAGCGCGCCGGGCCTGCTGCACGCCGCGGTGCTGCGCAGTCCGCATCCGCACGCCCGCATCCTGTCGGTCTCGCTCGATGCGGCGCGCTGCCTGCCGGGCGTGCACGCCGCGATCGCGGGCACGGACCTGCCGACCGGGCATCGCCTCGGCATCCAGGTCCGCGACCGGCCCGCGCTCGCCGTCGACGTGGTGCGTCACGTCGGCGAGCCGGTGGCCGCCGTGGCGGCCGACACCGTGCAGGCCGCGCGCGCGGCGCTCGCCGCGATCGAGGTCCGCTGGGAGGTGCTGCCCACGGTCGACGATCCCGAGGGCGCGCTCGCCCCCGGCGCGCCCGCGCTCCATGCGGGCGGCAACCTGCTGCATGCGACGCGCTTCGAGCGCGGCGACCTCGAGTCGGCGTTCGCACGCTGCGCACACGTCGTCGAGTCGGTGGTGACCACGCCGCGCCAGGTGCACGCCTACCTCGAGCTCGAGTCGGCGCTCGCCGTGCCCGGCGATGACGGCACGCTGCACGTGCTCGCGCCCTGCCAGGGTCCGCACGCGATCCGGCAGGACCTGGCCGCGCTCCTCGGCTGGTCCCCCGGGCGCATCGAGGTGACCGGCTCGCCGCTCGGCGGCAGCTACGGCGGCAAGGACGACATGCACGCGCAGGCGATCGCGGCCCTGCTCGCGGTGCGCTGCGGACGGCCGGTGCGGCTCGCCTGGTCGCGGGCCGAATCGATGGCCGCGGGCATGAAGCGCCATCCCTTCGTCGTGCGCATGCGCACCGGCTGCACCGCCGACGGTCGCCTGCTCGCGCACGACGTGTCGCTGCTGCTCGACACCGGCGCCTATGCCTCGCACGGCCCCGAGGTGCTCGACACCGCGCACGAGCATGCGCCCGGTGCGTACCGCTGGGAGGCGCTGCGCGTCGCCGGTCGCCTCGCGTACACGAACAACGGCATCGCCGGCGCGTTCCGCGGGTTCGGTGCGCTGCAGACCTCGACCGCGCTGGAACTGCAGATCGACGCGCTCGCGCGCCGTGCCGGCTTGGATCCGATCGCGTTCCGCGCCCGCAACCTGCTGGGGCGCGCCGACCCCGGCCCGCTCGGCCAGCCGATCGCGCCGCTGCCCGACCTGCATGCGGTGCTGGCGCAGGTCGAGGCGGCCCGTGCCGAGTCCGCGGCCAGTCCGTGTGACGCTCGGCCCGAGCGGGCCGGATCGGAGCCCGGCTCCGATCCCGGTCGGACCTCCGACGCCCGCCCCGCTTCCGAATCGGAGCGCTGGGTGCGTGGCCGCGGCTGCGCGCTGGTCGTCAAGAGCGAGGGCTTCGCGATCGGCGGTCCGAATGCCGCCGGCGGGCGGCTGGGGCGGCGGGCCGACGGCGTCGTCGAGCTGCGCGTCGGGCTCTCGGAGATGGGGCAGGGCCTGTCGGGTGCCGCCCGCGAGCTGCTGCGCGCCGCGCTCGACGCGCAGCCCGCGCTGGCCGGCGCGCCGCTGCACACGAGCATCGGGCTGACCGAGCGCACGCCCTCGGCCGGTCCGACCTCGGCCTCGCGGGGCACGCACATCCTCGCGAAGCTGGTGGCCGCGCTGGTGCCGAAGCTCGCGGTGGCCTGTGCAGCGCGCGAGGCGGCCGACGTGTGGGTCGAAGCCGAGGTCGCGATGCCCGAGACCTTCAGCGAGCATGGCCCGGCCCATGCCATCTTCGGCGCCTGCGGCGCCTTCGCCGAGGTGTCGGTCGACCGCTGGACGGGCCGGGTACGGGTGGACCGCGTGACCGTGGTGCCGAGCGTGGGTCCGGTCGTGTCGCCGGCCGGCTACCTGTCGCAGCTCGAGGGCAGCGTGCCGATGGCGGCCGGCTTCGTCGTGCTCGAGGACCTGCCCGCCGAGGCGGGGCGGTTTCGCGCAACCAACCTCGACGGCTACCTGGTGCCCACGCTGGCCGACGCACCGCGGGTCGCGGTCCGCGCGATCGACGCGCCGATCGCCGACGACGATGCGCTGCCGCGCGGCATCGGCGAGAGCGCGCTGAACGCGATCGCGCCCGCGATCGCCAATGCGATCGCCGATGCGGCCGGCGCGATGCCCTCGGTGCTGCCGGTGTCGCCGGCCTGGCTGCGCGACGCGCTGGACGCGACCGCGGAGGGGGCGCCGTGAAGCGCGCCTTCGTCCTCGACGGCCGGCCGGTCGAACTCGTCACGGCGCCGGACACGCGACTGCTCGACGCGCTGCGCGGACCGCTCGAGGCGACCGGGCCGAAGCCCGGCTGCGGGATCGGCCGCTGCGGCGCATGCCTCGTGCTGCTCGACGGCGCGCCGGTGCCCTCGTGCCTGGTGCTGGCCGCGCGCCTGGACGGTGCAGAGGTCACGACCGTGGACGGGCTCGGCGAAGACGGCGCGACGATCCTGCGCGCGCTGGCCGACGCCGGCGCGATCCAGTGCGGCTACTGCAGCGCGGGCATGACGGTGGCGATCGCCGGCGCGCTGCGCACCGTGCCCCGGCCCGGCCCCGACCAGGTGCTGGAACTGCTGGCGGGGCAGCTCTGCCGGTGCGGCGGCTACGAAGGGTTGCGGCGCGCGGTGCAGTCCCTGTTCGGCTGAGAGGTCCGTCGCCCGAGGTTCCGGGGACTTGCACTCGCGATCAACAACGTATACGTTAACGCATGATGCAACGCATGCGACGGCCGGACGCCCGGCTGCGACGGCGTTCCGGGAGGCGGGTGGTGGAGGGTTCGGTCGTGAGCAGGCTGCCGCTGGAGGCGCTGACACCCGTCGGCCAGGACCTGCATCGGCCCGAATGCGTGCTGGCCACCGCGGCGGGCGAGCTGTATGTCGCCGATTGGCGCGGCGGCGTCACGCTGATCCGTCCTGACGGCACGCAGACGCTGTTCGCCGGCCCCGCGCCGGGGGGCCGGCCGCTGCACCCGAACGGCATCGCGCTGCGCGCCGACGGCAGCTTCCTGGTGGCCGAGCTCGGGCCCGACACCGGAGGCGTGTTCTCGCTGGACCGTCAGGGCGCCGTGCGGCCCTTCCTCGAGCGGGTCGACGGGATCGACCTGCCGCCGACCAATTTTGTCGTCGAAGACGCCGAAGGGCGGGTCTGGATCACGGTCAGCACCCGGCGCGTACCCCGTTCGCTCGGCTATTCGCCCGACTGCGACGACGGCTTCGTGGTGCTGGTCGACCGGCGCGGTGCGCGCATCGTGGCGGACGGGCTGGGTTACACGAACGAGATCGCCCCGCATCCGGACGGCCGCTCGATGTGGGTCAACGAGACCTTCGGGCGGCGACTCTCTCGCTTCGAGCTGCGGTCCGACGGTTCGCTCGGCCCGGCCAGCACGGTCACCGAGTTCGGCCACGGCACCTTCCCGGACGGACTGTGCTTCGACGCGCTCGGCGCCGCCTGGGTCACCAGCATCGTGTCCAACCGCGTGCTGCGCGTGCTCGCCGATGGCTCGCAGCAGGTCATTCTCGAAGATGCCGATCCGGCCCACCTCGACGAGGTCGAGGCCGCCTACCTCTCGCGGACCATGGGTCGCCCCCAGCTCGACGCGGTCCGGTCCCGCGTGCTGCGCAACGTGTCGAGTCTCGCATTCGGCGGTCCGGGGCTGCGTACCGCCTGGCTCGGCTGCCTCCTCGGAGACCGTCTGCAGCGCTTCGACGCGCCCGTGGCCGGTCATCCGCCCCCCCACTGGAACGTGTCGCCCCGCCGATGACAGCCTCCCGTACCGCGGCGCACACCGTCGCATCGATGGTCGATCGCGCCTACGAAGCGATCCGCGCCCGCATCCTGGACAACGACTGGCAGCCCGGCCACCAGGCGCTCGAGCAGGAGCTCGCGCTCGCGCTGGGCATGAGTCGGACACCCGTGCGCGAGGCACTGATCCGGCTCCAGAACGAGGGGCTGATCGAAGTGGTGCCACGTCACGGCATGCGCGTGCTGCCGCTGTCGCCCACCGACATGCGGGACATCTACGACGTGCTCACCTCGCTCGAGGCCACCGCCGCAGAACTGGCTGCCGCGCGCCGTCCCGGACCCGCCGAGCTCGAACCGCTCGAGCAGGCCAGCCGGGACATGTCGGCGGCGCTTCGGATCGACGACCTGCATGCATGGGCCGAGGCGGACGAGCGGTTCCACCGCCTGCTCCTCGAACTGTCGGGCAATCGCCTCCTCGTCTCGCTGGTGGAGAACGTCTGGGATCGCGCGCATCGCGCCCGCATGTTCACGCTGAAGCTGCGCAAGAAGCCGGTGCAGTCGACCCGCGAGCACGCGGCGGTGGTGCAGGCGATCCGCAAGGGCGACGCCGCCGCCGCCCGGGAGCTGCACCGCATGCACCGGGAGCGCGGCGGCCAGGAACTCACCGCGCTCCTCGAGCGCTACCAGGTCCGGCAGGTCTGAGCAGCGACTCCGGACGCATCGATACGAGGCCCCCTTGAAGACACCCTCTCCACCCACCGCCTACGAGATCGCCGTGCTGCCCGGCGATGGCATCGGCGTCGAGGTCATCGACGCCACCCTGCCGCTCCTGACGCATCTGGCCAGTCGCTTCGGCTTCACCCTGCGCACGCGTGCCCATCCCGCAGGCGCCCTGCACTTTCGCGATACCGGCGTGGCGCTGCCGGAAGACACCTTCGCGGCCGCGCGGGATGCGCATGCGATCCTGTTCGGAGCGATGGGCTGGCCCGAGGTCCGCTACCCGGACGGCACCGAGATCGCGCCGCAGCTCGACCTGCGCGATCGGCTCGGCCTCTATGCGGGCGTGCGTCCGGCGCGTTCGCTCCCGGGAATGCCGGGCGCGCTCGCCGACCCGCGCGCGTCGGCGATCGACCTGGTGCTGGTGCGGGAATCGACCGAAGGTCTGTTCGCGTCGCGCGGGATCGGCACCGTCGAGAACGATGCGATCGCGCGCGACACGATGGTCATCACGCGCGCGGGCACCGACCGGGTCGCGGACTTCGCCTTCCGGCTCGCCGCGCAGCGCCGCGCTCGCGGCCGTCCGGGGACGGTCACCTGCGTCGACAAGGCCAACGTGTTCCGCTCCATGGCCTTCTTCCGGAAGGTCTTCGACGAGGTCGCGTCCCGGCACCCCGACATCGGCGCGCGTCATCACTACGTCGATGCGACGGCCCTCGACCTCGTACGCCGCCCTTGGGATTTCGACGTGCTGGTCACCGAGAACATGTTCGGCGACATCCTGTCGGACCTCGCCGCCGGCCTGATCGGCGGGATGGGCATGGCCCCTTCGGCCGATGTCGGCGACCACCACGCGCTGTTCCAGCCCTGTCACGGATCGGCGCCCGACATCGCGGGGCGGGGCCGGGCCAACCCGACCGCCACGATCCTGTCGGCCGTGCTGATGCTCGACTGGCTGGCCGACCGGTATGCGGACGCGCGCCTGTCGCAGGCCGCGAGGGCACTCGAATCGGCGGTGGATTCGGCCTTCGCCGGTGGTGCGCTGCGCCCGTTCGAGGTCGGCGGCACGGATGGCACCGTGGCGATCCGCGAAGCCGTCCGCGCCGGCCTCTGAGTCGCGCATGACCGCACCGCTCAGAGTCGCCGTGATGGGCGCAGGCTACTTCAGCAGATTCCATCTGGAATCCTGGCGCAGCCTGCCCGGCGCTGAACTGGTCGGCATCTGCGAGCCCGATCCGGAGCGGCTGTCGCAGGCGCTCGGCGAGCCGCGCGGTGCGGTCGGCTTCGACGACGCCGCGACCATGCTCGCGGCGCTGCAGCCGGACATCGTCGACATCGTGACACCGCCGCCCACGCACCTCGAACTGGTGCGGCTGGCCTGTCGCGCGGCACCGCGCGTGGTGATCTGCCAGAAGGCGCTCGCGCCGACGCCCGCCGAAGCCCTCGCGGTCGTCGAGGTCGCGGAGGCCGCGCGCGTGCCGCTCGTCGTCCACGAGAACTTCCGCTTCGCACCCTGGTACCGCGAGGCCCGTCGCCTGCTGCGTGCCGGACTGCTCGGCGATCCCTACTCGGTATCGTTCCGGCTCCGACCGGGCGACGGCCAGGGACGGGCGGCCTATCTCGATCGTCAGCCCTACTTCCGGACGATGCCCCGCCTGCTGGTCTACGAGACCGCGATCCACTTCATCGACACCTTCCGGTTCCTGCTGGGCGAGGTCGAGGCGGTGACCGCGCGCCTGAGACGGATCAATCCCGACATCGCCGGCGAGGACGCCGGCTACGTCATCTTCGAGTTCGCCGGCGGAACGACGGGTCTGTTCGACGGCAACAGGCTCTCCGGGCATCCCGCCGACGACCTGCGCCGCACGATGGGCGAGATGTGGCTGGAAGGTTCGGGCGGCACGCTGCGACTCGACGGCCAGGCGCGTCTGTGGTTCACGCCGCACGGCGGCACCGAGCGCGAACACGGCTACGACCGCGGACCGGCAGGAGCCTTCGCCGGCGGTGCGGTCGCCGCGCTGCAGTCGCACGTGCTGGCATTCGCGCGAGGCGGGTCGCCTGCGGAGAACACGGGTCGAGAGTACCTGCGGAACATCGACATCCAGGAGGCGATCTATCGATCGCATCGGGAAGGACGGCGGATCGGCCTCGAGCCGACGCCCGACCGCGCGCCTGCGCAGACACCACGAGGAGACATCCGATGAAGCCCATCGTTCGCATCGCCGCGCTCGCGCTCGGCGCCAGCCTGGCCCTGCCGGTCGCCGCCCAGACCGTTCTGAAGTTCAGCCACACCGACCAGCCCGGCGGGTTGCGCCACAAGTCGGCGGAGCTCTTCGGCGAGCGGGTCTCGCAGTACACCCAGGGCCGCTACCGGGTCCAGGTCTACCCGGCCGGCCAGCTCGCCAACGATCCGAAAGGCGTCGAGCAGCTCCAGCTCGGCGGCATCGACTTCACCGTGAGCGGCACCGGAACCTATGCCGCGCACATTCCGACCCTGAACCTGACCGCGCTGCCCTACGTGGTCGAGACGTACGAGCAGGGCTGGAAGCTCTACGACGAGTCGAAGTGGATGCAGGCGCAGTTCGACAAGGCACCGGAGAAGGGTTTCCGCTTCTTGTCGACCTTCGAAGCCGGCTTTCGCTCGATGACGACCCGGGACCCGCTCGCGACGCCCGCCGATGCGAAGGGCAAGAAGCTGCGCACCTTCCCGAACGAGATGATGCGCTGGACGCTCGAGTCGATGGGCTTCGCGGTGCAGATCATGCCGCTGCCCGAGGTGTACCTCGCGATCCAGCAGGGCACGGTGTCCGGCCAGGAGAACCCGGTCGACACGATCCACGCCAACAAGTTCTACGAGGTGGCGCCCCACGTGACGCTGACCCAGCATGTCTACAGTCCGATTCCGCTGACGGTCTCCGAGAAGACGTGGCAGAAGCTCTCGGCCGCCGATCGAGACGCGATCCGAAGGGCTGCGGTCGAGGCCGCCGCCTTCAGCCGCAAGGAAGTGGCCGCAGCCGAGGCGAGCCAGATCGCCGACATGCAGTCGAAGGGCGCGAAGATCGGTCGGCCCGCACTCGGACCGTTTCGCGATGCGGTGCAGACGGCCTACGTGAAGGCACGAGAGAAGTACGGTGCCGACGTCGACGTCCTGCTGGCCGACGCCGAGGCAGTGCGCCGCGCGCTGCCCGGGAAATGAGCGTCGGCCTGCTGCCGCCCGCCCCGCCGGAGCCGCCCGTCGTGCGCCTGATCGGGTCGGCGGTGGACTGGAGCATCGTCCTCATCGGCACGATGATGGTCGGGCTGGTCTTCGCGAACGTGGTGCTCCACCTGTTCGCGCTCGATCTCGCCTGGGTGATCGAGCTCTCGGAGCTGCTCCTCGTCTGGGTGACCTTCCTGGGCGCCGCGGCGGCCACCCGACGGGGCGGCCACATGGCGATCAGCGAGCTGGTGGATCTCTTCGGCGGACGGGCACGGCGCATCCTGCGCGTCGCGATCGCGGTGGCGGTGTGCGGGGTGCTCTGCATGCTGCTGGTCTACGGCGGTCGGCTCGTCTCCGCCAGCTGGGGCAGCGTCCTCACGGTGCTCGACTGGCCGATGGCCGTCCAGTACCTCGCGCTGCCGGTCGGTGCGGCACTCACGCTGGTGTTCGCAGGCTGGGACGTCGTCCAGGCGTGGCGCGGACCGGTCACCGGCGCCTGAGGCGTCCTTCGACATGGCACTCCTGCAGATCTTCGGGCTGTTCTTCGCGATGGCCCTGCTCGGCCTGCCGCTCGTCTACGCGCTGCTCGCGACCACCGTGGGCTTCATCGCCTGGAAGGGGCTCGGACATCCGCTCGAGACGATCTTCCTCACCTACATCGGCGGCGTCGAACCGTTCATCCTGATCGCGGTCCCGCTGTTCGTCGTGGCGGGCGAGCTGCTGTCGCACGGCGGCGTCGGCCGCCGGATCATCGCCTTCGCACGCACGGTGTTCGGCTTCATGCCGGGTGGGCTCGGCATCGTCACCGTCGCCGCCTGCCTGCTGTTCGGCGGCGTCTCGGGCTCCGCGATCGCGGGGGCGGCGGCGGTCGGCAGCGTGATGATCCCGGCGATGGTCGATCGTGGGTATCCGAAGGCATTCGCCGCCGCGCTGGTCGCGACCGCGGGCACGCTCGCGATCATCATTCCGCCCTCGATCCCGATGCTCGTCTACGGCTTCGTGGCCGGGGCTTCGGTACGCGACCTGTTCCTGTCCGGGATCGTCCCCGGATTGCTCTTCGGCATCGCGATGATGCTGATCTGCGTCCATCATGGGCGCAGGTACGGCTGGGACACCGGAGGCGCACGCGCCAGCCGGACGGAGATCTGGACGGCGTTCCGGGAGGCGCTGCCGGCGCTGACGATGCCGCTGCTGATCCTGGGCGGCATCTGGACCGGGATGTTCACGCCGACGGAATCGGCCGCGGTGGCGGTGGTCTACGGCCTGCTCGTCTCGATCGTCGTGTACCGCGACCTGACGTGGCGCGACCTGCCGGGGCTGATGCTCAATGCCTTCGTCACCAGCGCGGTGGTGATGGTGGTGGTCGGCGCGACGGCCGCGCTCGCGTGGCTCATCACCGTCGAGCAGATCCCCGCACAGCTGACGCAGATGGTCCGCGACTTCACCGCGGCCCGATGGTCGTTCCTGCTGCTGGTCAACGGCGTGCTGCTGGTGCTCGGCATCTTCCTCGAGCCGCTGCCCGCGCTGGTGCTGACCGCGCCGGTGCTCGTGCCGCTCGCTCGCGCCTACGGCATCGACCTCGTCCACCTCGGGCTGCTGATGACGTGCAACCTCGCGATCGGCCTGTATTCCCCGCCGGTGGGCGGGACGCTGTTCGTCGCGGGCCGCATCGCCGGCGTCGGCATCGGAGCGATCAGTCGGGCGCTGGTGCCTCTGTTCGCGTCCAGCCTAGTGGTGCTGGTGCTGATCACCTATGTCGAGTGGCTGCCGATGGGGCTGGTCTGGCTGATGCGCAACTGAACGGTCGCTCCCTCAGCCCCCCGCCCGCTCGAACAGGTCCCGCCCCGCCGGCATCGCGCGGATCTTCGCGTCCGCGATCGGCCGCTTGAGCATCCAGAACCCGCAGTCGGGGTGGATGTACGCCACGCGGCCCGCGCCGAGCACCGATTCGGCGCGCTCGATCGCGCGCGCGACCTGCTCCGGGGTCTCGACCTCGTTGGCCTTGATGTCGATCACGCCGAGGCCGAAGCCGATCTTCGGGTCGAGCTCGCGGAACGCGGCCAGCTCCTCGGGCGGGCGATGCGCGACCTCCATCACGATGTGGTCGGCATGCAGCGCGTTCAGGTAGCGCATCAGCCGGTCCCAGGTGCCCTTCTGCACCGACTGCCCGCCGTAGTTGCCGAAGCACAGGTGGACCGCCGCCTTGCCCGGCACCGCGTCGAGCACGCGGTTGATCGCCGCCGCGGCCCACGCCCACTCCTCGGGATGGCCCGGCAGGTTCGCCTCGTCGATCTGCACCACCGCGGCCTCGCAGTGACGCACCTGCTCGGCGAGCGCGTCGCCGATCGCGGCGGCGAGGTCGGGCAGGTTGCCGTAGTGCCGGTCGATCAGCGTCTTGGCCAGCATGTGCGGGCCGGTGACGGTGAACTTCAGCGGCTTCGTGGCGAGCGCCTTCGCGCGCGCGCAGGCCAGCGGCAGGTCGAGCGCGCCGCTGCCGATCGGCCCGATCACCGTGCCCGGCGGGCGCGTGCGGAACCGCATGCCGGAGCTGGCCCGGTAGGCGATCAGGTCCTCGAACGAGAAGCGCTGCGTGATCCCGTCCATCGGACGCACGAAGTACTCGATCATCCCGTTGGTCTCGGGATGGTTGACGTCGAAGCGGTAGAGCTCGCCGTCGCAGACCAGGTCGATGCCGGCCTGCTCCTGGATCCCGATGACGACACGCGTGGCGTCGGCGAGCGCCTGCTCGGACGGCAGCGAGACCAGCCAGTCCGGGACCGGATAGGAGCCGACGACGGTGGTCTGGATGCGGGGCATGGCGCGTCTCCGGGGCTGGCTCGGCGGCCGAGTTAACCGTCTGGTGATGAAGCGATGGTATCGACGCGCTCCGGACCGGGCAAGGGTTGACGCTGGACGCCTCGGATCGGAAAATTATTAACCAACGGGTTACAACCCGGCCTTCACTGCACGCAGGGAGCGTCCCACCGATGAGCACCCGCCGACTCGGCATCGTGATGCACGGCGTCACCGGCCGCATGGGCCTGAACCAGCACCTGATCCGCTCGATCAAGGCGATCCGCGAGCAGGGCGGCGTGCGCCTGTCCGACGGCACCCGCGTGATGCCCGACCCGATCCTCGTCGGCCGCGGCGCCGAGCGCATGCAGGCGCTGGCCGCGCAGCACGGCGGGCTGCGCTGGACCACCGACCTGAAGGCCGCGCTCGCGGATCCGAAGGACGAGGTGTTCTTCGACGCCGCCACCACGCAGATGCGTCCGGCGCTCGTGCTCGAGGCGATCGCCGCGGGCAAGCACGTCTACTGCGAGAAGCCCTCGGCCACCAACCTCGACGAGGCGGTGCAGATCTGGCGCGCCGCCGAGGCGAAGGGCGTGAAGCACGGCGTGGTGCAGGACAAGCTCTGGCTGCCCGGCCTGCTCAAGCTGAAGATGCTGATCGACTCCGGCTACTTCGGCCGGATCCTGTCGGTGCGCGGCGAGTTCGGCTACTGGGTGTTCGAGGGCGACCTGCAGCCCGCGCAGCGCCCGAGCTGGAACTACCGCAAGGAGGACGGCGGCGGCATCATCCTCGACATGCTCTGCCACTGGCGCTACGTGATCGACAACCTGTTCGGCGCGGTGAAGAGCGTCTCGTGCCTGGGGGCCACCCACATCCCGACGCGCATCGACGAGCAGGGCCGGCCCTACTCGGCGACCGCCGACGACGCGGCCTACGCGACCTTCGAGCTCGAGACCGGCGTGGTCGCGCACTTCAACAGTTCGTGGACGACGCGCGTGCGCCGCGACGACCTGCTGACGCTGCACGTCGACGGCACGCACGGCTCGGCGGTCGCCGGCCTGCGCGGCGTGAAGGTGCAGCCGCGCGTGGCCACGCCCAAGCCGGTGTGGAATCCCGACCTGCCGCAGCCGATCGACTTCATGGCAGGCTGGCAGGACGTGCCCGACTACGCGCTGTTCGACAACGCCTTCCGCGCGCAGTGGGAGCTGTTCATCCGGCACGTCGCCGAAGGCACGCCGTTCCCGTGGAACCTGCGCGAGGGCGCCAAGGGCGTGCAGCTCGTCGAGGCCGGCCTGCGCTCCTGGCAGGAGCGCCGCTGGGTCGATGTCGGTACCCTGCCGGCCTGAGCACCGTTCCCGCATCCAGACGACCCCCGACATGCCCACGATCACCCTGCCCGGCCTCGACGGCCGGCTCGCGCCCTTCGCCACCTCCGAGCCGCGCGGCTATCCGGACGTGGCGCAGGGCCCGTTCTCGCGCATCGCCTTCTCCGCGGTGCACGTCGTCGCCGACCCGCTGTCGACGGTCGACCCCTGGGTCGGCTGCGCGGTGGACTGGGACGCGACCATCGCCTATCGCAGCCGGCTCTGGAACCTCGGGCTCGGCGTGGCCGAGGCGATGGACACCGCGCAGCGCGGCATGGGCCTCGACTGGCCGACCTCGCTCGAGCTGATCCGCCGCTCGATCGACGCCTCCAGGGACCATCCGGGTGCGCGCGTCTTCTCCGGCTGCGGCACCGACCACCTCGACCTCGGCGAGCGCCTGACCGTCGCCGACGTGATCGAGGCCTACGAGCACCAGGCCGAGGCCATCGAGGGCCTGGGCGGACGGCTGATCGTGATGGCGAGCCGGGCGCTCGCGGCCTGCGCGCGCTCGCCCGACCAGTACGGCCTCGTCTACGACCGGCTGCTGGCGCAGGTCCGCGAGCCGGTGATCCTGCACTGGCTGGGCGACATGTTCGATCCGGCGCTCGCCGGCTACTGGGGCCACGACGCGCTCGACGAGGCGATGGACGTGGCCGTCGAGGTGATCAACCGCAACGCCGCGAAGATCGACGGCGTGAAGGTGTCCCTGCTCGACAAGGACCGCGAGATCGCGATGCGCCGCCGGCTCGCGCCGGGCGTGCGGATGTACACCGGCGACGACTTCAACTTCGCCGAGCTGATCGCGGGCGACGCGCACGGCCATTCCGACGCGCTGCTCGGCATCTTCGATGCGATCGCGCCGGCCGCATCGGCCGCGCTCACCGCGCTCGCACGCGACGACGTCGCCGGCTTCCACGCGATCCTGGGCCCGACGGTGCCGCTGTCGCGGCACATCTTCTGCGCGCCCACCCGTTTCTACAAGACGGGCGTGGTGTTCATGGCCTGGCTCAACGGCCTGCAGGACCACTTCGTGATGGTCGGCGGCCAGCAGTCGACCCGGCACGTCGTGCACCTGGCCGAACTGTTCCGTCTGGCCGACGCCGCCGGCCTGCTGCGCGACCCCGGCCTGGCCTGCGCGCGGATGCGCGCGCTGCTGGCCACCCACGGCATCGACGCATGAGCGTGCCGGTGGGCGCCGGCGGCACCGGCGAGGGCCCCCATCATCCGGACACGCCCGATCCGCGCCGGCTGTCGCTGAACACCGCGACCGTCAAGCTGCGCTGGGACCTCGCTCGGATGATCGAGGGCTGCGCGCGCCACGGCATCCGCGGCATCGCGCCCTGGCGCGACAAGCTGGCCGAGCTCGGCGTGGCCGAGGCCGCGCGGCGCATCCGCGCGGCCGACCTCACCGTCACCGGGCTGTGCCGCGGCGGGATGTTCCCCGCGGCCGACGATGCCGGGCGGCGCGCCGCGATCGACGACACGCGGCGGGCGGTCGACGACGCCGCCACGCTCGGCGCGCAGTGCCTGGTGCTGGTGGTCGGCGGCCTGCCCGCCGGCTCGAAGGATCTCCAGGGCGCACGCGCCCAGGTGCACGACGGCATCGCCGCCGTGCTGCCGCACGCGCGCGCCGCGGGCGTGCCGCTCGCCATCGAGCCGCTGCACCCGATGTACGCGGCCGATCGCGCCTGCGTGAACACGCTCGCCCAGGCGCTCGACCTGTGCGACGCGCTCGATCCGGGCGGCCCCGGCGTGCATGCGCGCCGTGCGATCGACGGGATGCCCTGGGCGCAGGCCTCGGCGCTCGGCGTCGCGGTCGATGCCTACCACGTGTGGTGGGATCCGGAGCTCGATGCGCAGATCCGGCGGGCCGGGGCCGCGCGCCTGCACGCCTTCCACGTCTGCGACTGGCTCGTGCCCACCCGCGACCTGCTCGAGGACCGCGGCATGATGGGCGACGGCGTGATCGACCTGCGCGGCCTGCGCCGCAAGGTCGAGGCGGCCGGTTTCCGCGGCCTGCACGAATGCGAGATCTTCTCGTCGCGCGACTGGTGGCAGCGCGATCCGGACGAGGTGCTCGACGTCATGAAGGCACGGCACGCCGCGCACTGCTGAGCGGATCCCGGCCGCCGCCGTTCCGCGTGCCGCATCCGCGCGCCCGAGGCCGCCGGCGGGAATGCGATGATGTCGCCCTGCCGATCGGCCGCGCCCGCGTGCCCCGACGAGGAGACGACATGAACGCCAGGCTCGACCCCCATTCCGCCGCCGCCGGTGCCGGCGCCACGCCCGCCGAGGTGCTGGACGTCGTGGTCGTGGGCGCCGGCATCTCCGGCGTCGGCGCCGCGTACCACCTCGCCACCCAGTCCCCGGGCACCCGGTTCCTCGTGCTCGAATCGAAGGACACCTTCGGTGGCACCTGGATCACGCACCGCTATCCGGGCATCCGGTCCGACAGCGACCTCTATACCTTCGGCTACCGCTTCAAGCCGTGGATGGGCGCGCCGATCGCGACCGCGGCCGAGATCCTCAAGTACATGGGCGAGGTGATCGACGAGAACGGGCTGGGCGAGCGGATCCGCTACCGCCATGCGATCGAGCGGGCGAGCTGGTCGTCGACGGACCGTGTCTGGACGCTCGCGGTGCACCGGCTCGACACCGGCGAGCGGCTGACGATCGCGACCCGCTTCCTGTGGATGTGCCAGGGCTACTACCGGCACCAGGCCGGCTACACGCCGCAGTGGCCGGGCATGGAGACGTTCGGCGGGCGCATCGTGCATCCGCAGGCATGGCCCGAGGACTTCGATGCGAGCGGCAAGCGGGTGGTGGTGATCGGCTCGGGTGCCACCGCCGCGACGCTGGTGCCGGCGCTCGCCGGGCACTGCGGGCACGTGACGATGCTGCAGCGCTCGCCGACCTGGTTCGTGACCGGGCGCAACGCCAACGTGCTCGCCGACATGCTGCGCGAGCTCGACCTGCCGCCCGAGTGGATCCACGAGATCGTCCGCCGCAAGATCCTGTTCGACCAGAAGGCGCTGCAGGCGCGGGCGTTCTCGGATCCCGACGGTCTCGCCGCCGACCTGCTGGCCAACGTGCGTGCGCACGTCGGCGACGCCGTCGACGTCGACCGGCACTTCACGCCGCGCTACAAGCCCTGGCGCCAGCGGATCGCGTTCATTCCCGACGCCGACCTGTTCAAGGCGGTCCGCGAGGGACAGGCCTCGGTCGTCACCGACGAGATCGAGCGCTTCACCCCGACCGGGCTGCTGCTGAAGTCGGGCGAGTCGCTCGAGGCGGACGTGATCGTCACCGCCACCGGCTTCGAGCTGAGCGTGCTGGGCGACATCCCGTTCGACATCGACGGCCGTCCGCTGGACTTCGCCGCCACCGTCGGCTGGCGCGGCGCGATGTTCACCGGCGTCCCCAACCTGGTCTGGGTGTTCGGCTACTTCCGCGCGAGCTGGACGCTGCGCGTGGACCTGCTCGGCGACCTCGTCTGCCGCCTGCTCGCGCACATGCGCGAGCGCGGCGCGAGCGTCGTGACGCCGGCGCTGCGTCCGACGGAGGCCGACATGCCGCTGCGTCCGTGGGTCGAGCCGGAGAACTTCAGCCCGGGGTATCTCGCCCGTGGCGGCGCGCTGCTGCCGAAGCAGGGCGACCGCGCGCCGTGGATCCACTCGCAGGACTACGGCTTCGACAAGGACGATCTGCCGGCGGCCGACCTCGACGACGGCTCGCTCGTCTACGAGTGAGCCGGCGCGCCGCGGGCGCGCCTACTGCTGGCTGACCGGCGCCGTCCGCGGCATCGCCGCGGCGGTCGCGACCACCGCGCCCGAGGCGTCGCGCAGTTCCAGCCGTTCGCCCTCGCGGCGCATCGTCGTCGCCGTGCCGATCGAGCGCAGGTAGGCCGTCTCCTGCTCGCGCAGGTCCGCGGGACCGGCACAGGCGGTGTTCGCGGACTGCAGCGGCCCGACGTTCAGACGCCGCTCCGCCATCGCCCACGGCCCCGCATACGGCGAGCAGCCGCCGAAGCCGCGCACGCGGCCGTCGGTGTCGAACTCGACGGTGATCAGGCTGCCCGGCCGCACGCCGACGATCGCCTGCGACGCATCGGCATAGCCGGTCACGCGCCAGACCTTGTCGACGAGACCGGTCGGCTGCGGGGCGAAGGTGGCGAGCGCCGCGCCGCGGGCGTCGAGCAGGACCAGCGAGCCGTCCTCGATGCGCCAGGTGGTGGCTCGGGCGAGGGTGCGGCTGTAGGCGTCGGCGCTGGCGTGGACGGCGTCGCCGCAGATCCGTCGCGAGGCGGCCAGATCGCGCCCGATGCGCAGCGTCGAGCCGGCGGCGTACCAGGTGCCGACGAAGCGGTTGCAGCCGTCGCTGCCGGTGACGAGTTCCGCGGTGAAGCGCAGGGTCGGCAGCGAGGACTCGACGGTCACGCTCTGCGCGCCCATCGCCGACAGCATCCAGGCGCTGCCGTAGAGGGAGCCCGGCCCGGGCCGCAGTCCCGAGCAGGCGGCGAGCGTCGTCGCCGCGAGCACGAGCGCGGCGAGGGCGGGGATGCGCAGCAGGGGGGACGGCACCTTCATCGGACTCTCCTGCGAGCAGTCTCGAAAGGGGTGGCGATGCCGTCAAGGCGTCTGTGTCCCGCCGGACCCGCCGCGCCGACGCGCGGCGGTGGCGGACGTCCGGGTGGTCTCAAGCCCGGGGGCGGGCGCCTGCAGGGGGCGCCTGCAGGGGCGCTGCTGCAGCGGGCCGACCGACGGCCCGCCGCGCCTGCCTCAGCCCTTGGGCGCCGGCTTGACCACCCGCTTCGGCGCCGGCTCGACCGAGATCACGACCGCCTCGGTGATCACCGCCCGCACCTCGTCGCCCATCTTGATCTTGGTCATGTCCACGCCCTCGGGCACCGAGACGCGCACCGTCCGATGAACGCCCCGCAGCGTCGCGGTCCGCGCCTTGCGATCGATGCCCTGGACCACCGCCAGCACCTCGACCCGCTTCACCTCGGAGATGCCCGGCGCCGCGCCCGCCGGTGCCGACCGGACGACGTCGGACTCCGTCATCTCCCGGATGCCGCTGGCGGTGTGCGGCTCGAGCCGGACCGCGACCGCCAGGATGTGCCGGATCAGGACCGTGTCGCCGACCTTCACCTGGTCGAAGTTCTTCACCTCGGGGGGCACGGTGACCGTGGTCACGTTGCCGTTCGGGCCGCGCAGCGTCGCGGTGCGGGACGCCTTGTCGATCTCGACGATGCGTGCCCGCACGTCGACTTCTCCGGCGGCCATCCGGGCGCCGGGCGCGCTGCCGGTGACCGCGGCGGCCGAGACGCCCTGCGCGGACGCGGCGGCGGGCAGCGCGAGGGCGCAGGCGAGGATCAGCGAGGCGGTGCGGTTCATGCGGGGTTCTCCTTCTCTGTAGGGGTGGGCGCGGCCGGCGATGGGCCCGGGGGCGGCCGAGCTTAACGCCACGCCGCGCGCTCGTCGAACCGATACGTGCCACGCACGCGACCGGATGGGCGACCGTCGCGGCCTCGCCGACCCGCAGCGGAGGCTCGGGGGGCTCCCGAAGCGCTGCGACGCCGCTCCGCGGCGTCAGCCGTGCCCGACGCCCCGCGCCCGCGAGGACGGCGACGGCAGCACCGGCGCCGCCAGCCCAGCGCTCATGAACTCGATCAGCCCGCGCACCATCGCGCGGTAGTCGCGCCGGTTGGCGTCGTCGACGCGGCCGTGCGCGGTCACCCAGCGTGCGAACGCATACGCCGTCTCGTGGTGGACGATGGTCACCCGTGCCTCGAAGCTCGCCTGCGGCAGCCCGGGCAGCAGTCGGCGGGCCATCGTGCGGGCCCGGTCGATGCCGCTGCGCAGCGACGGGTCGGTGGTCTCGAGCAGCCGCATGCCCGGGTCGAACAGCGCCTGCGCGAGCACCCGCACGTAGTCGGCGCCCCACGGCGTGCGCCGCACGACCTCGGCCAGCGTCTCGACGGCGGCGCCGATGATCGCGGGGAGTTCGTGCGCGCGACCGGCGGCCTCGACCGCGTCGAGCCGGCGGTGGCGGATGGCGTCGATCGTCCGCATCCGCCGCTCGATCACCGCGCGGATCAGGGACTCCCGCGAGCCGAAGTGGTAGTGGGCCGCCGACAGGTTGCCTTGGCCTGCGGCGGCGACGATCTGGCGCAGCGACACGTTGCCGAGGCCCCGGTCGGCGAACAGGCGCTCGGCGACGTCGAGCAGCGCCGTCGCGGTGGGGGCGAGGCTCGGGGCGTCGTCGGTCGCCAGGTCGTTGTGCATCGCAGCGCGAAGGGCTTCCCCGAAGGGCAATTGACACAGGAAGGCGATCCGACTGTAATTCACGCGAATTACTCGACGCAACCCCCGACGCGGACACGCGAGCAGCGTCGGCGGGCGGACGTCCCGGACGAGGAGACGACGATGAAAGCGGCCGTTCTGCACGCGCCCCGCCAGCCGATGACGATCGAGCAGATCGCCATCGAGAAGCCGAAGCGGCGCGAGGTGCTGGTGCGCACCGCCGCCGCCGGTCTGTGCCACAGCGACCTGCACTTCATCGAGGGTTCGTATCCGACGCCGGTGCCGGTGGTGCTCGGCCACGAGGCGGCCGGCATCGTCGAGGCGGTCGGCGAGGACGTGACGTACGTGAAGCCGGGCGATCGCGTCATCAGCTGCCTGTCGGTGTTCTGCGGCCACTGCGAGTTCTGCCTGAGCGGACGCATGTCGATCTGCCAGGATCCCGAGGTCAAGATGGCCCCGGGCGTGGCGAAGCGCCTCGCCTGGAAGGGCGCCCACCTGAACCAGTTCCTGAACCTGTCGGCCTTCGCCGAGCAGATGGTGGTGCACGAGCACGCGCTGGTGAAGGTGCGCGAGGACATGCCGCTCGACCTCGCCGCGCTGATCGGATGCGGGGTGGTCACGGGTTACGGCGCGGTCGTGCACACCGCACGCGTCGAGCCGGGTTCGACCGTGGCGGTCTTCGGGGCCGGCGGCATCGGGCTGTCGGCGATCAATGCGGCCGTGCTCGCGGGCGCGGCGCGGGTCATCGCCGTCGACCGCGACCCGTTCAAGTTCGATCTGGCGCGTGCCTTCGGCGCGACCGACATCGTCGACGCCTCGGCCGGCGACACCGTCAAGCAGATCCAGGCGCTCACCGGCGGCGGCGTGCAGTACGCGTTCGAGTGCATCGGCCTGAAGGAAACCGCCGAACAGTCGTTCGGCTGCCTGCGTCCGGGCGGCACGGCGACCATCGTCGGCATGATCCCGATCGGCACGAAGATCGAGCTGCATGGCTTCGACTTCCTGCGCGAGCGCCGCATCCAGGGTTCGCTGATGGGCTCGAACCGATTCCGCACCGACATGCCGCGCCTGATCGAGTTCTACCTGCAGGGGCGCCTGAAGCTCGACGAGATGGTCTCGGCGCGCATCCCGCTCGAGCGCATCAACGACGGCTTCGACGCCCTCAAGCGCGGCGGCATCGCCCGCAGCGTGATCGTGTTCGACCACTGACCCTCGCTTTCCGCGGGCCGGCCCGCATCCGAGCCGTCGCACGAACGACGGCCGCAACGACATCACGGAGACAGACCATGACCCGTTACCTCGCGTCGACCGCAGCCGCCCTGGCTGCAACCCTCGGCCTGCTGGCCGCCCCCGCCCCGGCCGCCGCCCAGGGCAAGGGCGAGTCGGTCAAGTTCCAGGACTATCCCGGCCTCGGCAACATGCTGATCAAGGTCGCCATCGCCAAGGGCTACTGCGAGAAGGCGGGCATCAAGTGCGAGCTGCAGGCCATCCCGGCCGCGCCGCTCGGCCTGCAGGCGATGCTCGCCAAGAGCATCGACGCGGCCTTCGGCCCGGCCGACGTGATGAACGGCGCGATCCTGCGCGGGGCGAAGATGAAGATGGTGGTGGGCGGCGCGACGTCCAACGTGCTGACCCTGGTCGCCGGCAACCACATCGAGACGCCGAACGCCGCGAAAGGCTGGCCGGCATTCATGGGCGACCTGAAGGGCAAGAAGATCGGCGTGACCGCGCGCGGCGCGGCCACCGAGGTGTTCTCGCGCTGGATGCTCGCCAAGGCCGGCTTCACCGTCGACGACGCGACCTTCGTCGCGGTCGGCGGACCGAACACCGCCTATGGCGCGCTGGTCTCGAAGCAGGTCGACGCCGTGATGATCTTCGAGCCGACCGGTGCGATGTGCGAGGTCCTGAAGACCTGCAAGGTGCTCTGGCGCGCCGGCCTCGACAAGCAGCCGGCCGAGCTGTACGCGATGAACGGGGGCGGCAACGGGCTGATCTTCTCGCAGGAGTACATCGAGAAGAATCCGCATGTCATCGACGCGGTGATCCGCGCCGTGAAGGAGGCGGATGCGTTCATCAACACGCCGGCCAACTTCCCCGAGGTCTCGAAGATCGCCCAGCAGTTCTTCAAGTTCGACATGCCCAAGGGCGACGAGGTGCTCGAGCGTGCGCTGCGGGTCGCGCTCGACAGCGATACCTACCGCGCTCGGATCGACCGCAAGGCGATCCAGAACGGTCTCGACATCCTGCTCGAGACCAAGCAGATCGAGAAGGCGGCGGCCATCTCCGACATCGTGCTGGACCGAGCCCCGTGAGCGCGGTCGCGCCCGTCGCGCCGGCGGCCGCGGCGGTGGCGGGCGCCGCCGCCATCGCGATCGAGCGTCTCACCGTCCGCTTCGGCGAGGTGGTGGCGGTGGACGACGTGTCGCTGTCGATCGGCGAGGGGGAGTTCGTCTCCATCGTCGGCCCGAGCGGCTGCGGCAAGACCACCGTCCTGAATCTGCTGACCGGGCTGGTGCCGCTCGCCGAAGGGCGGATCACCATGCTCGGCAAGGCTCCGGCGGTCGGCAACCCCGATGTCGCCTACATGCTGGCGCGCGACTGCCTGCTGCCGTGGCGGACCACGCTCGGCAACGCCTGCTATGGCATGGAGGTCCGCGGGGTCGCCGAGGCCGAGCGCGAGACCCGAGCCCGCGAACTGCTCGCCCGCGTCGGCCTGAAGGGCTTCGAGGACAAGTGGCCCAAGCAGCTCTCGCACGGCATGCGCCAGCGCTGCGCGCTCGCGCGCACCTTCAGCCTGGACGCGCCGGTGCTCCTGATGGACGAGCCGTTCGGCGCGCTCGATGCGCAGACCAAGCTGCAGCTCGAGGATCTGCTGCTCGAGCTCTGGAGCGCGCGCCGGCGCACCGTGGTCTTCATCACCCACGACCTCGCCGAGGCGGTGGCCCTGTCCGACCGCGTGGTGGTGATGAGCGCGCGCCCGGGTCGCATCGTGGCCGACGTGCCGATCCCGCTCGCTCGGCCGCGGCACGTCCGCTCGCTGCAGAAGGACCGGCACTTCCTCGATCTCTACGCGCATGTCTGGGAGCAGCTCGAGATCGGGCTCGGTGCGCAGGCGGAGGCGGTGTCGTGAGCGCGGCGGCCGCGTCCCGGCCCGGCATCCGCTGGCGAACGGTCGCCGCGCACGGTGTCGCGATCGTCGCGTTCATCGCGCTCTGGGAGTTCGCGATGCGCCGGGAGTGGCTGTCGGCCGCGTTCTTCGGCCAGCCCTCGGGCATCGTCGCCTTCCTGAGGGACGGTTTCGCGCCGGGGGGCAAGCTCTGGATCGAGCTGGCCTACACGCTGGTGGGCACTGTCGTGTCGTTCGTGCTGGGCAGCGTGCTCGCGCTCGCGCTGGGCCTGGTCTTCGTGATGTTCCCGAAGGTCGAACACGCGATGGATCCGTATCTGACCGTGCTCAACGCGATGCCTCGGCTCGCGCTCGCACCGCTGTTCCTGCTCTGGTTCGGACTCGGCCTGGGCTCGAAGATCGCGGTGGGCACCAGCCTGTCGTTCTTCATCGTGCTGGCCAACACCGTGGCCGGGATCCGGGGCGTCTCGCAGGACCTGATCGTGCTGTCGCGGTCGCTGGGCGCGACGCCGAACCAGATCTTCTTCAAGGTCACGCTGCCGTCGGCGGTTCCGGTGATCTTCTCGGGCTTGCGGCTCGCGCTGATCTACTCGATGCTGGGCGTGGTGGGCGCGGAGCTGATCGCCGCCGAGCACGGCCTCGGCCAGCAGCTCGCCTACCTGCAGGCGACCTTCAACATGAACGGCGTCATGGCGCTGCTGGCGCTGCTCGCGCTGCTCGGCATGATCGTCACGCAGGGCATGACCCGGCTCGAGAAGGCACTCCTCAGATGGCAATGAACCCGCTTCTCGACGGCAAGGTCGCCGTCGTCACCGGCGCCGCGTCGGGCATCGGCCTGGCCACCGTCGAGCGTTTCGTGGAGGAGGGCGCGCGCGTCGTCGCGGCCGACTTCCGCGAGGACGCGGGCCGTGCCCTCGCCGAGCGCTTCCCCGGCGTCGTGCGCTTCGAGCGCTGCGACGTCACGCGACTCGACGAGCTGCGCGCCGCCATCGACGCGGCCGCGATGCATTTCGGCGGGCTCGACATCCTGTTCAGCAACGCCGGTCACGGCGGGTCGCAGGCCGGCGTCGAGTCGTTCGACGCGCAGGGCTGGGACGACACCTTCGCGCTGCTGCTGCGCGCCATCGCGGCCGGTGCCTCCTACGCCGTGCCGCACATGAAGCGCCGCGGCGGCGGCGCGATCGTCAACACCTCGTCGATCTCGGCGCTGCAGGCCGGCTACGCGCCGCTCGCCTATTCGGTGGCCAAGGCCGGCGTGCTGCACTACACGCGGGTCGCCGCGGCGGAGCTGTCGGCGCACCGCATCCGCATCAACGCCGTGGTGCCGGGCTTCATCGCGACCGGCATCTTCGGCCACTCGCTCGGGCTCGGCGAGGACGACGCCCGCCAGCTCGCCGCGAAGGTCGCCGAGCGCAGCGGCGCCGCCAACCCCATCGGCCGCTCGGGGCGCCCGCGCGACATCGCCGATGCGGTCGTCTACCTGTCGTCGGATGCGGCCGGCTTCGTCACCGGCACCCACATCACCGTCGACGGCGGCATCACGATGGGCCCGCGCCACAGCTGGGACCCCGAGACGCCGGGCCCGATCGGCCAGGCCCTCGGCCTGACCCGTGCCGAGATCGAGGCCCGCCGGGCCGCCGCGAAACGCTGATCCCTCCTCCCCAGACCCGACGAGAGCGCTCCCATGCCCAAGGTCATCTTCATCACCCACGCCGGCGCCCGCCACGAGGTCGACGTCGCCGCCGGCGAGTCGCTGATGCGCGCCGCGGTCGACAACGGCGTGCCCGGCATCGACGCCGACTGCGGCGGCATGTGCGCCTGCGCGACCTGCCACGTGTTCGTCGAGCCCGCCTGGTCGGCACGGCTGGCCGCGCCGTCGCAGCAGGAGGAGGAGATGCTGAACTTCACCGCCGAGCGGCGCGAGACCTCGCGTCTCGCCTGTCAGGTCCAGGTCGTCGACGCGCTCGACGGCCTGACCGTGACGATGCCCGAAGGCCAGCACTGAACGCGGCGCACCCGCGCCCGACGAGGAGACCGCCATGACGACCACCGCAGAGATCCAGGCCGCTGCGCGCGACCGCGCGTTCTCGATGCCTCTCGACGAGATCGACCCGAGCGACTCGCTGCTGTTCGCCGACGACACGGTCGGCCACTACCTGGCACGCCTGCGTCGCGACGCGCCGGTCCACCGCACCCACAGTCCGATGTTCGGCGACTTCTGGTCGGTGACCACCTACGACCACATCATGGCCGTCGACACCAACCACCAGGTGTTCTCGTCCGACTGGTCGAACGGCGGCATCGCGATCCAGGACCGCCCGCTGACCGAGCGCCTGCAGATGTTCATCGCGATGGACCCGCCGAAGCACGACGTGCAGCGGCTCGCGGTGAGCCCGATCGTGGCGCCGGGCAATCTCGCGAACATGGAGGGCCTGATCCGCGAGCGCACGCGGCGCGTGCTCGATTCGCTGCCGCGCGGCGAGACCTTCGACTGGGTCGACACGGTCTCGATCGAGCTCACCACGATGATGCTCGCGACGCTGTTCGACTTCCCGTTCGAGGACCGCCGGCTCCTCACCTGGTGGTCGGACATCGCCACCACCAACCCCGACATCGACAAGAGCCGCGTGTCCTCGTGGGAGGAGCGTCAGGCGGAGCTGGTGAAGATGGCGCAGTACTTCACGCGGCTGTGGAACGAGCGCGTCAACGCGCCGCCGAAGACCGACCTGATCTCGATGCTCGCGCACGGACCGGCCACCCGCAACATGCCGCCGCTGGAGTTCCTGGGGAACTTGGTGCTGCTGATCGTGGGCGGCAACGACACGACGCGGAACTCGATGACCGGCGGCCTGCTCGCGCTGTCGCGCTACCCGGAAGAGTGGGCGAAGCTGCGCGCCAACCCGGCGCTCGTCGATTCGATGGTGCCCGAGATCATCCGCTGGCAGACGCCGCTGCCGCACATGCGGCGCACGGCGGTCGCCGACATCGAGCTCGGCGGCCAGACGATCCGCAAGGGCGACAAGGTCATCATGTGGTACCTGTCCGGCAACCGCGACGAGCGGATGATCGCCGACCCGGAGCGGCTGATCATCGACCGGCCGCGGCCCAGGCAGCACCTGTCCTTCGGCTTCGGGATCCACCGCTGCGTGGGCAACCGGCTCGCGGAGCTGCAGCTGAAGATCCTGTGGCAGGAGATCCTCGCGCGCTTCGAGTCGATCGAGGTGCTGGGCGAGCCCACGCGCATCCGCTCGAACTTCGTGCGCGGCTACTCGAAGCTGCCGGTCCGGATACCGGTCTGAGGGCGGCGCGGCGCGCCTGGCCCGTTGCGGGTCAGCGCGCCAGGTAGCCCGAGTCCACCGCCAGCACGTGGCCCGTGATCGAACGCGCCGCGTCGCTGGCCAGGAACAGCACCGCGTCGGCCACGTCCTCGGGCGAGGGCAGGCGGCCGAGCGGCGTGTGCGCCATCACCGCGGCCAGCTTCGCCGGGTCCGAGAAGATCGGCTCGGTCAGCGGCGTGTCGACGTAGTTGGGCGCGACCGCGTTCACCCGCAGCCCGCGCCCCGCCCACTCGAGCGCGAGCGCGCGCGTGAGGTTGACCACCGCGCCCTTGCTCGCCTGGTAGGCGGCGTTCGGGAAGATGCCGCCCGACAGGCCCATCACCGAGGCGAGGTTCACGATCGCGCCGCCCGCGACCATCCGCCGCGCGGCGAGCCGGTTGCAGAAGAACAGGCCGTTGAGGTTCACGTCGACGACCCGCTCGAAGTCGGCGACCGGCACGTCGAGCGCCGGGCCCCGGATGCCCATGCCCGCGTTCGCCACCATCACGTCGAGGCCGCCGAAGGCCGCGGCCACGCGACCGAGCGCGGCGTCGATCGCGTCGTGGTCGGTGACGTCGACGGCGATCGACAGCTCGGGGGCGGCATCGGGTGCGTCGGTCGCGAGGGTCGCGAGCGCGTCGGCGTCGCGGTCGAGCGCGGCCACGCGGGCGCCCGCCTGCACGAATGCCCGCACCATCGCGGCACCCAGGCCGCGTGCCGCGCCGGTGACGACGACGGCGCGTCCTTCGAAGCGCCAGGTGGGGCGCGTGCCGGTCGTGTCGATCATCGTGGAGTCTCCTCGTGCCGGTCGGTGGCCGGCGTCATCGGTGGGTGTCGAGCCAGGTCCGCAGGCGCTGCAGCGCCGGCAGCATCCGGTCGAAGTCGTCGTCGTCGAACGCGTCGCGCAGCTTCGCCACCTCGGGCGCGAGCGCGGCCACGCAGGCATGGCGCATGGCCACGCCCGCCTCGGTGATGGTCACCCGCTTGCCGCGCGCGTCGTCGGGGTCCGCGCGCACGGCCAGCAGGCCGTGGTCGGCGAGCCGGTGCACGAGCTTGCCCATCGCGGGCTTGCTGACCTGGAAGGCGCGCGAGAGCGCGACCAGGCTCGGTTCGCCGCCGAGCCGCACGAAGTGGTTCAGCACGGTGAACTGGGCGACCGACAGGCCATCGGGCAGCACGCGCTCGAAGCGGTTGCGGGCGAGCTGATCGATGATGCCGATCTCGTTGAGCACGCGGAACGCCGCAGGGTCCGCCTGCGGGGCGACCGGGGCGGGCGCTGCACGCGCGGGACGGAGGGCTCTGGCCACAGCCGCATTCTAAGGGCGCGCCGGGCGATGGCGTCCCGGCTCCGCCTCAGGCGCGTATCAGGTCCTGGAGCGCGCGCCGCGGGCTGCGTACCGCCTTGCCGTCCGGGTGCCCGACCCGCACCAGCATCTGCACCTTCTCGCCCGCGCGCTGGCCCACCAGCGTCTTGAACTCGCGCTGCAGCGCGCGCATCTCGGGGTATTCCTGCAGCACCTGGCTCGGCGGCTGTGTCACCAGCCCGAGCGCGGCCGCCTGGAGCTGCAGCCGCACGAAGGCGCGGCCCGCCTCGAGCTGCGGCACGCGTCCGTCGGCAGCCGTGCGCAGCCACAGCCAGGTGCCGGTGGCGGGCGCCCAGGCGCGCACGCGATCGATGCCCGAGGTGAAGTAGGTGGAGTTCGGATCCATCGCCTTCTCCGGCGTCATCTGGCCGGCCAGGCGCAGCAGCTCCATCAGCGGTCCGCCGAGCGAGATGCCGTCGCGGTGCCGCGCGATCTCGGCGGCGCCCACGCGCGTGAGGTCCACGCTCTCCTTCCAGGTGCGTGGCGTGCGCTGCTCGATCTCCCAGGCGCGGACCATGACGTCGTTCAGCGCGGCGACCCGTGCCGGATCCTGCGTGCCGCTGGCGGCGACGCCGGGCCGGGTCGCCGCGGCCTGCAGCGCGGCCAGCGCCTCGGGGGCGACCGCGCGCGCCGCGAACGGCTTCTTCCAGGTCGTCCGTGCGCCGGCCATCGCGAACAGCGGGTCGGGCCGGATGCCGTCGCGCCGCAGCCGCACTCGGGCGATGGGCCGGGCGTCGAGCCGCTCCGGGCCGGGCTCGCCGGCCGGGAAGGGCTCGATCTCGGCGCGCAGCCCCTCGGCGGCGGCCGCCATCGAGAGCAGCTCCAGGAAGGCGCCGTGCCCGATCGTCAGCTGCCGGGACGGCGGGTCGGTCATCGGCAGCGTGCGGGTCGGGTCCGAGAACAGCACGATGCTGCCGTCGGCCGGCAGCTCGACCGTCCAGGGCTGCAGGTTGTGCGGGTTGGGCGCGAGGATCGCCCACGACAGCAGCCGGCGCCGGGTCTCCTCGCCCCGGCCGGCGAGGAACCAGGCTTCGGTCGCCGCGTCGGGCATCGCGCTGCAGCCGGGCAGCGTCGGCACGGCCGCCGCGATCACCGCGCTCGAGCCGATCACGCGGATGAAGCCGCGGCGGGCGGGCGACACCGATGCCGACACGGGGAGGGTGGGGGTGGCGCTCGGACGGGAGTCGTTCATGACGGCCTCGTTGGTAAACAGGTTAACGATAGGCTCATCATGGTTAACGGGTTTACCGTAGTCAACCCGGAACATTCCGATCGAATCGGATATTCCGATCGCCTCGGCCGATATTTCCGGTTGGCCGGCGCCGGCGGCGGCTGCGAGGATCCAGGCATCCCGTCACCGATGCGAAGGAGTCCCCGATGAAGACCGCCACCTACGGAACGATGCACCTCGGCGTCGCGTTCGGCGTCGCCTACGCGCTGACCGGCAGCGTGCGCATGGCCGGCACCATCGCGCTGGTGGAGCCGGCGATCCAGACCGTCGCGTATGCCTTGCACGAACGCGCCTGGCGCGATCCGGCTGCACTGCGCGCCCGTCTGGCTCGTGCGGTCGACGCGATGCGGAGCGTGGTCGTCCCGTCGCTCGCCGCGATCGCTGCGGCGGACCGGCGCTGAAGGCCGACGGCGACTGCCGGCGGCCGGGGCGACGCCGGCTGCCCGGCGCGCGCCGACCGGGGCCTCAGCCGATCGTGACCCGCCCGCCGGGCGTGTCGAAGGTCGCTTCGAGGCCGGACGGGCCCTGCGTCTCCACCCACTCGAGCGGTACCGGAGCGCTCACCTGCGGCCGCCGTTCGATCACCGCCCTCGGGCCGCGGATCGTGAATCCCGCGAGGCGCACGCCCGCATCGGGCAGGCGGGCGGTCGGGTGCTCGTTCATCGGCACGTCCCACTGGATCACCGCGGGCAGCAGGCCGTCGCCCGGCGGATGGCCACCGGTCGGCACCGTGATCCGCCAGCGCAGGGTGCCGCGGGTCATCGGGACCACCGTCCCGGCGAGATACTTCAGCGTGCCGAGCGAGCGGTCGAGGTCGTCGCTGCGCACCAGCCAGTGCACCAGCACCGGTGCCCGCTTCAGCCGGGCGCGCAGCGCCGGGTCGTCGAGCATGAACGGCCGCGGCGTCTTCGGCTCGGGCTGGGACGCGTCCGGGGCGATCAGCTCGAAGTAGACGCCGCCGCCGAGCTGCAGCAGCCGGTTGTGGGTGCCCCAGCCCGGATGCTGGCCGCCCGGCACCAGCGGCACGCCGAAGCGCTCGCGCAGCCAGGCCTCGCCGTCGTCGAGATCGAGGCAGGCGACGACGATGTGATCGAGTTCGAGCATGGCGGCACCGGGTGTGGGTTCGCGGCGATGGTAGCCGACGGCCGGCGGTCGGTCGACGGGGCGCCCCGGTAGAATGCCGCGCCATGCTGACCGAACAGAAACTCCGACTGTCGCAGGCCTTCGAGGCCGCCGCGCGCGCGCTGGCCGAGGCGAGCGGCGACCCCGCCGCCATCGAGACCGCGTCCCGCGTGCGCGCCACGCTCGAGCGTCCGAAGCAGGCCGGCCACGGCGACCTCGCCTGCAGCCTCGCGCTCCAGGTCGCCAAGCCCCTCAAGCGCAATCCGCGCGAGGTCGCGCAGGCGCTCGTCGACGCGGTGCTCGCCTCCGAGGCCGGCAGCCTGGTCGAATCGGCCGAGATCGCCGGGCCCGGCTTCGTGAACCTGCGGATCGCGGCCCCGGCCAAGCGCGAGGTCGTGGCCCGCGTGTTCGCCGCCCGCGAGGCCTTCGGGCGCCAGGCCGACGGCTCGGGCCGCAAGGTGGTGGTCGAGTTCGTGTCGGCGAATCCGACGGGTCCGCTGCACGTCGGCCACGGGCGCCAGGGCGCGCTCGGCGATGCGATCGCCGCGCTGCTCGAGGCCACCGGCTGGCAGGTGCAGCGCGAGTTCTACTACAACGACGCCGGCGCGCAGATCGGCAACCTCGCGCTGTCGGTGCAGGCCCGCGCGCGCGGCATCGCGCCCGACGACGAGCGCTTTCCCAAGGACGGCTACCGCGGCGAGTACATCGCCGACATCGCGCGCGCCTACATGGCCGGCGAGACGGTGTCGGCGCTGCGCGTGGAGCCGGTCACCGGTGCCCGCGACCCGGACGACCTCGACGCGATCCGCGCATTCGCGGTGGCCTCGCTGCGCCACGAGCAGGACCTCGACCTGCAGGCCTTCGGGGTGCGCTTCGACGTCTACTACCTCGAGTCCTCGCTGTACACCGAGGGCCGCGTCGCCGCCGCCGTCGAGGGCCTGACCGCCGCCGGCCGCACCTACGAGCTCGACGGCGCGCTGTGGCTGCGCTCGACCGAGTACGGCGACGACAAGGATCGCGTGATGCGCAAGTCCGACGGCACGTTCACGTATTTCGTGCCGGACGTCGCCTACCACGTGACCAAGTGGCGGCGCGGCTTCGCCAAGGCCATCAACGTGCAGGGCTCGGATCACCACGGCACGATCGCCCGCGTCCGGGCCGGCCTGCAGGGGCTGGGGATCGGCATTCCGCAGGGCTTTCCGGACTACGTGCTGCACAAGATGGTCACGGTGATGCGGGGCGGCGAGGAGGTGAAGATCTCCAAGCGAGCGGGCAGCTACGTCACGCTGCGCGACCTGATCGAATGGTCGGGCGGCATCGCCGCCGACGGCTCGCCGCCGGAGGGCCTCGGTCGCGAGGACGCGCTGCGGCGCGGCCGCGACGCGGTGCGCTTCTTCCTCATCTCGCGCAAGGCCGACTCGGAGTTCGTCTTCGACGTCGACCTCGCGCTGTCGCGCTCGGACGAGAACCCGGTCTACTACGTGCAGTACGCGCATGCGCGCATCTGCTCGGTGCTCGCGCAGTGGGCGGCCGGCGAGCCGGGCTCCGATCCCGCCGTGCTCGAGGGCGTCGACCTGTCGCCGCTGTCGGGTCCGCGCGAGTTCGCGCTGATGGCGCGGCTGGCCGAGTATCCGGACGTGCTGAAGGCGGCCGCCGACGATCTGGCGCCGCATGCGCTGGCCTTCTGGCTGAAGGACTTGGCCGCGGAGTTTCACGGTTACTATAACGCCGAGCGGTTCCTGGTCGACGATGCGCCGCTGCGCTCGGCGCGTCTCGCGCTGCTGCTCGCGACGCGACAGGTACTGCGCAACGGCCTCGCGCTGATCGGCGTGTCGGCCCCGGAACGCATGTGAGGCGCGGGCGATCCCGATGAGCACGAAGCGCAAGAAGCGGCGGTCACGCAGCAGCGGCGGCACGCTGCTCGGCATCCTGGTGGGGCTGCTGGTCGGTCTCGCGATCGCGGTCGCGGCCGCGCTCTACATGACGAAATCGGCGGTCCCGTTCGTCGACCGGGTCAAGCGCCCGCCCGACCGGCCGCTGGCCGATCCGTCCAAGGGCGGCGAGCTCCCCGATCCGAACCGCACGTCGCAGAAAGGAAAGGCCGGCAACGGCGACCCACCTGCCGCCGTGGCCGCGCCCGGCACGCCGGCGCCCGGTGTGCCGCCGGTCGCGACGCCGGCCGCGCCCACCCCGCCGCCCGCCGGCGCCGGCGCGCAGCCGCCGGTCGCGGCCGCACCGCCGAGCGCGCCGCCGTCCGATCCGGCGCCCGCGTCGGACAAGGCCGCGTACCTGCTCCAGGCGGGTGCGTTCAAGGGGCAGGAGGATGCCGACAGCATGAAGGTCAAGCTCGCGCTCATCGGCTTCGAGGCGCGGATCGTGACGGCCGAGGTCAACGGCGTGACGTTCTATCGCGTTCGGGTGGGGCCCTACGCGCAGATCGAAGACATGAACCGGGCACGCGGTCGCCTCGCCGAGAACGGCATCGAGGCATCGGTCGTGCGCCAGCGATGAGGACAACGCCATGAAACGCATCACACGTCGGGAATTCGTCGCAGCGGTCGGCGTCGCCGGCCTCACCTCCGGCGCGCACGCCCAGCAGGGCACCGGCGAGGGTCACGAGTTCCGCTCGGTCAAGCCGCCGGCCCCGTCCGACGCGCCCGCGGGCAAGGTCGAGGTCATCGAGTTCTTCTGGTACGGCTGCCCGCACTGCTACGCCCTCGAGCCGGTGATCAAGGACTGGCTCAAGCGGCTGCCGCCCGAGATCGCGTTCCGCAAGGTGCACGTGCCCTGGCAGGTGCAGGCGCACCAGCAGCTGTTCTTCACGCTCGAGACGATGGACCGTGCCCAGGCCCTCGACGACAAGGTCTTCGCCGCGATCCATGCCGATCGCAACAAGCTCGACACCCCCGACGCGATGGCCGACCTGATGGCGAAGAACGGGGTCGACCGCAAGCAGTTCCTCGACACCTACGGCTCGTTCGGCGTGCGCACCCGCATGCAGCGCGCCACGCAGCTCGCCGCCGCCTACCAGATCGACGGCGTGCCGACCCTCGGCGTCGGCGGGCGCTTCGTGACCGCGCCGTCCATGACCGGCTCGAATCCCGGCGCGCTCAAGGTCGTCGAGCAGCTCGTCGCCCGCATCCGCAAGGGCGCCTGACGCCGCGGCGCCCGCGCGCGGTCGGCAGGGCATGCGCGTCTTCGTCACCGGCGCCTCGAGCGGCCTGGGCGAGGCGATCGCGGTCGAGTACGCACGGCGCGCACCCGGGGCCGTCATCGGACTCGCCGCCCGCCGCCGCGATGCGCTCGACGCGCTCGCCCAGCGCCTGACCGGCGTCACCGCCGTCCCCTATCCGCTCGACGTCACCGATCGCGCGGCGCTGCAGGCCGCCGGCCGCGATTTCATCGCGCGCTACGGAGCGCCCGACGTCGTCGTCGCCAACGCCGGCATCAACGGGCCGACGCTGACCGGAACCCCCGGCGACGACGAGAGCTTCGAGCGCATCCTGCGCACCAACGTCGTCGGCGTCTTCGACACCTTCGCGCCCTTCGTCGATGCGATGCGCGCGCGCGGCTCGGGCACGCTGGTGGGCATCGCGAGCGTCGCGGGCATCCGCGGCATGCCCTCGCTCGGCGGCTACTGCGCCTCGAAGGCGGCGACCATCGCCTACCTCGAGAGCCTGCGGCTCGAGCTGCGCCCGAGCGGCGTGCGCGTGGTGACGATCGCACCCGGCTACATCCGCACGCCGATGACCGCGCGCAACCGCTATCCGATGCCCTTCCTGACCGACGCCGACGTCTTCGCCGCCCGGGCCGCCGACGCGATCGCGCGGGGCCGCAGCTTCGCGGTGATCCCGTGGCAGATGGGCTGGGTCGCGCGCGTGCTGCGCGTGCTGCCGGACGCGCTGTTCGACGCGGCCTTCGCGCGCGCACCGCACAAGCCGCGCAACCCGCCCTCGTGAGCGGTCCGCCGCGCATCGTCAGCCTCGTCCCGAGTCTCACCGAGCTGCTCTTCGCGCTGGACCTCGGGCCCCAGGTGGTCGGACGCACCGGGTTCTGCGTCCATCCGCGCGACGCGGTGCGCGCGGTGCCGAAGGTCGGCGGCACCAAGACCGTGGACGTCGAGAAGATCCTCGCCCTGCGGCCCACGCACCTCGTGGTCAACGTCGACGAGAACGAGAAGCCCACGGTGGAGCGCCTGGCCGCGCAGATCCCGAACGTCATCGTCACCCATCCGCTGCGCGCGGCGGACAGCCTCGACCTCTTCGAGCGGTTCGGCCGGGCCTTCGATCGCATGCCGCAGGCCGCCCGTCTGACTTCGGCCTGGCAGGCCGCCCGCTCGGAAGCGCGAGCGCGACAATGGCGCGCACTCAGGGTGGTGTACCTGATCTGGAAGGAGCCGTGGATGACGGTCTCGCGCGACACCTACATCGCCGACATGCTCGCGCAGGTCGGACTCGACGTCGTCGTGCCGGCGTCGACGCGCCGCTACCCCGAGGTCGACTGGACCACGCTGCCGCCGGGCGACGTGGACCTGATCCTCTTCTCGAGCGAACCCTTCCGGTTCCGCGATCGCGACACCCGCGCGTTCGCCGACGCGCACGGCCTGGACCCGCGGCGCTGCCTCACGATCGACGGCGAGATGACCTCGTGGTACGGACCCCGCGCGATCGACGGCCTGCGCTACCTCGGCCGACTGCGCGAGTCGCTCGAGGAGCGCCTGGCATGAGCCCCGACGGCTGCAGTTCGATGCGCCGCCTGCTCGGCGGCGCGACGCTCCTCGTGATGGCGCTGGTCGCCGGCTGCAGCACGGTGCCGGTCGAGCCGTCCCTGCCCGTCCACCTGCCCGATGTCCCCCCGATCGTCGAGGCACCGCCGGCACCGGTCGCGGAGCCGCCTGCGCCCGCCGCTCCCAAGCCCAAGGTCGCCAAGCCCGTGCGTCCGAAGCCCGCCCCGCGGGCCTCGCGCGGCGGGGCGTACTACCAGGACGACGGCCCCGGCGACAACCCGCCCGACATGGCCTCGATCCTGGACGCCGTGCCGCGGGCCGAGCCGCTGCATCCGGTCGCGAACCGGCCCTACACCGTCTTCGGCAAGCGCTACGTGCCCAAGCTCGACGCGGTGCCCCTGCGCGAGCGCGGACACGCCTCCTGGTACGGGCGCAAGTTCCACGGCCGCAAGACCTCGAGCGGCGAGCGCTACGACATGTACGGGATGACCGCCGCGCATCCGACTGCACCCATCCCGAGCTACATGAAGGTGACCAACGTGCGCAACGGCCGCACGGTGGTCGTGCGCGTCAACGACCGGGGCCCGTTCCTGAACCGGCGCGTGATCGACCTGACCTACACGGCGGCCTACAAGCTCGGCTTCGCCGAGGCCGGCAGCGCCGAGGTCGAGGTCGAGATGCTGACGCCGATGGGGCCGCCGGTCAGGCCGCTGCAGACCGCGGTGCGCGCCGACGTGGCCGCGCGCGACGCCGACGCGATCGCCCGGGTGACCTCGATGCCGATGCCGATGCTCGCGGAGGCGGCCTCCGAGCGGCTCGCGATCGAGACGGAGGTCGACGACACGCCGGTGCCGGGCGACGCGAGCGGCACGTGGCTGCAGTTCGGTGCCTTCGCATCGCGCGTCAACGCCGAGGCGACCCGCGCCAGGATCCTGCGTGACCTGCCGTGGTTCGGAGCGCCGGTCGAGCTGGTGCCGCACGGCGAGCTCTGGCGGGTGCAGGCCGGGCCCTGGCCGCGTCGCGACGACGCGGCGACGGCGGCCGAGCGGGTGAGCGCGGCCAGCGCGTTCAGGCCGATCCCGGTGGTCCGCTGACCGCGGGCGCTTTCCCGGCCTCGTCTGCGGTGGCTTCTCCGTCGTCGTCCCCCGAGGCGTCGCCCGGATCCTCCGCGGCGTCGTCCTCGCGACCCGCGCGCAGCGCGAGCGCGCGCCGGTAGAGGTCGTTCGCGCGCAGCCCGGTGGCACGCGCCGCGATGCGGGCCGCCTGGCGCACCGGCAGCTCGGTGCACAGCGCCTCGAGCAGCGTGTCGGCGAGCTGGGTGTCGGAGATCTCGGGCGGCGCGGCGTCGAACGCCAGCACGAACTCGCCGCGCCGATGGTCCGCATCGGCCGCGAGCCATCCGGGCAGCTCGGCCGCCGTGCAGCGATGCAGCTGCTCGAAGCGCTTGGTCAGCTCGCGGCCCACCATCACCGTGCGGTCGGGATCGAGCGCGGCGGCGAGGTCGTCCGCGGTCTCGACGATCCGGTGCGGCGACTCGTAGAGCACGACGACCGCGTCGCTGCGCGCGAGCTGCGCGAGCCGATCGCGGCGCGCCTTCGGGCGAGCCGGCAGGAAGCCCTCGAAGCGGAAGCGCGGCTCGGCGAAGCCCGCGACCGACAGCAGCGCCGTGACCGCGGCCGGGCCCGGCACCGGAACGACCGGCAGGCCGGCCGCGTGCACGGCGGCGACGACGCGGGCGCCCGGGTCGCTGATGCCCGGGGTGCCGGCGTCGCTGATCAGCGCGACCGACTGTCCGGCCCGCACACGCTCGACGATCGCCTGCGCGGCGCGGGCCTCGTTGTGCTCGTGGCTCGCGATCAGGGTCGGACGCGCGCCGATGTGGTCGAGCAGGACGCGCGAGGTCCGGGTGTCCTCGGCCGCGACCACGTCGACGCCGCGCAGTACGTCGGAGGCCCTATGTCCGAGGTCCGAGAGCCGGCCGATCGGAGTGCCCACCACGTACAATCCGGGCTTCAGCCGCTCCGCATCGGGGCCGCGCCGCTCGGGGTCTTCCAGGTTCATGCCGTCTCGTCGCGCCGTCGTTCGTGTCGTGCTGCTCGGGGGTGTCGCCGCGCCATTGTGGGTGCGCGCGCAGGGCAGGGCAAACGAGCCCGCGCCGGCCGCGCCGCCGCCGGCCCCGCCGGGCGATCCGTCCGCGCCGCGGCCGAGGGTGCGCTTCGGCGAGGGCAACGTCCTCGTCGGGCTGCTGCTGCCGCGGCAGGACGGACCGTTCTCGCGGGCCGCGGCCTCGCTGCTCGCGGGCGTTCGGGCCGCGCACGGCCGTGACGGCGCCGGCGTGGTGGTCGAGGCGATCGAGATCGACGACCAGGCCGACGAGCTCGCCGTCGTCATGGCGGAGCTTCGCGACCGCAACGCCGCGCTCGTGCTCGGCCCGGTCACGCGAAACGGCGCGGCCGCGCTCATCGAGCTCGGCGGCATCGCCATCCCCACGCTCGCGCTCAACCTGCCCGACGGCAACCCGCCCGTTCCCGCGCGGCTGACGTTCTTCGGCCTCGCGATCGAGACCGAGGCGCGTCAGGTCGCGTCGATCGCCTTCGCGCAGGTGCGCGATCGCGCCGGCACGCGCAGGCCGCGGGCGGTCGGCGTCACCGTCGCGTCGCCGCTCGCGCGCCGAGGTGCGGTGGCCTTCCGCGATGCCTGGCTCTCGCTCGGCGGAGAGATGCGCGAGCTGGTCGAGTTCACCGGGCCGCGCCCCTCGCGCGACCTGCGTGCGCGCCTCGTGCAGCCGGTGCCCGACGTCGCGTTCCTGTCGATGGGCGCCGAGCAGGCCCGCGTGCTGCGGGGCGCGCTGGGGGCCGAGACGGCGGTATGGAGCACGTCGCTGGCGAGCATCGGCAGCGGCTCGACGCTGCGGCTGCCCGAGCTCGACGGTCTTCGCCTGCTCGAGATGCCCTGGCTCATCGAGCCGGACAATCCGGCAGTGATGGCCTACGCGAAGGTCCCCACCGGCTACAACGTCGAGATGCAGCGCCTCTACGCGCTCGGCATCGATGCCTTCCGGATCGGTCGCCAGATGCTCGCCGGCGACACCGCCTTCGAGCTCGACGGCGTCACCGGGCGCCTGCGCTACGACCGCACGGCGAGCCCGCGCATCGAGCGTCTGGCGGTCCAGGCCGAGTATCGGGCCGGCGTTCCGGCCGCGCTGACGCCGCCCTGAGTCGCCATGGTCGCGCCGCGCCAGCGCGAGGGCTTCGACGCCGAGGCGCGGGCCGAGGCCTACCTGGGCGAACGCGGGCTGGTGACGATCGAGCGCAACGTCCGCTTTCGCGGCGGCGAGATCGACCTGGTGATGCGTGACGGCTCGAACTGGGTCTTCGTCGAGGTCCGGTCCCGCCGCGACGCACGCTTCGGCGGGGCCGCCGCGAGCGTCGACCGGCGCAAGCAGCAGCGGCTCGCGCTGGCCGCGCAGCTCTATCTGCTGCGTCGGTTCGGACAGCGCGGCTGGCCGGCCTGCCGGTTCGACGTCGTCGCCTTCGAGGCGGGCGAGCCGCGGTGGATCCGCGGGGCGTTCGAGGCGGCCTGATGCACCGACCGCGGGACGGTGCGGCGCGGCCGATATAATCGCGCCGGTCCCGGCGGCAGGCAGCTCGCCCGCCGCGGGATGCGCGAGGAGAATGCTCATGCACCCGATCCGTAGGCTCGCCGTGGTCACCGCCCTGCTCGGCTCGACGCTCGCCGCGAGCGGCTGCCTCCCCCTCGCGGCCACCGGCATGGCCGTCGGCGCGATGGCCGCGCTCGACCGCCGCACGGTGGGCGCGCAGACCGAGGACACCGAGATCGAGCTGCGCGCGGGCAACCGCATGCCCGACGCGATCAAGGGTGCCCGCGGCGTCGCGATCACCAGCTACAACCGCCGGGTGCTGCTGACCGGACAGGTGCCCGACGAGGCGTCCAAGGTCGATGCGGAACGCGCGGTGCGTCAGGTTCCGGGCGTGCGCGAGGTGTTCAACGAGCTCGAGCTCGGCAATCGCGTGACCTTCTCCACCGCCGCCAACGACAGCGCCATCACTGCGCGCATCAAGGCCGGCTTCGTCGAGCAGAAGGCGCTCAACTCGAACGCGGTCAAGGTGGTCACCGAGAACGGCGTCGTGTACCTGATGGGCCTGCTCAGCCAGCGCGAGGGGCCCGCCTATGCCACCGTCGCGAGCCGCGTGACGGGCGTGCGGCGCGTGGTCACGCTCTACGAGTACGTGACCGAAGAGGAGCTCGCGCGGATCACCGCGCGCTGAGCCACGGCCCCGGCGGCGCCTCGCTTCGGTCGGCGACGACCGTCAATCGGAACGGGCGCGTGACCGTGTGTGAACTCGCTAGTCTTGGACCCCGATGCGCCTCTTCGCGCCCCGGGAATCCGAGATGTCCGCCGGTCTGCTGTCCCTCCTGCTGCTCGTCGCCGTTCCCCTGGTGTGGGTCGCGCTCGCCTACAACCGGCTGGTCGGCCTGCGCAACGCGCTTCGCAACGGATTCGCGCAGATCGACGTCCAGCTCAAGCGCCGGCACGACCTGGTGCCCGGTCTCGTCGACGTCGCCCGCGCCTACCTCACCCATGAGCGCCAGACGCTCGAGTCCGTCGTCGCCGCCCGTCAGGGCGCGGCCTCGGCGCGCGCCTCGGCCGCGGCCCGCTGGTCGGACGCCCAGGCGATCGAGAAGCTCGATGCCGCCGAGTCGGTGCTGTCCGGCGCCGTCGGCCGGCTCTTCGCCGTCGTCGAGGCCCATCCCGAGCTGAAGGCCGACGCGACGCTCGAGCGTCTGACCGAGGAACTGGTCTCGACCGAGAATCGGATCGGCTTCGCGCGTCAGGCCTACAACGACTCGGTCACCGACTACAACAACGGGGTCGAGCGCTTCCCCGAGAACCTGGTCGCCTCCGCGTTCGCCTTCAAGCCGGCCACCCTGCTGCATTCGACCCGCAGCGTCGCGGAACGCGAGCCGGTGGCGGTGACCCTCTAGTGTCGACCCGGCTCGCGGCGGTCGTGCGCCCGGGGCGCCGCCGATGAACTTCGCCCGACAGCAGGAGCAGGCCGAGCGCACCGCGCGGCGGCTGATCTGGCTGCACGCGTTCGCGAGCACCGCGGTGGTGATCGGCGTCGATGCCATCGCCACCCTGGTCTGGCATCTGCTGTTCGGCGCGGCGGTCGATCCGCCGCACGGTTTCCATCTGGTCAACGTCGGAGGCGTGCTCGCGCTGATCGTCGGCGGCGCGGTGCTCGAGACCGCGCGCCTTCGCGAGGACGGCGCGCTGATCGCGCGGCGGCTCGGCGCCGTGCCGGTGGACACGATCGGCGATCCGCTGCACCGGCGGCTGCAGAACCTGCTCGAGGAGCTCGCGATCGCCGCACGCATCGGCGTGCCCCGGGCCTTCGTGCTCGAGGACGAGCCGATGATCAACGCGCTGACCGCCGGCATGGACCGCAACCGGTCGGTGGTGGTGGTCACCCGCGGCGCGCTGGTCCGGCTGACCCGCGACGAGCTGCAGGGCGTGCTCGCGCACGAGGTCTCGCACATCGTCAACGGCGACGTGCGCCTCAACACGCGGCTGGTCGGCATGAACCACGGCCTGCAGTGGGTGGGGCTGTTCGGCCGATCGATGCTGTCGCGCGCGGTCAAGGGGGCCGCCTCGATGCGCGTGCTCGAGATGGCCATGGCCGTGCCGCTGGCGGTGATGGGCGTGATCGTCTCGGTGGTCGGCGCGATCGGCGAGCTGGGTGCGCTGGCGATCCAGGCGGGGGTCGGGCGTCAGCGCGAGTACTTCGCCGACGCGCAGGCGGTGGCCTTCACCCGCCAGCGCGATGGGCTGGGGGGCGCGCTGCGCAAGGTCGCCGGACTGCCCGCCGTGCTGGCCCGCGAGGCGACGGCAGCGGGCTCGGCGCCGCACGACCCGCGGGCCGCGGCCGCGCGCCGCCATCCGTACTGGCAGAACGTCGCGCACCTGCTGCTCGTGGGGCGCGTCGCATCGGGTCGCTGGTTCGAGACGCATCCGCCGCTGCGCGACCGCGTGCATCGGCTCTACGGGCGCGACATGGCGCCGATCGAGCCCGCCGTGCTGAAGGATGCCGAGCGCCGCGAACCCGAGCTGCCGGCGCTGTCGCTGGCGGTGTCCGCAGGGGCCGCCTTCGACGACGACGAGGCGCCGATGCCGGAGCCGATGGCGGGGCGGATGCCCGGGCTGGCGTCGGCCCGGTTCGCCGGATCCCGGGATCGCACCGCGCCGATCGCGCTGGCCCGGCTGCGTGCGGCCGATGGGCCGGCGCCGGCCGCGCTGTGGGCGGACACGATGCCGGCCTTCGGCGAGGGTGCCCCCGCGCCCGGCGAGGTGGTCGCGGTCACGCAGGTCGACGGCGCCGCCCGGTCCTGCGCCGCCTCCGAGTCCGCGATCGCCGCGGCGGCGGATCGACTGGTCCAGGCCACCCGCGAGCCGGCCGGCGCGGCGGCCCTGGTGGCGGCGCTGATCGGCACGCCCGGGCAGCCCGCCCCTCGCTGGGGCGAGGGCTGGGAGTGCGCGGCGCAGCGCCACGGCGCACTGCGCGCCGCGGTCGCCGCGGTGCCGGGCGAGACCCTGCGGGCCCTGCGCTGGCCGCTGATGGAACTCGCGGTGGCGCGCCTGCAGCCGATGTCGCGCCCGGCCCGCGAGTCGCTGCTGGCGACGGTGCGCGGCATCGTCGACCAGGACGCCCGGCTGACGCTGCCCGAGTGGATCTACGTGGCATTGCTGCGGCTGCGCCTGCGGCTCGAGCCCCGCCCGACCGGACTGCGTCGCGCGGCGCCCGGAGATCTGCTCGACGCCCGTGGCATCCGCGTGCTGTTCGCGCTCGTCGCCCACTGCGCGCACGTGAGCGAAGCCAAGGCCGACCGCGCCGCCAACGCCGCGATCCGCACCCTCGACCTCGCCCCGATCGGCGGCTCGGCCGGCCCGCTCACCATCGAGTCGCTCGAGCAGGCGATGCGCGGCGCCACCCACCTGCCGCCGCTGGCGCGCCCGCTTCTGGTGCGTCAGCTGGTCTCGCTGCTGCCCGCGGACGCCGGCCACGAGGCGCGCGACTTCCTGCGCCTGCTGTGCGTGGCGATCGACTGCCCGCCGCCGCGACTGCCTCCCCACGGCTTCGGCTGGGGCGCGACGGGCACCGCCCGGGGGGTCTCGAGCGACGACCAGGACGACGAGGTCCTGGCGAGCGCCGACGTCTGAGCGACGCCGCCCGGTACACTCCCGGCGACGACCCGGCCCCCGGTGCCGGGGTCCGGAACCGCTCTCCTGCAATGCCCTCCTCGCCGTCGCAC
>RPRK01000008.1 GCA_003818495.1 Burkholderiales bacterium
CGCCGCGCCGCCCGCCTGGGCCGCCACCTGCACCTCGCAGGCGCGCTGCAGCTGGTACAGGTCGACGAAGGCGTCCGCGATGCTCGGCCCGCACGAGAGCAGCCCGTGGTTGCGCAGGATCATCACCCTGCTGTCGCCCAGGTCCCGCGCCAGACGCTCCCGCTCGTCGAGGTCGAGCGTGATCCCCTCGAAGTCGTGATACGCGATGCGCTCCGTGAAGAACATCGCCGTGAAGCTGAGCGGCAGCAGCCCCTGCTCCTGACAGGCCACCGCCTGACCCGCGGTCGTGTGCGTGTGCGCGACCGCGTGCGCATCGGCGCGCGCGCGGTGGATCGCCGAGTGAACCACGAAGCCGGCCGGATTCACCGGATGTTCCGACTGGCCGACGATGTTGCCGTCGACGTCGATCCGCACCAGGTTCGAGGCCTTCACCTCCCGGTACATCAGCCCGAACGGGTTGATCAGGAACTGGTCCTCGGTGCCCGGCACGCGCACCGTGATGTGGTTGTAGATCATCTCGTGCCAGCCGAGATGGTCGAACAGCCGGTACGCGCAGGCGAGCTCGCGCCGGGCCTGCACCTCGTCCTGGGAGTCGCAGAGGTCCTCGAGTCGCATGTCAGCTCCGGTGCCCGTCGGCGTGCGGCCTGAGGCACGCCCAGGCGAAGTCGTGGAACGGTGTCGGGATGCCGTGCGCGCGGCCGAGCCGCGCGACGGTGCCGCTCAGGCCGTCGAGCTCCAGCCGCCGCCCGGCGACGAGGTCGTGATGCATCGAGGCGACCATGCCCGGCGGCAGCCCGCGCAGCAGCGCCAGCGCCGCGTCGGCATCGGCGTCCTCGAGCGGCACGCCCTCGGCCCGTGCGACCGCCAGCACCTCGCCGATGGAACGCCGCGCCAGCGCGAGCAGCGCCGGGTCGCGGTAGACCACGCCGGCCGGCGAGCGCGTGAGACAGGTCAGCGCCGCGTTGGTGGCGAGCGCCAGGAACTTGGTCCACTGCGGCCGCGCGATGTCCTCGACCCGCCGCAGCTCGAACGGGGTCGGCAGCGATGCGCCGCGGACCTGCGCGACGAAGGCGGCCAGCAGCGGATCCGCGCGGGCGCCGGGGCCGCCGAAGACGATCGACGACATGTCGGAGACATAGTCGACGACGCCCGTCTCGCGCAGCTGCCCGGCGACCATCGCCAGGCCGCCCCAGCAGCGGGCCGCGGGCGCGCCGGCACGCACCCGCGCGACGCCGTCCACGCCGTTCTGCAGGCAGACGACGCCTTCGGCGGCCTCGAGCATCGGCCGCCAGGCCTCGGCCGAGGCGCGCGCGTCGTAGAGCTTGACGCAGGACAGCACCAGGTCGACGCCGATCGCCTCCTGGGGCCGGACGATCGCGCCGACCCCGGGCGCGTGGAACTCGCCGCGCGGGCCGCGCAGGCGCACGCCGCGCGAGGCGATCGCGTCGCGCGCCGCGGGCCGCACCGCGAAGACGACCTCGAGACCGGCGAGCGACAGCAGCCCGCCGACATAGCAGCCGACCGCCCCGGCCCCGAGGACGACGACCTTCATGGGTCTCGCGACCCGGCGCTCAGCCGGCCTTGCCGGAGGGGCCCGCCGCCTGCGCGTCGAGCTTGTCCTGCGTCTTCGTGTCGAAGTCGCTCGCGTCGTGGCGCTCGCGCAGCTGCGCGGCCGGATCGCCCACCATCCGATTGACGATCCGCCCGCGCCGGACTGCCGGGCGCGCGCCGATCTGGTCGGCCCAGCGCACGACGTTGGTGTACTCGTGCACGGCGAGGAATTCGCCCGCGCCGTACAGCAGCCCCTTGACCAGGCCGCCGTACCACGGCCAGACGGCGATGTCGGCGACGGTGTAGTCGGCGCCGCCGAGGTACTCGCTCTCGGCGAGGCGTCGGTCGAGCACGTCGAGCTGGCGCTTCGTCTCCATCGAGAACCGGTCGATGGCGTACTCGATCTTGAACGGCGCGTAGGCGTAGAAGTGGCCGAAGCCGCCGCCCAGGTAGGGCGCGCTCCCCATCTGCCAGAACAGCCACGACAGGCACTCGGCCCGGGCCGCGGGCGCCTTCGGCAGGAAGGCGTCGAACTTCTCGGCCAGGTGCATCAGGATCGCGCCGGACTCGAACACCCGCACCGGCTCGGATCCGCTGCGATCGACCAGCGCGGGGATCTTGGAGTTGGGGTTGGCCGCGACGAAGCCGCTGCCGAACTGGTCGCCCTCGCTGATCCGGATCAGCCACGCGTCGTACTCGGCACCGGCGTGGCCGAGCGCGAGCAGCTCCTCGAGCATGATCGTGACCTTCTGGCCGTTCGGCGTCCCGAGCGAGTAGAGCTGCATCGGGTGGCGTCCGACCGGCAGGTCCTTGTCGTGCGTCGGCCCGGCGATGGGACGGTTGATGTTCGCGAACCGGCCGCCGCTGGCCTTGTTCCAGGTCCAGACCTTCGGCGGGATGTAGTCGTCGTTGCTGCTCATGGCGGTCTCCAGGGGGCGGATCGGATCAGGATGTCGGGGACGAGTGTGTCATGCGCGCGCCGAAGAGCGCGCCGTCGTCGTAGCGCAGCACGAGCATCGCCACGCGCGAACCGATGTCGGCGGGTTCGACGGCGCCCATCATCCGGCACATCAGGCGCACGCCGTCGTCGAGGTCGACGAGCCCGATGGCATAGGGCGCATCGGCGCGGAACGCGGCGGGCGCGACATGCACCCGCGTGAAGCTGTAGAGCACGCCGCCGCGGGCGAGGTCCGTCCACGCCAGCCGCCGGCTCCAGCAGCCGCGGCAGAGGTTGCGCGGCGGAAAGCCGATCAGCGCGCAGTCCTCGCAGCGGGTCGAGCGCATCGTGCCGGCCTCGAGCGCATCCCAGAACGGGCGCGTGAAGGCGGAGACCCGCGGCGGAAACGGCCGAGCGCCGGTCATGCGCAGCTCGGGCAGCGGGGTCACGACACCGCCTCCAGCACGTGGACCAGCGCGGCGTTGTACTTGCCGAGCTCGCAGACCGTCATGGTGAACGGGCCGCGGGCGGCCTGGCGCGGCCCGGCCCGGCCGCTCGCCTGCAGCACCGCCTCGACGACGTCGTAGAGCGGCGCGACCTCCGGCGGATGACCGCGCGACAGGCAGCCGCCGCAGGTGTTGACGGGATAGGTGCCGTCGGCACGGGTGCGGCCGTCGGCGGCGGCGGCGGCGCCCTCCCCGCGCGGGAACAGCCCCAGCGCCTCGGTCGCCAGCACCTCGACGATGGTGCACGGCGCGTAGAGCTGGAAGGCCGACATGTCGGCCAGCGCGAGGCCCGCCGACTCGAGGGCGCGCCGCGAGGCGAGCCGCAGCGTGCCGTAGTCGAGCGCATCGGTCCCCGCGCGGTCGGAGAGCTGATGCAGCCCCTCGTGCTCGAACCCGCGGCCGCGCACCAGCACGTAGGGGCGGCCGCTGGCGCGCGCGACATCCTCCGACACCACCACCAGCGCCACCGCACCGTCGGCGCGCCCGGGCACCTCGAGCAGTCCGAGCGGCTCGACGATCGGCCGCGCGGCGAGCACCTCGTCGAGGGTGATCGGCGTGCGGTACTGCGCGAGCGGGTTGAGCCGCGCATGCTCGCGGTTCTTCACCGCGACCGAAGCCAGCACCGCGCGCGGCACGCGGTGCTCGTGCAGGTAGCGCTGCGCGTCCATCGCGTACCAGGCGATCGGCACCGCGCCGAACACCGACTGGAAATCGACGTCGCCGGTGAGGCGGATGCTGTAGTCGAGGTGGCGTGCGGTGGGCACCGCGGTCTCGAAGTGCACGCCGACGGCGAGCATGCAGTCGGCCTGCCCGGAGGCGACCTGGTGCACGGCGGTGTCGAACGCGTGGCCCCCGGTCATGCCGTTGCCCAGCACCTGGACGACCGTCGCGTTCGCGCGGATCCCGAGGTGCGCGGTGAGGAAGGTGTGGAAGTAGCCCTGCTTCGTGTGGTCGCCCGGATGGGCCACGGCCACGCCGTCGATCGACGCTCTGCCGAGACCGGCCATGGTCATCGCGTCGAGCACCACCTCGACGGCGAGTTCGTGCTCGAGCACGGCGTCGCCCGTGACCGACTTCTGCCAGGTACCGACCGGGACGGCGCCCCAGCCGAGGATCGCGGCGCGGCGGTTCATCGGGGCGGGCGCCGATCGGCCCGCGGGCGCCGGCTCGCCGGCCCGGCGACGGGCGGCAGGGCGGGCGGGGCGGGCAGCGGCGGGTGCGACATGAGCGTAGGGACCTGTGGGCAGCGATCGATCGACGGCGGGCTGTGGCGCAGGGCCGGGCACAGGCTGCGGCCCGACGACTGCGGACCGACCGCGGCAAAAGTGTCGCACGGCGCCGCCGGCCCCCGCTCGCCCTGCCCGGCAAAGCAGAACGCGCGCCGCAGGCGATCGGGTCCGGCGTCGGACCCCATGGTGACCCGCGAACCGGCCCGTCTCCCGGCACCCCGGTTGTCAGCCCCACCGCGATCGCACATCATCGCCCCGGAACACGAGCCCGGGACACGAGACGACGATGCGCGACCACGCCCTCCACGAGCGCACGATCGGGCGCCTCCTCGCCGAGCGGGCCGACCGGATCCCGGACCGGGTCTATCTGCGCTGGCAGGGTCGCGACTGGACCTACGGCGAGCTCGAGCGGATGACCAACCGCTATGCGAACGGCTTCGCCGCGCTCGGCGTGCGGCACGGCGATCCGGTCGCGCTGATGATGGAGAACAGCCCGGAACTGCTGTTCGCGCTGTGGGGCCTGGGCAAGCTCGGCGCGGTCGCGGTCGCGCTGAACACCGCCGCCCGGGGCGACATGCTGCACTACTTCGTCGCGCAGTCGGATGCCACCTGCCTGGTCGTCGACGAGGCGTGGGTCGGGCGCGTGCAGGAGGTGTCGGCGCGGCTTCCGAAGGTCACCCGCTACGTCGTCCGGGGCGATGCCGCGCTGGACGTGCCGGGCGCGCGCACCGTGCCGTTCGCGCACCTCGACTCGGGCGACGAGACCCGCCCGCCCCTCGAGGCCGTGCGGCACGACGACACGCAGACGATCGTCTACACCTCGGGCACGACCGGTCCGTCCAAGGGGGTGATGTGCCCCCAGTCGCAGGGCCACGGCATCGGCCGCGCGCTGACGATCGACTACGGCTACACCTGCGACGACGTGCTGTACGCGTGCCTGCCGCTCTTCCACGTCAACGCGCTCTGGTACTCCTGCCATGCCGCACTGTGGGCGGATGCCACCGTCGCGCTGTCGCCGCGCTTCTCGGCGACCCGCTTCTGGGACGAGATCCGCGAGGCCCGCGCGACCCAGTTCAACTCGCTCGGCGCGATGACCAACATCCTGCTGCAGCTGCCCCCGGGTCCGGGGGACCGCGCCCACGGCGTGCGCCAGGCGATGCTGGTGCCGATGACGAAGGACCTGCCCGCGCGCTTCATGGCGCGCTACGGCATCAAGGCGACCTCGCTGTTCGCGATGTCCGAGAACTACGCGGTGACGACCTATGTGCCCGACGACCGCGCCGACAAGGCCGGCTCGGCCGGCCACCCGCGCGATGCCAGCCTGCTGCGCATCGTCGACGACGACGGCCGCGAGCTGCCCGCGGGCGAGGTCGGCGAGATCCTGATGCGGCCGCTGCAGCCCGGCACGATGATGAAGGGCTACTACGCGATGCCCGAGGCGACCGAGCGCGCCTTCGTCGACGGCTGGTTCTGCACCGGCGACCGCGGCCGCGTGGACGCCGACGGCTACCTCTGGTTCGTCGACCGCAAGAAGGAGGCGATCCGCCGCCGCGGCGAGAACATCTCGGCCTACGAGGTCGAGCTGATCCTCTCGAGCCACCCGGCGATCCTCGAGGTCGCGGCAGTGCCGGTGCCCTCGGAGCTGAGCGAGGACGAGGTGATGGCCTACGTCGTGGTCCGACCGGGCCATGCGGTCACCGAGGCCGAGGTGGTGCGCTTCGCGGCCGGGCGGATGAGCTACTTCATGGTGCCGCGCTTCGTCGCGTTCATCGACGCGCTGCCCAAGACGGCGACCGAGAAGATCGAGAAGTACAAGCTCAAGCAGGACGCGGTGGCGCGCCGCGCGTCGCTGTGGGACCGGGAGCGCGAAGGGATCGTGGTGTCGCGGTAGCGGCACCGGGGCCGGCCCCGGTTCGACGCGGCCCCGACCCGGTTTGACGCTCCCCGGGCCGGCCACCAGAATCGCCCGCACGCCCTCTCCGGACACACCCCCGATGGACTTCTCGCTTCCGCCCGAGCTCGTCGAGCTCCAGGCCCGCACCCGCGCCTTCGTGCGCGAGGTGGTGATCCCTTTCGAGCGCGACCCTCGCCGCACCGACCACGGACCCACCGACGCGATGCGCCGCCAGCTCAACGGCCTCGCCGCCGAGCACGGGCTGCTCGCGCCGCACGTCGAGGAGAAGTGGGGCGGCCTGGGGCTGGGCCACTTCGGGCGGGCGATCGTGTTCGAGGAGGCCGGCTATTCGATGCTCGGCCCGATCGCGCTGCACTGCGCGGCGCCCGACGAGGGCAACATGCACCTGATGGCCTCGGTGGCCACGCCGGAGCAGCAGGCGCGCTGGCTCGCGCCGCTGGCCGCAGGCACGACGCGCTCGTGCTTCTGCATGACCGAGCCGGCGCCGGGCGCGGGCTCCGATCCGGGGCTGCTCGCGACCACCGCGGTGCGCGACGGCGACGACTTCGTCATCGACGGCGAGAAATGGCTGATCACCGGTGCCGACGGCGCCGCCTTCGCGATCGTGATGGCGCGCACGATCGTCGACGGCCAGGACGTCGGCGCGACGATGTTCCTGACCGACCTGCCCGCCCCCGGCTTCGAGATCGAGCGGCTGATCCATTCGATGGACTCGAGCTTCTGCGGCGGCCACGCGCAGGTGCGCCTCACGAAGCTCCGGGTGCCCGCGGCCAACGTGCTCGGCGAGGTCGGCGCGGGGTTTCGCTACGCGCAGGTGCGCCTGGTGCCGGCGCGCCTGACGCACTGCATGCGCTGGCTGGGCGCCGCACGCCGTGCGCACGACATCGCGACCGAGTACGCCCGGGCTCGGCAGGCCTTCGGTCAGCCGCTGATCCGGCACGAGGGCGTGGGCTTCATGCTGGCCGACAACGAGATCGACCTGCACACCGCGCGGCTGTCGATCTGGCACACCGCATGGCTGCTCGACCAGGGCGCCCGTGCCAGCCGCGAGAGCAGCATGGTGAAGGTGCACTGCTCGGAGGCGATCTTCCGCGTCGTGGACCGCTCGATGCAGGTGCTCGGCGGGCTCGGCCTGACCGAGGACACCGAGGTGCAGCGCATCTTCCGCGACGTGCGGGCGTTCCGGATCTACGACGGCCCGTCGGAAGTGCACCGCTGGAGCATCGCGCGGCGGCTCGGCGATCGCGGGCCCGCCTGAAGCGCGGCGAAGGCGCGGACGCGACGGCTCAGGTGCGCAGGGTCAGCCCGCCGTCGGCCACCAGCCCGTGGCCGGTGATGAAGTCCGCCTCGTCGCTCGCCAGCAGCAGCACGGCGCGCGCCATGTCCATCGGCGTGCCGAGCCGGCGCAGCGCGGCCTTGCGCGCCCACACCTCGCGGATCGCCGGATCCTCGAATGCGGCTCGGGTCATGCCGGTCTCGATCGCGCCGGGCAGCAGGTAGTTGACCGTGATGCCCCACTTGCCGAGCTCGAGCGCGAGTGTCTTCGACAGGCCCGCGACCGCGTGCTTGGAGGCCACGTAGCCGGACAGTCCGAGGTCCGTGCGCTCGGCCATCACCGACGCGGTGTTGACGATCCGGGCCCGCCCGGTGGCAGCAGCGCGGTCGCGCAGCGCGGGCACCGCCTCGCGGCACAGTCTGAATGCGGCGCGGACGTTGACCTCGAACTGTCGGTCCCACGCCGCGTCGGAATGGGCCTCGACGAGGCTGCGCTCGGAGACGCCGGCGTTGTTGAACAGGATGTCGAGCCCGCCGCCCTCGCGCAGCGCGGCAGCGACGATCGCTGCCGGCGCCTCGGCGTCGGTGACGTCGCGGGCGAGGGGCACGATCCGCTCGGCCTGCACGAAGACCGTCAGGATCGGCGAGGCCGGGCGGTCGACGGCGATCACGGTGGCGCCCTCGGCGGCGAAGAGCCGCGCGGTCGCCTCGCCGATGCCGGAGGCCGCACCGGTGACGATGGCGACCTTGCCGTGCAGGCGACCGGGGACATCGGTAAGGGTCATGCGAAGGCTCCGGGGTGCGCGTCAGCGGAGGGGCGGCGACTCCATCAGCTCCCACCCGTCGCCGTCCCGCCTGAGCCAGCCGCCGGTCGGGGTCGCGAAGTGCGTGCCCAGCACCAGCGCGGGCCGCGCGCCATAGCGCTCCAGGAAGGCCCGGCGGGTGGCGCGCGCCATCTCGGGCTGCCAGTCGAACCGCGAGCCCAGGTCGGGCTCGCAGCACTGGATCGGATGGTGCATCAGGTCGCCGGTGATCACCGCGACCGCCCCGCCCGAGGCGATGTGCACCGACACGTGGCCGGGCGTGTGGCCGGGCGTGGACTCGAGCCGCACCTCGTCGGTCACCGCGTGATCGACCTCGACGAGCTGCGCGAGGCCGGCCTCGAAGATCGGCGTGACCGAGTCGGCCAGCACCTGCCCCTGGTCGATGGTGCCGTCGTTCTCGGCGTGCGCCGTCCAGTGCTCCCACTCGGTGCGGCCGAACAGGTAGCGCGCGTTCGGGAAGGTGGGGACCCAGCGGCCGTCGACGAGCCGCGTGTTCCAGCCGACGTGGTCGACATGCAGGTGCGTGCAGAGCACGGTGTCGATGCTGGCCGGATCGAAGCCGGCCGCGGCCATGTCCTGCAGGAAGCCGCCCTGGCGCTGGTGCCAGCGCTCGACGAGCCGGGGCTTGTCGTTGCCGATGCAGGTGTCGACGGCGATGCGCCGGCCCTGCGATTCGACGACGAAGCAGTGGATCGAGCCGATCAGGCGCCCGCGCTCGTCGACGTGCCTCGGCCTCAGCCAGCCGTAGCGGCCGATGCGCTCGGGGCTCAGCGCGTCGCCGAACAGGAAGCTCGCCGGGCTGGCGTTCTGCATCTCGACGACCTGCGTGATCCGCACGTCGCCCACGGTCCATCGTCTCATCGCGCCGCTCCGGTCCGCCCGAAGGCTATGCCGCCCGCCCGTCCTGCTCGCGCCTCGCCTCGAAGGCCGCGATGTCCGCCTCGTACCCGAGGGTCATCGCGATCTCGTCGACCCCGCGCAGCAGGCAGTCCTTGCGGAACGGGTCGATGTCGAAGCCGTCGACGCGTCCGTCCGGCCCGCGCACGGTCTGGCTGGCGAGATCGATCTCGATCGTCGAACCGGGCGCGGCCCGCAGCGCGTCCCGCAGCGCCTCGACGCGCTCGGCGGGCAGCCGGATCGGCAGCACGCCGTTCTGGAAGCAGTTGTTGTGGAAGATGTCTCCGAAGCTCGGGGCGATGAACGCCCGGAACCCGCGGTCGACCATCACGGTCACCGCGTTCTCGCGCGAGGAGCCGCAGCCGAAGTTGCGGTCGGCGACGAGGATGCGCGCGCCGGCGAAGGCCGGCTGGTTGAGCGGGAAGTCGGCACGCGGCCGGCCCTCGGCGTCCAGCGCGAGATCGTGGAACAGGCCCTCGACCTGCTGGGCCCGGGTCCGGCCGAGATAACGCGCCGGAATGATCTGGTCGGTGTCGACGTTGGCCAGGTCGAGCGGCACCGCCACCGCGGCGAGACGGGAGAACGGCGCCATCTCAGGCTCCCTGCGCGGCCAGGCGGCGCACGTCGGTGAAGCGGCCGGTGACCGCGGCGGCCGCGGCCATCGCCGGGCTCAGCAGGTGGGTGCGCACGCCACGCCCCTGGCGCCCCATGAAGTTGCGGTTCGAGGTCGAAGCGATCCGCTGCCCGGGCAGGCCGGTGTCGCCGTTCATCCCGACGCACATCGAGCAGCCCGGCTCGCGCCACTCGAGGCCGGCCTCCCGGAACACCTGGTGCAGGCCTTCCGCCTCGGCCTGCCGCTTGACGAGTCCCGAGCCCGGCACCACCCAGGCGGGCACCACCGCCTTGCGGCCGCGCACGACGGCGGCCGCCGAGCGCAGGTCCTCGATGCGGCTGTTGGTGCACGAGCCGATGAACACGCGGTCGACCGCGACCTCGGTCATCGGCGTGCCGGGCACGAGGCCCATGTACTCGAGGGACAGGCGCATCGCCTCGCGCTTGGTGGCGTCCGGAGCCGTGGACGGCTCGGGCACGCGGTCGGTGATCGCGATCGCATCCTCCGGGCTGGTGCCCCAGGTGAGCATCGGTTCGATGCGCGTCGCGTCCAGCGACACCTCGCGGTCGAACGCCGCATCGGCGTCGGTCGGCAGCGCGCGCCAGCGGGCCAGCGCCCGCTCCCAGTCGGCGCCCGACGGTGCCAGCGGACGTCCGTGCAGGTAGGCGTAGGTGGTGTCGTCGGGCGCGACCATGCCGGCACGGGCGCCCGCCTCGATCGACATGTTGCACACCGTCAGCCGTCCTTCGATCGACAGGCCCCGGATGGTGCTGCCCGCATACTCGATCACATGACCCACCCCGCCCGCGGCGCCGATGCGCGCGATGATCGCGAGCACCACGTCCTTGGCGCCGACGCCTTCGCCGAGCGCGCCGTCCACGCTGATCCGCATCGCGCGGGGCTTGCGCTGCCACAGGCACTGCGTGGCCATCACATGGGTGACCTCGGACGCGCCGATGCCGAACGCCAGCGCGCCCAGCGCACCGTGCGTGGCGGTGTGCGAGTCGCCGCAGACGAGCGTGATGCCCGGCTGGGTCAGGCCCTGCTCCGGGCTGACCACGTGGGCGATGCCCTGGCGCGCGTCGTCGATGAAGAAGAAGCGCTCGATGCCCGCCTCGCGCGTGTTCTCGCGCATCTGCTCGACGTGCCCGCGGTGCTGCGGATCGGGGATGGCGTCGAGCGTGCGGGCCGCGGTCGACGTGTAGTGGTCGGGCGTGGCGAGCGCGAGCTCGGGGCGCCGGACGCGCAGCCCGCGCTCGCGCAGCTGCGCGAAGCCCGGACCCGAGCCGTCGTGCATCAGGTGCCGGTCGACGTAGAGCAGGTGATAGCCGTCGCCGCGGTCGACCACGACGTGCGACTGCCAGATCCGGTCGAAGAGTGTGCGCGGGGCGGTCATCGGGTCGATCCCCGGGTCACTTCGCGACGACGGCGGCCGATGCGGCCGCCGAGGCGCCGGACGAAGCGGCCTCCGAGGCGGCTGCGGCCTTCTGTCCGGCAGTCGCCGGCGCATCGCGGAAGGCCGTCCGACGCGCATCCCAGTCGGCCGCGCCGAACCGCGCGAAGAGCAGCGCCGGCGAATGCTCGACGCGCGGCTTCGTGTGCCGCCCCGTCGTCTTGACCCCCTCGAGCGCCTCGTCGCAGGCCTCGATCACGGCGCCGAGCAGCAGGCCCGGGAGGATCGCGATGGCGTAGCCCAGCCGCTCGGCCTCGGCCAGCGGCAGGTCGGGCGTGCGGCCGCCGTACACGATGTTCAGCAGGCACGGACCCTTGACGCGCGAAGGCACCGCGGCCACCTCCTCCAGCGTCTGCGGTGCCTCGACGAAGGCGACGTCCGCGCCGTTGGCGAGCGCCAGGTTCGCCCGCGCGATCGCCTCCTCGAAACCGAGCACGGCGCGCGAGTCGGTGCGGGCGATGATCGTGAAGTCCTTCGAGCGGCGCGCGGCGGCGGCGGCGCGGATCTTCGCGACGTAGTCCTCGCGGCTCACCACCTCCTTGTTGTCGAGGTGGCCGCAGCGCTTCGGGAACACCTGGTCCTCGATGTGGATGGCCGCGACGCCGGCCCGCTCGAACTCCTGGACGGTGCGGAAGACGTTGAGCTCGTTGCCGTAGCCGGTGTCGGCGTCGCTGATGAGCGGGATCGAGATCGAGTTCACGATCCGCGTCGCGTTGGCGACCATCTCGGTCATCGTGATCAGGCCGTAGTCGGGGTAGCCGAGCGTCATCGAGGTGCCCGCGCCGGTCATGTAGGCGGCGGCGAAGCCGGCGCGCTCGATGGCGCGGGCGGTGATGCCGTCGATGGCGCCCGGGGCGACGACGAGCTTGCCGCTGCGCAGCTGCGAGCGGAGGGAGGCGGCGTTGGACATGGTGGGATCCTCGTGGTGTTCGGTGGATTCAGTTCGTGCCGGGCGCCACGCGCATGCCGAGCGTCTCGGCCTGCCGTGCGACGTACTCGCGGCGTGTGTCGTCGTGATGCTGGCCGGGCGTGCCCCCGCCCGGGCTGCAGGGGACGACGACCGTCACCGGCCGATCGGGCGTCCAGCCTTGGGCGCGCGCGCCCGGTGCCGCGACGAGCGCGGTCGCGAGGACGGCCGCGCAGGCCGTCGTGGCGCGCAGGAACGATCGAATCAGGCCCATCGGAGTCTCCCCTCGTTCGCGGGCGTGAGCACCCGACGTCTGCGGGACACGTGCTCGACGCGACCCGCTGTGTGGTTGTTATACTCACAGCAACTCTCGGCGCCTGTCAAATGCGGGCCCCCTCGCGCCGGAGCGGCGCCAGGCGGAGGCACGCGCCCCGGCGCGGCCCGCCCGACGACGGCCCATGCCCACTCGTTCGCCTCCGAAGCCCGCCCCCCCTGCCCCGACGGCACCGCCCCCCGCCCGGTCGAGCGGCGTGGCCCTGCACCGCCAGCTCTACCTCGTCCTCCGCGACCGCATCGCACGCGGCGTCTGGAGCGCGGGTGCCGCGCTGCCGTCCGAGGAGGTGCTGTGCGAGCAGTTCGGCGTCTCGCGGATCACCGTGCGACGCGCGCTGTCGGACCTGCAGGCGCAGCGTCTCGTCGAGCGCCGGCACGGGCTCGGCACCTTCGTGTCGACGGAGGTGCCCGCGGCGGTGCCGCGCGCCACCCTCTCCTTCGTCGACACGCTCCGCAAGGACGCGGACGACACCGACGTCCGGGTCATCGAGGTCGAGCACACCGTCGCCCCGCCCGACATCGCGGCCGCGCTCGAGCTCGCCGACGGCGGCGAGGCGCTCCACGCGGTGCGCTGCCGCCTGATCGAGGAGACGGTGGTGATGCTGACCGACGCCTGGGTGCCGGCCCGGCTGGGTCGCCGGATCTCCGCAGCGGCGTTGGCCCAGCGGCCGCTCTACGAGCTGCTGCTCGCGCAGGGCGTGCAGTTCGGCCGCGTGGTGCAGGAGATCGGGGCACAGGCGGCCGATCCCCGCCAGGCCGCGCTGCTCGGCACCGATGTCGGCAGCCCGCTGCTGCGGCTCGTGCGGATGATCCACGACCTGCAGGGACGGCCGGTCCAGCACCTCACCGCCGTGATGCCGTCGGAGCGCGGCAGCGTGCTGATGGAGATCACCGGCGAGCGGATCAACTCGCTGTCGGCAGGGTTCGTCGTCCACACGCGGTAGGCGGGTGCGGCGCGTCCCCGGCGGCGGTGGGGGCTACCAGCCGCGGAACCGCGGCCACCAGCCGTCGGTCTCGCCGGACTCGAGAGCCCCGTCGCCCGCCTTGCCACCGTCGTCGCCCTCACCGACGACGTGGTAGCCGTCGAACTGCGCGGCGGTCGCGCAGGCATGGTTCGGCAGGATCCGCAGCAGCGTGCCGACCGGCAGCTCGGGCAGCGGTCCGACCGCGCCGTCGCGACGGCCGACGATGCCGTGCTCCTGGTTGGCCGACCGCAGCAGCAGGTCGGGCAGCACCGTGCCGTCGGCATCGCACACCAGGCCGTACCCCTGGTCGATCGGCTGGCTCGCGGTGCCGCGATCGCGCGACATCGCCATCCATCCGGCGTCGACGATCGCCCAGCCCTTGTCCCGCTGATGACCGATCACCGTCGTCAGCACCGACAGCGCGAGCTCGTCGGTGCGGCACACGCCGATGCCGGCCATCACCAGGTCGAAGAACACGAACACGCCCGCGCGCACCTCGGTCACGCCCGCGAGGTCCTCGGCGAACAGCGCCGTCGGGGTCGAGCCGACGCTGACCGTCCCTGCGGGATGGCCCGCGGCCCGCAGGCGCGTCGCCGCGAGCACGGCGGCCGAACGCTCCTGCTCGGCCATCGCGCGCAACGCCGCCTCGCTGCGACAGGCGTAGGACTCGCCCGCATGCGTCATCACGCCGTCGACGACGACGTGCGGCGAGCGCAGTGCTTCCGCGACCTCGAGGAGCGCCGCCGAGTCGGGCCCGAGACCCGAGCGATGGCCGTCGCAGTCGATCTCCAGCAGCACCCGCAGTGTCACGCCCGCCGCCTCGGCGGCCTGCGCGACCGCGCGCGCGACGCCGACGTCGTCGAGCACCACCGCGAGCGCGACGCCGCTGCGGCGCAGCGCGATCACCTGCGGCAGCTTCGAGGGCACGATGCCGACGGCGTACAGGATGTCGGTGTAGCCGTGGGCGGCGAACTCGGCCGCCTCCTTGAGCGTCGACACGGTGATCGGCCCCGGCGCCCCGCCGAGGATGCGGCGCGCGACGCGGTCGGACTTGCAGGTCTTGACGTGGGGGCGCAGCGGCACGCCGAGCCGGTCCAGACGGGCCCGCATGCGCGCGATGTTGCGGTCCATGCGCGGGAGGTCGAGCAGCAGCGTCGGGGTCGGGAGGGCAGCGAGCGCGGCGGGCGCGGCGGGCGCGGAGATGGGGAACTCGGTCGGGGTCATCGTGCCCGCGATGCTCGGCCCGCCCCACCCGCCCGTCAACCCGCCCGTCAACCCGCGGGGCCGAGCGCGGGCCGTTCGCGGAACGCGGCATCGGCCGGGCGGTCGGGACGCCGTAAGCTGGCGGTCCGCCCGTGTCCCCATCGAGGTGCGACGATGAAGCCGAGCCGATCCGAGTTCATGCCCGTGCGGGGCATCGAGTCCCACTGCCGCGTCTGGGGTCCGCGCGGCGCACCGCGCCTGTTCCTGCTGCACGGATCGCAGGACGTCTCGGCATCCTGGCAGTTCACCGTCGACGCGTTCGCGCGCGACTGGGAAGTGATCGCGCCCGACTGGCGCGGCAACGGCCTGTCGGGCTGGAGCGGGGCCGATGCGTACTGGTTCCCCGACTACCTCGGCGACCTCGACGCGCTGCTCGAGACCTGGTCGCCGGAGCGTCCGGCGGTGCTCGTCGGGCACAGCATGGGCGCACAGATCGGCGCGCTCTACGCGGGCCTGCGCCCGGAACGGGTCGCGCGGTTCGTGAACGTCGACGGCTGGGGGCCGCCCGGCGGCCGGCAGGACGCCGCGCCGCGCCGCCTCGCCAAATGGCTGGCCCAGCTGCGCGACGATACCGCGCAGCGCCCGTACGAGAGCTTCGACGAGTTCGCGCTGCGCATGCGTTCGGAGAACCCGCGCCTGATCGAGGCACGCGCGGCGTTCCTGGTGCGCCACTGGGGCCGCGAGGAGGCCGACGGCACCGTCGTGCGGCGCGCGGACCCGGCCCTCAAGCGGATCAACCCGCTGCCGCTCGCGCAGTCCGAGGTGATCGACTGCTGGCGCGCGACGCAGGCCCCGGTGCTGTGGATCGACGGCGCGCAGTCCGGCCTGTGGGCCCGGATGGCGGGCGACCCGATGGACTTCGAGGCACGGATGGGTGCGTATGCCGACCTGGGCATCGAGCATGTCGAGGAGGCCGGCCACAACGTGCACCACGACCAGCCGGAGCGGCTCGCGGCCCTGATCGAGGCGTTCGCGACCGGGCACTGAGCCCGGCGCGCGGGGCACCTACCCCGGCGGCAGCGCGAGCAGGTCCAGGTGACCGACCTCGAGCACGAGGCGCCCGTCCGCGGCGTGCGCGGTACGCATCGCCGCCCAGGCCTGGAATGCCGCGCGACCCTCGGGCTCGGCCTCGGAGGCGGCGCCCGCCGCCTCGTCGATCAGCCGCTGCAGCAGCACGCGCCGGCCGCCGTCGATGCGCCAGTCGGCGCGCGCGGTCGACACCTGGTGACCCAGCGCCGTCAGGCGCGTGGCGAGGTGCGCGGCGGCGCCGATGCCGAGCGATGCGCCGAACCCCTTGTCGCCCGCCTGGTGCAGCCGGAACGCGCGGTCGACGCGCGGGTCTTCGGGCAGCGGCGGGAACCAGTCCCGCCGGCCGTCGACGGTGAGCGTGGCCAGCAGCGGCAGGCGGGCCGACACCAGCCACGCGCACAGCCGCTCGAGCCAGGCCTCGGACACGAGGTCGAGGAACGCGGTGGTGACGACCGCGTCGAACGCGCCTGCGTCGAGCGTCTCGAGGGCCTGCTGCAGGTCGAGCGCTCGACCCTGGGCGCGCACCGTCGCCGAACCGACGCCGATCGCGAGGCCGCCGTCCGCGCACGGCGCGCAGGTCCAGCCGCGGCGGCGCGCCCAGTCCGCGAGCTCGACGGACTGAGCGCCGAGCAGTGCCGGATCGAGGTCGAGCAGGGTCCACGCCTGGTCGCCGTCGAGGCTGGTGGCGAGGACGCGCAGGTTGGCGCCGGTGCCGGCCGCGAGGTCGAGGATGCGCAGCGGACCGGTACCGGCCGCCGCGCCCGCGCCCTGGCCGGCGGGCCTCGGCCGTGCACGCAGCGCCGCCGCGAAGCGCGTGGCGAGCGCCTCGCTCCGCGCCGCCGCGTCGAGCGGCTCGCGCAGGCGCAGCCAGTCGGCGTCGAAGCCGGTCATGCCGCGAGCCGGTCGACGGCGGCGATCCAGCGGTCCACCGCCACCGGCCAGTCGCTCAGGGCCGCGCCCGCGCGACGCGCGCCGGCGGCGAGCGAGGCGCGCAGCGCCGGCTCGGCGAGCAGCCGCTCGAGCGCCTCGCGCAGCGCGCCGACGTCGCCCGGCGGCACGCGCAGCGACGCGTCGGCGGGCACGGTCTCGGGCAGCGCACCGGCCGTGGTGGCCACGACCGGCAGTCCGTGGGCGAGCGCCTCGGCGAAGGCCATGCCGTAGCCCTCGTGCAGGGAGGGCAGCACGAACGCGTCGGCCTGCCGCCAGGCGGCCTCGAGCGCCTCGGCCGGCAGCTCGCCGTGCAGCGCGATGCGATCGTCGAGCCGATGCGCGGCGATCGCATCGCGGACCGCGGCCACGCAGCCGGGGTCGCGGACGAGGCTGCCGACGCAGTCGAGGCACCAGTCGAGGTCGCGCAGTCCGGCCAGCGCCTCGACGAGCGCGAGGTGTCCCTTGCGCGGCGTGACGGTGCCCACCGCCAGCAGCCGCAGCGCCCCGCCGGCCTCGCGGCGCGGTCCCGGCCGCACGGACGGTGCCGTGCCCGGCGGCGCGACCGCGACCCGCTCGGGCGCGATGCCCGCGGCGAGCACCGCGCGCGCCGTGTGCGCGCTCGCGCAGACGACGCCGCGCAGCATCGGCCACAGCCGGGCCTCGAGCGCGGCGTGGCGTTCGAGCCGCACGGGGTCGGCGCCCGCCTCGGCCGACAGCGGGTGATGCACGAACCCCACCAGCCGCAGCCGGCTCGAGTGGGCCGCGAGGCAGGCCTCGAAGCCCGGCAGCGCGAGCCCGTCGACGACCACGATCCGGTCGTCCGGGAGCGCCTCGAGCACCGCCGCCGCAGCCGTCCGTGCGGTGTCGTCGGCCTCCGGGAAACGGCCGTCGAGCTCGTGCACGTGCACCGCGCGGCCGCGCGCGCGCAGGCCATCGACCAGACGCCGGTCGAAGAGGTAGCCGCCGGTCACCTGGTCCAGCGGACCGGGGACGACGAACCCCAGCGGACTCAAGCCAGCGCGCCCTCGAACGCGGCCCAGGCCACCGGCGATTCGCGCAGCACCACCCGCATGGAGACGATCGCGCCCGCGGTGCCGGGTCCGACCGCACCGAGCGCGACCCGCGCCGCGATGCGGCGGAAGATCTCGCCGGCGAGGAACTCCGTGGTCGTGTTGATGCCTCGGAACTCGGGCAGCTCGTCGAGGTTCTGGTAGTTGAGCGCGCCCAGCACCTCGCGCAGCAGGTCGAGCGCCAGCCCGATGTCGCAGACCAGCCCGTGCGCGTCGAGCGCGGCGCGGCGGAACTCCACCTCCACCGCGTAGGTGGCACCGTGCAGCTTCTGCGCGGGCCCGAAGACCTCGCCGCGAAAGCCGTGGGCGATCATGAAGTGGTCCGATACGGCGAGCGAGTACACGAGTCTTCTCCAGCAGGATGCTCAGGGATACGAGACGACGTGGCAGAGCGCCCCGTCGGGCGAGGCGGCGAGGCGCGCGAGCGTGGCGGGCAGCGACGCGAACGGGCTCTCGCCCGTCAGCAGCGCATCGAAGACCGGATCCTCGAGCAGCTCGAGCGCGAGCGTCATCCGGCGCAGGTGGGTCCAGCGGGCGCGCTGCGCGGTGGCGACCGCACCGACCTGCGACGAGCGCAGCTGCAGGCGCTTCGAATGGAAGGCCTCGCCGAGCGGCAGCGACACCGCCCGATCGCCGTACCAGCTGAGCTCGAGCACAGTGGCCTCGAATCCGGCCAGCCCGAGCGCGGTGGCGAGTCCTGCGGGGTGGCCGCTCGCATGCACGACCAGGTCGGCGTCGGGCGTGGCGTCCGCGGGCGACGCGAAGGCGCAGCCGAGCCGTGCCGCGAGCGGTGCGCGCCGCGGGTCGGGATCGATCAGCTCGACGCGGGCACCGGGCATCCGCGCGGCCAGCGCCGCGACCAGACTGCCGACGACGCCGGCGCCCACGACCGAGATGCGGTCGCCCGCCCGGGGCGCGGCGTCCCACAGGCCGTTGACCGCGGTCTCCATGTTGGCCGCGAGCACGCCGCGCGCATCGGACACCGCCTCCGGCAGCGGCACCACGGCCGCCGTCGGCACGACGTAGCGGTCCTGGTGCGGGTGCAGGCAGAACACGCGCCGCCCGAGCAGGTCCGCGGCGCCGGCCTCGACGACCCCCACCGACGCATAGCCGTACTTCACCGGGCCCGGGAAGTCGCCCGCCTGGAACGGACATCGCATCGCCGCGCGCTGTCCGTCCGGCACGCGACCGAGGAACACCAGCGACTCGGTGCCGCGGCTGATGCCGCTGCGCAGGGCGCGCACCCTGACCTCGCCCGGCCCCGGCTCGGCGAGCGGCTCGTCGCGCAGCTCGCCACGGCCGGCGGCCACCGTCCAGAACGCCCGGGCGCGCACCGCCTCAGTCATGGAACACGCACTCGACCATCACGTCGTCGCCGAAGGCGAAGCGCCGCGTCCGCGGCCGCAGGCTGTTCGCCAGGTCGCTGATCTCGGGCAGCGTCAGGCCGGGACGCCCCGAGCCGAGGATCACCGGCGCGATGGTGAGCTGCAGGCGGTCGAGCGCCCCCGCGGCGAGGAACCGCGACACCGTGCTGCCGCCGCCTTCCACGAAGAGCCGGGCGAGGCCGCGGCGCGCCAGCACGCGTCGGATCTCGTGCGGATCGAGCTGTCCGCCCGTACGCGGGACCGGCACGATCTCGGCGAGCCCGGGGTCCGGGCCGCCCGCGGTACGGTCCTCGGCGACCAGCAGCAGCGTCGGCGCCGCACCGTCCCTGAAGACCCGCTGGCTGGCATCGAGCCGGCGCTCGGGATCGACGACGACGCGCACCGGGCTCGTGCCGGTGCATCGGCGCACCGTGAGCTGCGGGTCGTCGTGCAGCACCGTCTCGGAGCCGACCAGCACCGCATCGCACAGCGCGCGCATCCGATGCGTGTGGAGCAGGTCCTCGGCGCCGCTCAGCCAGCGCGACATCCCGCCGGCGGTCGCGATCCGGCCGTCGAGACTCTGCGCCAGGTGGGCGAACGCGCACCCCGCGCCGCGCGGTGCGCACAGCGGCCCGTAGAGCGCCGCCAGCGGCGTGTCCGTCGGCACCGGCGCAGCGCCATGGCGTGCGGCGAGGACCGCGCGCCAGTCGGGGCAGTCGTCCGGCGGTGGCTCGCACGCGGCAGCCGGCCCGCGGAGGGGATCGGCGTCCCGAGGATTCATCGGGGCGCCCCCGCATCGCGCGCCGAGGAGAACGCCTCGAACACCAGGTCGGGCGCGCTCAGGTTGTGGCGCGACGGCTCGGTCCGGCCGAAGCGCGCGCTGCGCGCCGTGACCGTGCCGAAGCCGAGGATCGGTGCCTGCCCGGGGCCGCGCGCGGCGCCCGCCCAGCGGGCGACGGCGACATCCGCCTGCGCCGTGTCGACGAACATCGAGCGCAGCGCGGCGAAGGGCCGCCCGGCCGCCACGGGCGGATCCAGCGTGACCGACAGCGCCAGCCGCTCGGACGACGCCTCGGCGACCGACAGGACGCCGCGCGAACCGTCTCGGAAGACCAGCCGGAAGGTCAGCGTCGCCGGATCGAACGACAGGCTGCGGATCGCGACGAACGGCCGCCCGTCCTCCTCGACCGGCCCGACCAGGAACGAGCTGCCGTAGGCGGTGTCGGGCAGCGAGCCGGGAGGCAGCGGCTTGGGCCGCCAGTAGCCGTCGGCGGGATAGACGACCAGCATCTCGACGTCGCGAACCGTGCCGCGACGGATCAGCTGCACGAGGTGCAGGCCGGTCTCGACGCGATCGCCGACGCGGAACTCGACCGACTCCGGACGCCAGTTCGTGGCGAAGGTGTGGCCGACCAGACGGATCGTCGCGTCCTCGTGCAGCACCACGGTCCGCGGCGTGAAGGCGAAGCTCGGGTCGGACGACATGTCGCAGTCGGTGAAGTCGGGCGCGGTGCTGTCGGTGATCACCGCGGCGATGTAGGGCGGGTGCTCGGCGACGATCCGGAACGAGGCGACCGAGTCGCCGACGAACTTCACGTAGACGTTGTCCTCCTCGGCGCAGCGCGTGATCCGGCTGGCATCGACGACCTCGACCTCGAGCGGCGCGGCGACGCCCGCGCCACAGACAGCGAGCCCCCCCGCCAGGCAGGACAGCCCCCACACGGCGGCGGCGATCGCGCGGCGCGTCATTCGGACGCCGCCCGCACCGCGAACGGCCTGAACAGCGCCGCCGATCCCGCATGCGCCGGCGGGCGGACCTCCTCCGGGATGCGGCACAGGCCGATCCGTCCGAGGGCCCGACCGACCGCGGGATGCGCGGTGAACATCGCGATCGGGATCGAGGCGACCAGCCCGAGCGCGAACGGCGTGCCGATGCCCAGCCACAGCGCCCCCGGCGCGACCTGGGCCAGCCACGCCGAGAAGGCGATGCCGACGAGCGTGTGCGGCCACAGCCGCCGCAGCGCGACGCGGAACGGGATGCCGTCCGCATCGCGAAGCTGGGCGGCCCAGCCCACCTGCCGCCCGAACGGCAGGCCGATCACGAACAGCGTCACCGAGACCGCGCAGACCGGCACGATCAGCAGCGTGAAGACGGTCTCGAGCAGCGCCCCGGCCACGATCCGGGGTGCCCCGCCGAAGGCCGCCCGCAGCCGCGGCCGGGCGAGCACGTCGACGAGGGTCGCGAGCTTCGGGGCGAAGCTCATCAGCAGCGTGAGCGCCAGCACGATCGCGCCGATGTCGGCCCGGAACGGCCCCTGACGGATCAGCCCGACCAGCATGAAGGCCAGCCAGGCAGGCGTGCCCACGTACATGGCGATCGCGAGCCAGAGCTGGACGCGGCTCACCGGCAGCAACCCGGTCAGACCGCGCAGCTTCAGGTACTGCAGGTTGCCCTGGCACCAGCGCAGGTCGCGCCGGATGAACTCGAGGAGCGTCGGCGGGTTCTCCTCCCAGCTCCCGTCCTCCTCGGGCAGGACCCGGACCTCGAAGCCGGCACGGCGCATCAGCACCGCCTCGAGCTGATCGTGGCTCAGCACGTCGCCGCCCAGGGGCGGTCCGCCCGGCAGCACGGGCAGACGACAGTGCTCGGTGAAGGGCGCCAGCCGGATGATCGCGTTGTGGCCCCAGTACGGCCCGCAGTCGCCCTGCCAGCTCGCCGACCCGAGCGTGTACGAACGCATGCCCAGCCGCATCCCGAACTGGAAGACGCGGGCGAACGCGCTGGCGCTGGGCAGACCGGTGGCGAGCGTCTGGAGGATGCCGATCTCGGGCCGGGCCTGCATCACCCGGACCAGCCTGAGCATCGCGGCGGGCGTCATCACGCTGTCGGCATCGAGCACGATCAGCGCATCGTGGTCCGCACCCCAGCGCTCGCAGAAGTCGCGCAGGTTGCCGGCCTTGAAGCCGCCGCCACGCTCGCGGCGCCGATAGGTCACCGCCAGGCGGGCGCCGAACCGCTCGGACAGTCCGGCGGCGAGCGTCTCCTCGGCCGCCGCGATCGCGGGGTCGTCGGAATCGCTGAGCACGTACAGATGGAAGGCGCGCGACTCGCCGGTCGCCACCAGCCCGTCGAGCATCCAGTGCAGGTTGCGCGAGACCCGCGTCGTGTCCTCGTTGCGGATGCAGATCGCGAGCGCCGTCCGGGTCGTGATCGGCTCGTCGCCGGTGATCGCCCGAAGGTGCGGCGCGACCAGGCCTTCGGGATCGCGGGCGAACGACATCAGGCCCAGTCCGATCACGGCGTTCCAGAAGCCGATCGTCGTCCAGGGCAGCGTCAGCGCGAACAGGCCGAGCATCACCAGCCCCAGCGGGTCGGGACCGGCGGGAAAGGTCGCCGCGGCCATCAGCGCGAGCAGCGCCGCGGCCGTGGCGAGCACGAGCAGGGCGAAACCGATGCGCCGAGTGCGCAGGGCGGGCAGGCGCGGCCGGGAGCGTGCCGCGTCGGGAGGTGTGTCGTTGGGTGTCACGGGAACCTGCGGTGCTGCATCCGGGCGGCAGGCCGATCGACCGTGACTGCCCGAAAGTCCGAACGATAGCCGCACCGGCGCCGGCCGGGTCGAATCGGAGCGGCGCGATAGGGGCATGCCGGACCCCGAAGCTCGGCCGTTGCGCCCGCCTATCCGGGTGATGACGGCAGGCTGCCCCACTGCGTACCGTTGCAGAGCCCGGCGGGCGCCCGCCCCGCCCCACCCCGATCGGACGACTCCCGCCATGTTCCCGTTCCCCCGCGTCAAGTCCATCCTGCTGTCGCCGCGCACGGAATGGCCGGTCATCGATGCCGAAGCCGCGACGGTGCGATCCATCTATCGGGACTACCTCGTCTGGCTCGCCGCGATCCCGACGATCGCCGGTTTCGTCGGCCTGTCGCTCATCGGTGTCGGCGGATTCGGCGTGACCTTTCGCGTGCCGGTGCTGCAGGGCCTGATGAACGCAGTGGTCGGCATGGCCCTGATGCTGGCATCGGTCTGGCTGATGGCGTGGATCGTGGACGCTCTCGCGCCGAAGTTCCAGGCCCGCAAGGACTTCGTCAGCGCGTTCAAGCTCGTCGCCTACGCCGGCACGGCCTCGATGGTGGCCGGACTGTCCTACCTGCTGGGCTCGCTGGGCTTCCTGATGCTGCTCGGGGCGCTCTACAGCCTGTATCTCTTCTATGTCGGCCTGCCGGTGCTGATGAAATGCCCGCCCGGACGGGCGCTGCCGTACACGGGGGTGTTCCTGGTCTGCGGCTTCGTCGCCAACCTCGCGGTCGGCTTCCTGACGACCGCGATCGTGCCGTCGTTCGGCCCGAGTGCCGGCGGCGACCTGCGGATCGAGACGCCCCGGGGGTCGATCGGCATCGACACCGCCAAGCTCGAGGCGGCGGCCAAGCGCATGGAAGAGAGCGGCCGCAAGGTCGAGGAGGCCTCGCGATCGGGCGATCCCGCGGCCGCCGGCCGTGCGGCCACCGACGCGTTGGCCGCGGTCGCCGGCGCCCTCGGCGGTGCGACCGGCGGGCGCACGCCGGTGGCGCCCGCGGACCTGAAGGCCCTGCTGCCCGAGACGCTCGTCGGCCTCACGCGCGCCGACTGGGAGTCGAGCGGCGGGACGGCGGGCGGCGTGTCGATCGCCACGGCGAAGGCCCGCTACGGCGACGGCGCCCGCCGCATCGAGCTCGAGATCACGGATCCGGGCACCCTCGCGGGCATCGCCGCCATGATCGGGCAGCTCGCCACGAGCGAGCGCGAGAGCGCCGAGCATGTCGAGAAGACCTACCGCAGCGGCCGCCACATGGCGCGGGAGCGCACCGAGCGCGGCAGCGGTGACACCGAGTACACGCTGTCGCTCGACAACGGGCTGATCGTCGAGGCCCGGGGGCACGGCATGGACATCGCGGCGCTCAAGGACGCCGTGAAGGGTCTGGACCTCGCCCGACTGGAATCGATCGCGAAAGCGCGCCCCTGACGGACCCGGGCGCGCCGCCGTTCAGGCGGGCGGCGCCCCGCCCAGCCGGCGCGAGACCTCGCGCGCCGCGTCGCGCACCGCTTCGGCCATCGGGGCGCCCCAGGCCGACGGGAAGCTGTCCTGGTGGCCGAGCGCAGTCACGACGATCGCGGGCTGGTGCTCGTGGTCGAAGGCGACCGCGCTGAACGCGTTGACGCCGGGCATCGGGCGGCCGGCCGCGCGGGCGACGCCGTGCCGGCGGTACTCGTCGACGATCTCGCGCAGGGTCGCGTCGCCCCGCGCCAGCAGCGGGCGCGCCGGCCGATCCTCCTCGCCCAGCGGCCGTGCCAGGGACCGCCTCAGCGTCTCGAACGGCAGCACCGCGGCGAAGGCCCGGCCGGTCGCCGTGCCGAGCAGCGACATCACCGTGCCCGCCCGCATCGACACGTGCAGCGGCTGCACCGCGTCGATCATCCGGACCACGGTCGGACCGAAGTTGCCCCAGACCGCGAGGGCGACCGCATGGCCGCTCGACCGGGCGAGCGCCTCGGCCACCGGCGCGGCGGCCTTGAGCGGATCGAGCTGGGTCAGGGCCGCCAGGCCGAGCTGGAGCGCCGCCGGCCCGAGCGCATAGAGGCCGCTCGCGGGATCCTGGGCGACCAGACCGAGCCGGCCGTAGCTCACCAGGTACGGATGCGCCCGGGCCGCAGGAAGCGTGGCCGCGGCCGCCAGGTCCTTCAGCGACATCGGCCCCCGGTGCGCGGCGAGCGCGAGCAGCAGGCGCCCGCCGACCTCGACCGACTGCACCGCGCGCTGCACCTTCGGCTCGCCGTCCCGCGCATCCGTCCCGTCGTGCCCGTGGTGCCCATCGCGTCGCATCCGACCTCGCCTCGTTCCGGCGGAGTTTGCCTACGGCAAATCCATTTGCCAACTGCTCGCCGCGATCGTATCCTGACCGAAGTGGTGCAAATGCGTTCGCATACGACAAACCGTCGGTCCGACTGCAGTCCGATGCGATCGCCCGGCGCGTCAGGGCCGCCCGGATCGACCGATCGCGGCGGGGACATCCGCGCCGACTGACGCGACAATGCCCGCCTGGCGCACGGAGACGACCTCGACCATGACGACCCTCGACAGCACCCACGACCCGGCCCGACGCAGCTGGGTGGATTCGGCGAACGATCCCGCGACCGATTTCCCGATCCAGAACTTGCCGTTCGGCCGCTTCCGGCGCGCCGGCTCGGGCGACCCATGGCGGATCGGGGTGGCGATCGGCGACCGGGTGCTCGATCTCGCGCAGGCCCGGAGCGCGGGCGGCTGGGACGTCGACATCGCGGCGCTGCTCGAGCCGCTGGCCGCCGGTGACCTGAACCGCTTCATGGCGCTCGGCGCGCCGGCACGGCGTCGGCTGCGCGCCGCGCTGTCGGACGCGCTGACCGACTCGTCCGACGCGTCCGACGCGTCCGGCGGCCGTCGGGACGCCCTCGCGAGTGCCCTGCTCGCTCAGGCCGACGCCGAGCTGACCGTCCCCTGCACGATCGGCGACTACACCGACTTCTACACGGGCATCCATCACGCGACCGCCGTCGGCAAGCTGTTCAGGCCGGACAATCCGCTGCTGCCGAACTACCGCTGGGTGCCGATCGGCTACCACGGCCGGGCGTCGTCGATCGTGGCCAGCGGCCACCCGGTGCGCCGTCCCAACGGTCAGACGAAGGCGCCCGACGCCGAGACCCCGTCGTTCGGTCCGAGCCGGCGCCTGGACTACGAACTCGAGCTGGGCTTCCTGATCGGTCCGGGCAACGCGCTCGGCGAGCCGATCCCGATGGCCCGCGCCGAGGAGCACCTGTTCGGCGTGACCCTGTTCAACGACTGGTCCGCGCGCGACATCCAGCCCTGGGAATACCAGCCGCTGGGACCCTTCCTCGCCAAGAACTTCGCCAGCACGATCTCGCCCTGGGTGGTCACGATGGAGGCGCTCGCCCCGTTCCGCGCCGCCTTCGTGCGCCCCGACGGCGACCCGCAGCCCCTGCCCTACCTGGACTCCGCGCAGAACCGCGCGACGGGCGCGCTCGACATCCGCGTCGAAGCCTGGCTGCAGACCGCAGCCATGCGGGCCGCGGGCTCGCCCGGCGTACGGCTGTCGGCCGGCAACTCGCGCGATGCGGCGTACTGGACCGCCGCGCAGCTCGTCGCCCATCACGCCGCGGGCGGCTGCAACCTGCAGCCGGGAGACCTGCTCGGCTCGGGCACGCTGTCCGGGCGCGAGCCGTCCGAGGCGGGCTCGCTGCTCGAGCTCTCGGACGGCGGCAAGCGCCCGATCGCCCTGCCCGGTGGCGAGACGCGCACCTTCCTGGCCGACGGCGACACGCTGACGCTGCGCGCGCACTGCGAGCGCCCGGGCGCGCGCCGGATCGGCTTCGGCGCCTGCGCCGGCACGATCCTGCCGGCACCGCCCCTGCCCTGATCACTGCCCCCGACACCGAACGGAGCCCCCATGCAGATCCAGCGCATCCACCACGTCGCCTACCGCTGCCGTGACGCCCGGGAGACGGTCGCGTTCTACCGCGACCACCTCGGCATGGACTTCGTGCTGGCGATCGCGGAGGACGAGGTGCCCTCGACGAAGGCGCCGGATCCGTACATGCATCTGTTCATGGACGCGGGCGCCGGCAACGTGCTGGCCTTCTTCGAGCTGCCGAATTCGCCGCCGATGGGTCGCGACGCGAACACGCCCGACTGGGTCCAGCACATCGCCTTCAAGGTCGGCAGCGTCGACGATCTGATCGCGACCAAGGCACGCCTCGAGGCCGCCGGCATCGACGTGGTGGGGCCGACCGACCATGCGATCTTCAAGTCGATCTACTTCTTCGATCCCAACGGACATCGGCTCGAGCTCGCCGCGGACACGGCGACGCCCGAGCAGATGCAGCGGCTCGACGAGGTGAAGTGGGCGATGCTCGACGAGTGGTCGCGGACCAAGCGGGCACCGAAGCACGCCGCATGGCTCCACTCGGCCGAACCCGCCGCCGGCACGGCCGCCCGAGGCGACGCGTGATGCTCAAGACCTACACCTTCCCGAAGTTCGAGTACCGACCCGCAGCGGCGCGGTCCGACGGCAGCGTGGAACGCAGGTCGGTCGCGGTGATCGGCGCCGGCCCCGTCGGCCTGAGCACGGCGCTCGACCTCGCCCAGCGCGGCGTTCCGGTCGTCGTGCTGGACGACAACGACACGGTGAGCGTGGGCTCGCGGGCGCTGTGCTATGCCAAGCGCACGCTCGAGGTCTGGGATCGCCTGGGCGTCGCGCAGCGGATGGTCGACAAGGGCGTGCAGTGGAAGCTCGGCAAGGTCTTCCGTGACCGCGACCTGGTCTACGGCTTCGACCTGCTGCCCGAGACCGGCCACCGGATGCCGGCGATGATCAACCTGCAGCAGTACTACCTCGAGGAATACCTGGTCGACGCCTGCCTGCGGACCGGACTCGTCGAGCTGCGCTGGAAGCACCGCGTCACCGGACTGGCGCAGACCGACGAGCAAGCGGTGCTCGAGGTCGAGACACCCGATGGCGCGCACCGCCTCGAGGCCGACTGGGTCGTCGCCTGCGACGGCGCGAACAGCGACGTGCGCCGCATGGTCGGCGCCGAGTTCGGCGGACAGTTCTTCCAGGACCGCTTCCTCATCGCCGACGTGCTGATGAAGGCGGACTTCCCGACCGAACGCTGGTTCTGGTTCGACCCGCCCTTCCACCGCGGCCAGAGCGTGCTGCTCCATCGCGAGGCCGACAACGTCTGGCGCATCGACTTCCAGCTCGGCTGGGACGCCGACCCGGAGGAGGAGAAGAAGCCCGAGCGCGTGATCCCGCGGATCCAGGCGATGCTGGGACCCGAGGTCGAGTTCGATCTCGAATGGGTCTCGGTGTACCAGTTCGCCTGCCGCCGCATCGACCGGTTCCGTCACGGGCGCGTGCTGTTCGCGGGCGATGCCGCGCATCAGGTCTCGCCCTTCGGCGCGCGCGGCGCGAACTCGGGCGTGCAGGACGGCGACAACCTGGCGTGGAAGCTCCAGCTGGTGCTGGACGGCGCGGCGCCTGCGTCGCTGCTCGATTCGTACCATGACGAGCGCGCCCATGCGGCCGACGACAACCTGCTGAACTCGACGCGTTCGACCGACTTCATCACGCCCAAGAGCCGTGCGAGCCGGGTGCTGCGCGATGCGGTCCTCGAACTGGCCGAGCACGAACCGTTCGCGCGCAAGCTGGTCAACAGCGGCCGGCTCTCGATGCCGACCCCGTACCTGCACTCGCCGCTGAACACGCCGGACGAGGCGGACTTCGAGGGCGGGATGCGGCCCGGCACGAACTGCGCCGATGCGCCCGTGCTGCAGGACGGCAGACCCGCGTGGCTGCTGGCGGCGCTGCCCGCGGGCTTCACCGTGCTGGTGTTCGGTGCCCGCCCGCCGCAGACCGAAGTGCGCGCCGGGCGCGTCGCCGCCCGGATCGTTTCCGTCGGCGACGACCTCGGGGACGCGCAGGGCCTGGTCGCCCGTCGCTACGACGGCCGGCCCGGCACGGTCTACCTGATCCGCCCCGACCACCACGTGGCGGCCCGCTGGCGCGCGTTCGACGCCGCCCGCGTCGAGGCCGCGATCGCGCGCGCCTGCGGACACTGACCCGGAGGGATGGCGATGAAGCTGGTGCACGATCCGAACATCCCCGACCCGGACGGCTTCTACGAGGAGCTGATCGCGAGCCTGCGCGACCTCGACGACGCGCGCGCCGAGCGCTTCCAGGCGAAGCTGCTGCTGGTGCTCGCCAACCACGTCGGCGACCGCGAGGTGCTGCGCGAGGCGATCGCGGTGGCGCGCCGGGGTCTCTGACCCCGGGCCGCCACCTGCCGCGCGCCCGCGGCCCCGCCTCGCCGGCCCGCGCCGGGCCGGGCCGGTGGCGCGTCAAGCCCCCGGGGCAGGCGGCTCGTCGAAGCGGTAGAGGCGTGCCGGCGTGTCGACCAGCACGCGCCGCACGAGCGCCTCATCCCCCAGCCAGCCGCGCAGCGCTTCGGTCGCATGGGCCGCCGGCGCGGCAGCCTCGTGGTTCGTGCACGGCCAGTCGCTGCCCCACAGCAGGCGTCCGGGCCCGATGCGCTCGAGCCAGCGGGCGGCGAGCGCGGCCGGATCGACACCGCCCAGCCGGTAGGGCGCGCTCAGCTTGACGTGCAGCCGCTCGGCCTGCCGGGCCACCGCGGCCCAGGTGGCCGCGTCGTACACGCCATCGGGCTTGCCGAAGTGGTCGACGACGACCGTGCGCGCGTCGCCCAGCTGCGCGAGCACCTCGGGCAGCCGCCCGCGATCGACGTGCACCTCGACCTGCCAGCCGAGCGCATCCACGCGCTCGACCAGACCGCGCTCGGCGGCGTCGAGCAGGTGGTCGCGGCCGACCAGGTTGAGGCGGACGCCGCGCACGCCGAGCGCATCGAGCTCGTGCAGTCGGGCGCAGGCGATCGACGGCTCGACGACCGCGATGCCGCGCAGGCGCCGCGGCATCGCGGCGAGCGCCGCGAGCAGCGCGGCGTTGTCGGTGCCGAGGAAGCTCGGCTGCACCACCACGCCCCGCGTCACGCCCCGCGTCCCGGCGGCGGCGGCCCACTGATCGAGGCTCGCCCCGTAGGCCGGACGGTAGCGGACCGGCCGCGCCGCGCCGGAGCCCTGCGCATCGGCGAGGCCGGCGCCGCCCTCACCGGCGGCCGCGAACACGTGGAAGTGCGAATCGATCGCACCCGCACCCGCCTTGACACCCTCATCGCCCGGCTTCACCATCCGGGAAGTCTAGTCCTCTATAGGTCTTTCGGAAACCCCGATGGGTGCCGCGCCCGGTCTCCTCACCCTCACCGCCGCCCCCGCCGTCGGCGTCGCCCGCTGGGCGACGCTCGCCGGACGCTGGCGCGAGCGCATCGTCGCGGGCGACTGGCCCTCCGGCGCGGCGATCCCGCCGGAGACCGAGCTCGCGCGCGAAGCCGGGGTGGCGCTCGGCACCGCACGCCAGGCGCTGTCGGCGCTGGTCTCCGACGGGCTCCTCGAGCGCGTGCACGGCCGCGGCACCTTCGTGACGCGCGGCCTCGCGCAGGCCTCGATGCTGCGGTTCTTCCGGTTCGGACCGGCCGACCTTCCCGACACCCCGGGCGCGACGCCGGTCCCGCACTCGCGGATCCTGGCCCGACGTCCGGTACGTGCGAGCACCGAGCAGGCGCGGCGACTCGGGCTGGCCGACGGCGCACGCGTGCTGCGGGTGCGGCGGATGCGCCTGATCGACGGGCGCCCGGTGCTGCTCGAGACGCTGTGGCTGCCCCTGCCCCTGTTCGAGCCGCTCGCCGTGCTCGCACCGACCGACTGGGACGACCTGCTCTACCCGATGTACTCCCGCCGGTGCCGCGTCACGATCGTGCGCGCCGCCGACGAACTCTCGTTCGGCGCGCTCGACGCCGCGCAGGCCCGGGCGCTCGGGCTCGAGGCGCAGGCTCCGGCCGTGCGCGTCGAGCGCGAGGCCTTCGACCTCGCGGGCCGCTGCGTCGAACTGCGCACCACCCTCGGCGATGCACGCGCGTTCCGCTACCGCGCCGAGATCCGATGAGCTCATCCAGGAACCGAGGAGATCCGATGGACCCCACCCGCCGTGGCGCGCTGCGCCCGTTCGCAGCCCTGGCCGCCGCCGCGCTCTCGCCGCGCATCGCCGCCGCGCAGTCCGCCTGGCCGACCAAGCCGGTCAGCCTCGTCGTGTCGTACCCGCCGGGCGGCGGCGCGGACCTCATGGCGCGGCTGGTCGCGCCGCGGATCGCCGAGGCGATCGGCCAGCCGGTGATCGTCGAGAACCGGCCCGGCGCGAGCGGGCAGATCGCCGCCGGCGGCGTGATCAAGGCCGGCCCCGACGGCTACGCGCTGCTGTTCGACGCGTCGTCCTTCTCGACCACGCCGGCGCTGTATCCGAAGTCGCCCTACCAGGGCGGCGCCGCGTTCCGCACGGTCGGGGTGACCGCCCTCTTCCCCAACGTCGTGCTGGTCAATCCGGCGTTCCCCGCGAAGTCGGTCGCCGAACTGATCACGCTCGCCCGATCGAAGGCCGACGGCGTGGCCTACGCGTCGTCCGGCAACGGCTCGGCGCAGCACCTCGCCGGCGCGCTGTTCGAGTGGCAGGCGAAGGTGCAGATGCTGCACGTGCCCTACAAGGGCGGCGGCCCGGCGCTCAACGACGTGATCGGCGGCCAGGTCCCGGTGTTCTTCGGCAACCTCGCCTCGACGCTGCAGCACGTGCAGTCGGGCCGTCTGCGCGCGCTGGCCGTCACCGGTGCGGCCCGGGTGAAGAGCGTCGCCGATCTGCCCACGGTCGCAGAAAGCGGCCTGCCCGGCTACGAGATCCACGAGTGGAACGGCCTGTTCGCACCGGCCGGCACGCCCGATGCGATCGTGCAGAGGCTCGCCACCGCGCTGCAGAAGGCGATGGCCGCGCCCGAGGTGCAGGCTCGGGTCGCGGCGCTCGGCGGCGAGGTCTTCGGCGGCGGTCAGCCCGAGTCCGAGCGCTTCGTGCAGGCGCAGTCGGCGAAGATGGCGGCGCTGATCCGCGATCGGGGCATCGTGCCGGAATGACGGCACGGTTGGCGTTCGGGGCGCGCCCGCACTACAGTCGTGCACTGACGGGACACGATCCCGCGAGGAGACACGACCGATGCAACGACGCCACCTGCTCGGCGGCGGCACCGCAGCCGCGCTGCTGACCGCCCTGGGCGCCTCCGCCCGCCCCGCCTTCGGCCAGACCGCGCCTGTCCGGATCGTGCTCGGCTTCGCCGCCGGAGGCAGCGTCGACGGCGTCGGCCGGATGCTCGCCGAGCAGATCGGCGCCGGTCTCGGACGCACCGCGATCGTCGAGAACCGGACCGGGGCGGCCGGCCGCCTCGCGATCGAGGCCGTCAAGGCCTCGGCGGCCGACGGCGACACGCTCCTGCTGGTGCCGCAGGGGCCGATGACGCTGTTCACGCACGTGTTCAAGAGCCTGAAGTTCGACCCGATGAAGGACTTCGCGCCGATCTCGCGCGTCTGCATCGGCGACTACGCGCTCACGATCGGCCCGTCGGTTCCGGCGAAGGACCTCGCGGGGTTCCGCGACTGGCTCAAGAGCGCCGGCGACCGCGCGAGCTACGGCTCGCCGGGGGCCGGCACGATCCCGCACTTCATCGGCGTCGCCACCGCGCGGGCGCTCGGCGTGCCGATGACGCACGTGCCCTACCGCGGCTCGGCGCTCGCCGTCACCGACGTGGCCGGCGGCCAGATTCCCTGCATGTTCTCGCCCGTCGGCGATGCGATCGAGCAGCACCGCGCGCAGCGCGTGAGGATCGTGGCGACGGCCGGCTCGACGCGCACGCCCTTCCTCGACGGCGTGCCGACGCTCAAGGAATCCGGCATCGATCTGGACGTGCCGCTCTGGTACGGCCTCTACGCGCCGCAGGCGGTGCCGGCCGCGACGCTCGATCGCCTGCGCGCGACGGTCGTCGCCGCCCTGGGCACGCCGGCCTCGAAGGAGCGCCTCGGCCGGCTCGGCCTGGTGCCCGCGCCCAGCACCGCTGCCGAGCTCACCGCCCTGCAGCAGCGCGAATCGGCGATGTGGGGGCCGGTCGTCAAGGCCTCCGGCTTCACCCCGGAAGACTGACCGCGCCACCCCACTGCCCGCACGCCCTCATGGCCCCGACCCGACCGAACTTCATCTTCATCGTCGCCGACGACCTCGGCTACGCCGACCTCGGCTGCTACGGCGGACGCGACGCCGCCTTCGGGCCGGTGTCGCCCGAGCTCGACCGGCTCGCGGCCGGGGGCATCCGCTTCACTCAGGGCTACTCGAACTCGCCGGTGTGCTCGCCGACGCGCTTCGGGATGATCACCGGGCGCTACCAGTACCGCCTGCGCGGCGCCGCCGAGGAGCCGATCCGCAGCGCCGACCGCGGCAAGCCGCACATCGGCCTGCCGCCCTCGCATCCGACGCTGCCGTCGCTGCTGAAGGCTGCCGGCTACCGGACCGCGCTCGTGGGCAAGTGGCACCTCGGCCATCCGCCGGCGTTCGGACCGCTCAAGTCGGGCTACGACGAGTACTTCGGCCCGATGGCGGGCGGCGTCGACTACTTCACCCACTGCGACTCGCGCGGCCAGCACGACCTGTGGGAGGGCGAGACGCTCGAACCCACCGAGGGCTACCTGACGGACCTGCTGTCGCGGCGCGCGGTGGACGTCGTCGAACGCGCCGCGCGCGATCCCGGCACGCCCTTCCTGCTCAGCCTGCACTACACCGCGCCGCACTGGCCGTGGGAGACCCGCGACGATGCGGGCCTGGCGCCGCAGGTGCGCGACAACCTGTTCCACCTCGACGGCGGCAACGTCGAGACCTATCGGACGATGATCCGGCAGATGGACGAGGGCATCGGCGCGCTGATGGCGACGCTGCGCCGTCTCGGGCTCGAGCGCGACACCCTGGTCGTCTTCACCAGCGACAACGGCGGCGAGCGCTTCTCGGACAACTGGCCGCTGGTCGGCGGCAAGATGGACCTCACCGAGGGCGGCATCCGCGTGCCCTGGATCGCGCACTGGCCGGCCACCATCCCGGCCGGCTCGACCAGCGCCCAGCCCTGCATGACCATGGACTGGAGCGCGACGATGCTCGATGCGGCCGGCGTGCCCGCCGACGCGGCCTACCCGCTGGACGGCGCATCGATGCTTCCGGTGCTGCGCGATCCGTCGCAGGCGTTCCGCCGCCCGCTGCACTGGCGCATGAAGCACCGCGGGCAGCGCGCGCTGCGCGACGGACCGTGGAAGTACCTGCGCGTCGACGGCGTCGACTTCCTGTTCGACCTCTCGCGCGACGAGCGCGAGCGGGCCAACCTCGCCAAGCGCGAGCCCGCGCGGCTGGCCGCGATGCGCGCCGACTGGGAGGCGTGGAACGCGACCATGCCGGCGATCCCGGAGGATGCGGCGGTCAGCCTGGGCTACACCACGCAGGACATGCCGCAGCGCTGAGCCGCAGCGCTGAGTTACACCCAGCCCCGACGCCAGACCGACGGATCGCGCAGCGCGCGCCACGCGATCCGCCGGACACGACCGGAGTGGACCGCCTCGATGTCGATCCACTCGGGCCGTGCGGCCGGGTCCTCGGGCTCGACCACCCGGGTCACGATGAAGTGCTTCTCGCGGGCGACCGGGACCGCCGCCGTCCACTTCGAGTTCAGCAGCTTCGCGGGCTGGATGGGGTTGACGGGCAGACGGGCGCGGGCGCCGGGGGGTGTCGCCATGCGGGCTCCGTGGGCGAGGTCTGTGGGGACGGGCATCGGCATGCGTCATGAGTCATGCCTCATGCGCCGTCCATGACGCCACGTGCTGCACGCGCCGGCGTGGCGATGCCGGCGCCGTGGCCCCGATGCTACCCGGCGCTACACTCTCGCGGCGCGACGCCCCTTCCGCTGCCTCGCACCGCACCGACCGGAGGCCCCTGCCATGCCGATCTTCAGGCAGCTGTTCGATCCGACCTCGTCGACCTACACCTACCTGCTCGCCGACCGCGACAGCGGCGAAGCCGTGCTGATCGATCCGGTCTTCGAGCAGGCGCGACGCGACGCCGCGCTGGTCTCGGAACTCGGCCTGCACCTTCGCTGGACGCTCGAGACCCACACTCACGCGGATCACGTGACCGGCGCCTGGCGACTCAAGCAGCTGTGCGGTGCGGAGATCGCGGTGCCCGCCGAGGGCGGCGCACAGGGCGCGGACCGCATGCTGCGGCACGGTGACCGCGTCGCGTTCGGGGCGCGCCACCTCGCCGTGCGCGCGACGCCCGGCCATACGGACGGCTGCCTGAGCTTCGTGCTCGACGACGCATCGATGGCCTTCACCGGCGATTGCCTCCTCGTGCGGGGCTGCGGCCGCACCGACTTCCAGCAGGGCGATGCGCACCGGCTGTGGCACTCGGTCCATGCCGAACTGTTCTCCCTGCCGCCCGACTGCCTGCTCTACCCCGCTCACGACTATCGGGGACTGACGGTCACCAGCGTGCGCGAGGAGCGGGCCTTCAACCCCAGGCTGGGCGGCGAGGCCGCGGAGGGCGACTTCGTGGGCTACATGCAGAACCTGAACCTGCCGCACCCGAAGCAGATCGCGATCGCGGTGCCGGCGAACCTGGTCTGCGGCCGGCCTCTGCAGGACGGGGCGACGGGCGATGCGCCCGCGGCGCGCGAGCCCGCCTGGGCACCGCTGGTCTTCACCTTCGCCGGTCTGTGGGAGATCCAGCCGCAGGCACTCGAGGAGGCCGGCCCCGACGTGCAGGTGGTGGACGTCCGCGAGCCCGCCGAATTCGACGGTCCGCTCGGGCACATCGCGCAGGCCCGGCCGATCCCGCTCGGCGCGCTCGCGGCGCGCCTCGGCGAGCTGTCGGCCGACCGGCCCGTCGTGACGGTCTGCCGCTCGGGTACCCGCTCGGCGCAGGCCGCGACGCTGCTGCAGAAGGCCGGCTTCGGCGCGGTGGCGAACCTGGCCGGCGGGATGCTGCGCTGGCGCGCGAACGGCCACCCCGTGGCCGGCGGCGCGAGCTGATCGGCCCGCGACCCGGCGTCTAGACCCGGAACACCGAGATCGCCTGCGACAGGCGGTGCGCCTGGTCCTTCAGGCTGCCCGCCGCGGCGGCGCCCTGCTCGACCAGGGCCGCGTTCTGCGTGGTCGAGCGGTCGAGGTCGGCGACCGCCTGCCCCACCTGCTCGATGCCGCGGGTCTGCTCGCCCGAACCGGCCGCGATGTCGTCGATGAGCGAGGTCACCCGCTGGACCGACTCGGTGATCTGGCCCATCGTCTGCGCGGCCTGCCGCGCGCTCTCGGCGCCGGCATCGACCTTGCCCGAGCTCTCGGCGGTCAGCCGCTTGATCTCGCGGGCCGCCTCGGCGCTGCGCTGCGCGAGCGAGCGTACCTCGGCCGCGACGACCGCGAAGCCGCGGCCCTGCTCGCCGGCGCGGGCGGCCTCGACCGCTGCGTTGAGCGCCAGGATGTTCGTCTGGAAGGCGATCGAGTCGATCATCGAGGTGATGTCGCCGATGCGGCGCGAGCTGTCGGCGATCTCCTGCATCACCGCGTCGACGCGGCGGGTCGCGGCGTCGCCTTCGCGTGCGGTGTTCAGCGCGGCGGCGGCCAGCGTGTTCGCGGTCTGCGCGTTGCCTTCGGCGTTGCGGACGGTGCCGGCGATCTCCTCCATGCTGGCGGCGGTCTCCTGAAGGCTCGAGGCGGCCTGCTCGGTCCGCGCGCTCAGGTCGAGATTGCCCTGTGCGATCTCGCTGGTCGCATGCTCCATGCTCGAGATCTGCGCGCGTACGTCGAGGACGAGCGCCATCACGTTGACGCCGACCTGGTTGACGTCGCGCATGAGTTCGCCGAGCGGATCGAGTCGCTCGCTCGACATCGTCGCGCCCATCTGCCCGCCGGAGATGAGGCGGGCCGCGGCCGAGACCTGACGCAGGGGCCGGGCGACGCCCGCGACCAGCCAGGCCGCGGCCACGCCTGCGGCGATGCCGCCGGCGACGATCGGCACGACGGCGGCGAGCGTGGGTCCGGACGCGACGAACGCCGCCGCCGACGCGACCGCCACCGGCAGCGACGCCGCCAGGGCGAAGCGCACGCCGAGCGGCATCCCCGAGATCCTCTGCAGCCAGCCCCTGGGCCCCCGCCGCACCAGCACGCCCCCCGAGATCGTGAAGTCGGCGCGCTTCTCGCGCATCTGCGCGTAGAGCACCTCGGCTGCCGCGACCTGTTCGCGCGTGGGCCGCGTGCGGACCGACATGTAGCCGACGATCTCGCCGCGCTCGGTCATCGGCGTGGCGTTGGCGCGGACCCAGTAGAAGTCGCCGTTCTTGCTGCGGTTCTTCACGAGCGCGGTCCACGGGCGGCCCGACTGGATGGTCGCCCACATGTCGGCGAACGCCGCCTCGGGCATGTCCGGATGGCGCACGATGTTGTGCGCCTTGCCGATCAGCTCTTCCTCGGTGAAGCCGCTGATGGCGACGAACGCCGGATTGCAGTAGGTGATCCGACCTTTCGGGTCGGTGGTCGACACCAGGGTCTCGCCGTCGCCGAGCATGCGCTCGCGGTCGGTGACGGGCAGGTTCTCGCGCATCGGTTCGGTCCTCTCTCCGGAGACAACGGCCCGGGCGGATCGGCGGACCCGGCAGGCCTCGACGATCATCGCGCCGCGCGCGGCCCGGCGATCGCGCGAGAAGTGGCGGCCCGCCGCGGCTTCCGGTCTTGCTGCGAGATCAATTTCTCCGGCGCGGCGCGCGCCCTCGGGGCGGGCCGCCGAGGCCGCGGGCCTCAGTCGAGCGGATCCGCCGGCAGCGCGTCGGCGTCGTCGAGCGCCTGACGGGAGGGTCTCACCGCGCGGCCTCCCGGGCGGTCGAACAGCGCCCGCAGGGCGGTGCGCCGCCACTCGGCCGGCTCGACCGGTCCGGTGATGCCCGGACAGAGCTCGCGCAGCAGCCCGTCGTGGATGCCGTAGATCATGCCGTGCAGCGTCAGGGTCTGGCCGCGCTTCCAGGCGTCCTCGACCATCGGCAGACGTCCGACGTGTCCGACCTGCTCGAGCACGTTGATCTCGCACAGCCGGTCGGCCCGCTCGTGCGGATCCTCGATCGCGTCGAGCCGGCGGGCGTGCATGTGCATCAGGTCCTCGACGTGGTGCAGCCAGCTGTCGACCAGGCCGAGCTTGCGCCGCTCCAGCACCGCCTGAACGCCGCCGCAGCCGTAGTGCCCGACGACCATCACGTGCTCGACCTTGAGGACGTCGACCGCGTACTGGATGACCGACAGGCAGTTCAGGTCGGTGAACACCACCAGGTTGGCGACGTTGCGATGGACGAAGATCTCGCCCGGCGCGAGTCCGATGATCTGGTTGGCGGGCACCCGGCTGTCGGAGCAGCCGATCCACAGGTAGCGCGGCGCCTGCTGCTCGGCGAGCCGGCTGAAGAACGCCGGATCGTCGTCGCACATCCTCCGGGCCCAGGCCCGGTTGTTCGAGAAGAGGAAGTCGATGTCGTCCATGGCGGCGCCGTCGGTGCGGGCAGCGTCGGTGCGGCCCTGCGGGCACAGGATACGGGAATCGCCGGCACGCTCGGCCGGAGGGCGGTGCGTGTAGGATCGGGGATCGACCCGACCGCGACCCGACAGGGGCCGCGCCGTGCCCCGGCGCACCGGCCCGCCCCCGAGACCGATGACCGCCACGCCCGACCCCTCCGCCGCCCAGCCGGCGGACCTGCCTGCCGCCCGGCCGGCAGATCCCTCGTCCGCCCCGTCGACCGCGCCCGTCGCCGCGTCCGACGCGCCGCCGCGAGCGGTGCTGGACTACCCGTTCGAGACCCCGCCCGCCACCGGCGAGGCCACCGAGGTCGCGCCCGGCGTGCTGTGGATCAGGATGCCGCTGCCGTTCTCGCTGTCGCACATCAACCTGTGGGCGATCGCCGACGGCGAGCGCTGGACCCTGGTGGATTCGGGGCTGCGCTCGCCCGAGACCGCCGCGGCCTGGCGGCAGCTTCGCGACGGGGCCCTGGGGGGCCGGGCGATCGAACGGGTCGTGGTCACCCACATGCATCCCGACCACGTCGGCATGGCCGGCTGGATCACGCGCCGCACCGGCTGCCGGCTCTGGATGACGCGCCTGGAGTACCTGACCTGCCGCGTGCTGGTCGCCGACACCGGCCGCGAGGCCCCCGACGACGGCACCCGCTTCTACCGCCGCGCCGGTTGGGACGACGACGCGCTCGAGCACTACCGCGCGCGCTTCGGCGAGTTCGGGAAGTCCACCTACACGCTGCCGGACAGCTATCGGCGCATCGTCGACGGCGAGACGATCCGCATCGGCGAGCACGACTGGCGGGTGATCACCGGCAGCGGGCACTCGCCCGAGCACGCCTGCCTCTACAGTCCCGCGCTCAAGCTGCTCGTCTCGGGCGACCAGGTGCTGCCGCGCATCTCGTCGAACGTGTCGGTGTTCCCCACCGAGCCCGATGCCGATCCGCTCGGCGAGTGGCTGGCGTCGCTCGCCAAGATCAAGGCGAACGTGCCCGACGACGTCCTCGTGCTGCCCGCCCACAACCTGCCCTTCCGCGGCCTGCACGCCCGACTCGACGAGCTCGCCGACGGCCACGCACGCGGCCTGGCGGCCCTGCGCGAGCGGCTGGCCGAACCGCGGCGGGTGGTCGACGTGTTCGGCGCGCTGTTCCGGCGGCCGATCGACTCGCGCGGCCTGCTCGGCATGGCGACGGGCGAGACGCTCGCGCATCTGAACCGGCTGCTCGCCGAGGGCGAGGCGACGGTCGAGGTCGACGCCGACGGCGTCGCCTGGTACCGGGCCGGGGCCTAGTCGCCGATCAGCGGCTTCGCGCCGCGCCCGATGGCGCGCGCGAGCCGGGCGAGCGCCGGCGCGAACCGCGCGTCGAGGTCGTGCCTCGAGACCGCGGCCTTCGGGAACACCATGTTCACCGCGCCGATCAGCCGCCGCCCCGCGACGACGGGCACCGCGATCGCAGCGAAGGCCGCCTCGCGGATCCATTCCCCGTCGTTGTAGGCATGGCCGCGGCGCAGCGTCTCGCGGATCGTGCGCCGCACCCAGGCGTCGTCGCGCGCGAGCTCGCCCCAGCGGTCGTCCCGGCGGCGCAGCAGCTCGAGCAGCGCCTCGCGCTCGCCGTCGCCGCAGGCGGCCAGGTAGGCCCGGCCCGCGGCGGTGACCAGCATCGGCAGCTGCTCGCCGATCATCGCGCGGTGCTGCGAGAGCGCGCTCAGCCGGTGCGTCGACTCGCGCACGACCATGAATCCCGCCTCTGGGGTCGCGAGGTCGCAGGGCCAGACGATGCGACCGACCGCCTCGCGCATCGCCGGACCGGCCACCTCCGAGACCCAGGCCTCGTCCTCGAAGCCTTCGCTCAGGCGCCGCACCTCGAAGGTCAGGTGGTACTGGCCCTCCCGGTCGCTGTGGCGCACGAAGCCGTCGGTGCGCAGGGTCTCGAGCAGGCGCTTGACCGTCGTGCGGTGCATCGAGCAGGCCTGCGCGAGTTCGGAGATGGTGGCGATGCCGCCCGCCGACTGGTTCAGGGCGCGCAGCACCGCGAGGCCGCGCGACAGGCCGCGGACGGTCTTGTACTGGCCTGTGGTGGTCGGGGGTCCGCTGCGCATCGGGGGCTGGGGTCGCCGGGGTCGTCGGGGGCGCCGCGGTCGTCGGGGACGGAACGTGCACTGGGTGCACGCAGTTTACCGCCCGCACCGGAACGACGACAGTGCGCGACGTGCACGGCCGCACGCTCGCGCCTCGTCCGCGCGGACCGCGCACACGGAGACACCCCATGCTGCCCACCTCCTGCGACGTGCTGATCGTCGGCGCCGGGCCGACCGGCCTCACGCTGGCCAACCACCTCGGCACGCTCGGCATCCGCACGCTGGTCGCCGAGCGCCTGCCCGCCCTGATCGACTATCCGCGCGGCGTGGGCGTCGACGACGAGGCACTGCGCAGCTTCCAGGCGGTCGGCCTGGTCGATGCCGTGCGCCGCCATACCGTGCCGAACCAGGTGATGCGATTCGTCGACCGCCGGGGCCGCGTCCTCGCCTCGATCGAGCCCACCGCGGAGCCGTTCGGCTGGCCCAGGCGAAACGGCTTCATCCAGCCGCTGGTCGACCGCGAGCTCGCCCTCGGCCTGGAGCGCTTTCCGAGCGTGACGCTCGCGTTGCGGCATGCGTTCGAGTCGGTCGAGGACACCGGCGAAGGCGTGCGCGTCGCCCTGCGTCCGGTCGACGACGCGGGCGAGCCGACCGGCGCGCCCGTCACCGTCACCGCGCGATGGCTGGTCGGCTGCGACGGTGGCCGCAGCCCGGTGCGCAACGCCGTCGGCCTGCCCTTCGAGGGCCGCAGCGAATCGACGCGATGGCTGGTGATCGATCTCGCCGACGATCCGATCGGCACGCCGAACGTCAGCTTCCGGCTCGACGACGACTTTCCCTATGTCGAGCTCGCCCTGCCCCACGGCATCCGACGCTTCGAGTTCATGGTCCCGGACGGCGCCGACGAGGCCGAGTTCGAGAGCGATGCGCGCGTGCACGCGCTGCTCGCCCGGGTGCTGCCCGCCGACGTCAGGCCCCGGATCATCCGTCGCCGCGTCTACATGCACCACGCGCGCATCGCGCCCACCTTCCGCTCCGGGCGCGTGCTGGTGGCGGGCGACGCCGCCCACCTGATGCCGGTGTGGCAGGGCCAGGGGTTCAACACCGGCATCCGCGACGCGACCAACCTCGGCTGGAAGCTGGCCCTGGCGTCGCGCGGCGTGGCCGACGCCGGACTGCTCGACACCTACACGCAGGAGCGCCACGCCCATGCCGGCGCGATGATCGAACTCTCGGTCCTGGTCGGCAGGATCTTCGTGCCCGCGAACCCGCTCGCCCGCCTCGCGCGCAACCTGCTCGGCCCGCTGCTGTCGCGGATCGGTCCGGTGCGCCGCTACATCGCCGAGATGCGCTTCAAGCCGATGCCGTTCTTCGCCGACGGCGCGATCGTGCATCCCGGCGCGCCCGATGCGAAGGGGCCGGTCGGCAAGGTGTTCGTCCAGCCGCGCGTCGCCGATGCCGGCGGACGGATCGGCAGGCTCGACGACGCGATCGGGCTGCGCTTCGCGCTGATCGGCTGGAGCGCCCGGTTCGACGCCTGGCTCGACGACGACTCGCGCCGGCTGCTCGACGCACTCGATGCGCAGACCGTCGTCGTGCGCCCGTCCTGCCAGTCGCTCGAGCGTGAAGCGCCCGCGCACGGCCTGGTGCTCGCCGACGTGGACGGCACGTTCAAGCGCTGGTTCGACGCCGCCCCCGGATCCGTCGTGGTGCTGCGTCCCGATCGCATCGTCGCGGCGGTCTGCACGCCGTGGCAGCTCAACGCGACGCTGCGCGAGCTGGGTCGGCGCCTGCGGATCGACCTCCCGACGACGGCCACCGCAGCGCCCCCCCAGTCGATGAAGGAGGCCGCATGAGCCGCGAACGCGCGTTCCTGGGGCTGTCGCACACCCCGCTGATGGGCCTCAACCCGGTGATGCCCGACGTCCGCCGCGAGATCGACGGGCTGCTCGCATCGGTGCGCGACGCGGTGCGCGGCTGGGCGCCCGAGCTCGTCGTGCTGATCGGGCCCGACCACTACAACGGCTTCTTCAACGCGCTGATGCCGCCCTTCTGCATCGGCGACGAGGCCTACGCGGTCGGCGACTACACGACGCCGGCCGGCCGACTCGAGGTCGACGCGGGCGCCGCGATCGGACTCGCCACCCACCTGATGGACGCCGACTTCGACGTCGCCGTCTCGCGGCGCATGCGCGTCGACCACGGCTTCTCGCAGGCCCTGCAGGTCGTCTGGGGCGGACTGCAGACGCCGCCGCTGGTGCCGCTCTTCATGAACGCGGTCGCGCAGCCCGGCATCCCGCGCCTGCGCCGCTGCCGCGCGCTCGGCGAGGCGATCGGTCGCTTCCTCGACGCCGAGCCGCGCCGTACGCTGGTGATCGGATCCGGTGGCCTGTCGCACGAGCCGCCGGTGCCGACCCTCTCGCACCCGGACGCGGGCGTTCGCGAGCGCATCACCGTCGGCCGCGAGGCGACCGAGGCCGAGCGCGAGGCGAAGACACGGCGCGTGATGGCCGCCGGCGTGGCGCTCGCCGCCGGCGACACGACGATGAAGCCGCTCGCCCCCGAGTGGGACCGCCGCTGGATGGACGCGATCGCCGACGGGCGCCTCGATGCGCTGACGGCGCTCGACGAGGCGGGCATCACCGCCGAGGCCGGCCTGTCGGCCCACGAATCCAAGACCTGGCTGATCGCGCGCGCCGCGATGCCCGCCCCGCCCGTGCCGCTCGCCTGTCCGGTGCGCGGCTACCGGGCGATCCCCGAATGGATCGCCGGCTACGGCGCCCTCTTCATGCACACCGGAGCCCCGCGATGACCCAGCACGCCACCCCGACCACCCTGTTCGCCTCGCGCCTTCGCGAAGCCGAGCGCACCGGCGTGCCGATCGAACCGCTGCGCGACGCCGTCCCGCATGCCGACGAGGCCCTCGCCTATGCGGTGCAGCGCTGCAACGTCGATCACTGGGTCGCGCAGGGACGCCGCATCGTCGGCCGCAAGATCGGTCTGACCGCACCTGCCGTGCAGCGCCAGCTCGGCGTCGATCAGCCCGACTTCGGCACGCTGTTCGCCGACATGGTGCTGGGCGACGACGAGCCCATCCCGCTCGCGCGCACCCAGCAGCCGAAGGTCGAGACCGAGGTGGCGCTGATGCTCGAGCGCGACCTGCCGGACGCCGACACGACCCTGCTCGAGACCCTCCGCGCGGTCGCCTTCGCACTGCCCGCGATCGAGGTCGTCGGCAGCAGGATCCGCGACTGGAACATCCGGTTCGTCGATACCGTCGCCGACAACGCATCGGCCGGCCTGGTCGTCCTGGGCGCCGTGCCGTGCCGGCTCGATCGGCTCGACCTCAAGCTGTGCGCGATGAGCACCCGGCGGGGCGACGAGACGGTGTCGACCGGCATCGGGGCCGCCTGTCTCGGTCACCCGCTGGTCGCCGCGACCTGGCTGGCACGCAAGATGGCCGCGCTCGGCCAGCCCCTGCGTGCCGGCGACCTGGTGATGACCGGGGCGCTCGGACCGATGGTGCCGGCGCGACCGGGCGACCGGTTCGAAGCCAGGATCGAGGGGCTGGGCAGCGTCGTGGCGCGGTTCGCCGAGGCCTGATCGGCGCGAGAGGCTCGGCGCCGGCACGTCCCGCGCCGCCGCTCAGCGCGAGAGGCTCGGCGCCGGCACGTCCCGCGCCGCCGCTCAGCGCGAGAGACTCGGCGCCGGCACGTCCCGCGCCGCCGCCTCGAGCGCCTCCCGACACCGGTCGGCATCGCCCACGGCCTCCATGAGCAGCAGCGCGAGCCGTGCGAGGAACAGGCTCTCGCGGTCACGGCCGACCGCGGTGATCGCGAGCGCGCAGTCGCGGTAGAGCGCGTCTCGCGCCGCCTGGCTCAGCGTCGGATTCATGCCTTCTCCTCGTCGTGCAGGCATCGTGCGGTGTCGAGCGCGCTGGCGAGCGTGGTCGCGTCGGGCCGTCGCCATCGGCCTGCGACGTGGCCGTCGGGGCGCAGCAGGACGATGGCGCCGTCGAGTGCGCCCCACCGGGCGGCCGCGGTGCGCGCCCCCGGGTCCGCATCGTCCACCACCCGGATCCGGGTCGTCGTGCGGGCCGCCTCGCCCGTGGCCGCCACCTCCACGGTGCGCAGCGGCAGCGGCCCGGTCTCGAGCGCACGCAAGCCGGCATCGAGTCCCGGATCGATCCGGTCCGACCCCGGCTCGACGAACGCCAGCACCGTCCACGCCGCCCCGAGCAGCGCGCTCAGGTGCGTCGGACCCGCCGGCCCGCGCACCGGCGCCTCGGTCGGCGGATCGCCGGGCGCCGGACCGGCGGTCGACGGGTCCGATGCCACGGAGAGGGGCGAGTCGGGGTAGCCGATCGGCATCGTCTGCCGCGGATTGGCGAACTGCGCGATCGAGGCATGGCGGTGCGCGAGCGTGATGGCCGCCTCGCGCATCAGCGCGAACCCTCGCGAAGGCGGCGCCATGAACTCGGTGCTCTGGATCGCGCTCGCCGCGTTCACCCGGAACGCGTGCCGCCGCTCGAGATCGTAGCTGTCGAGCAGCGCCTCGCCCGCGAGCCCTCGCACCACGGACGCGAGCTTCCAGCCGAGGTTGTGCGCGTCGTCGAAGCCCGAGTTCAACCCGCGCACGCCGAAGATCGGCATCGCGTGCGCCGCGTTGCCGGCGAACAGGATGCGGCCGTGGCGGTAGCGCTCGAGGCTCATCGCGCCGGCCCGGTAGGCGCTGATCCACACGATCTCCCAGGGCAGGTCGCCCTCGCCGACCATGTCGAGGTGCCGCTGCACGAAGGCGGCGACCCGGTCGGGCTGCAGCGCCGCCTCGAGGTCGGCGTCGTCGGGAATCTGATAGTCGAGCCGCCACAGGTCGTCGGGCTGCTTGTGCATCAGCACCGTCGACCCCGGATTCGAAGGCGGATCGAACCAGGCGCGACGCTCGGCGGGGTAGGTGCTGGGCAGGGTGATGTCGACGATCACGTACTTGCCGTCGAACGCGGTGCCCTCGAGCTTCAGGCCCATCGATCGACGCACGAAGCTCTGCCCCCCGTCGCAGGCGATCAGCCAGTCGGCGCGCATCGCGTAGGCCTCGCCGGCGCAGCGCATCGTCATCGACACGCCCGCGTCGTCGGCCTCGAACGCGGCGAGCTCGGTGCCCCATCGGAGCTCGATCAGCCCGGGATGGGCCGCGGCCGCATCGACCAGGTACTGCTCGATCCAGTACTGCTGCAGATTGATCATCGGCGGCAGCCGCTGAAGGGCGTCGTGGGGCATGCCGAAGCGCAGGATCTCCTCGGTGCCGTGAAAGGTCCGCCCCCCCTGCCAGGGCAGGCCCCGTGCGAGGTGGGCGTCGAGCGCACCGAGTTCCCCGAGGATCTCCAGGCTCCGGCGCGAGATGCAGATCGCCCGGCTGCCGTCGCAGACGGTGGTGTCGGCTTCGATCACGACCGAAGCGACGCCCCAGCTCGCCAGGGCCAGGGCCAGGGCGAGCCCGACCGGTCCGCCGCCCGCGATGACGACGCGGTGCGGCCGCGGGTCGCGTCCCGCGACGAGCGCGGGCAGCACGGCGGCGTGCTCGGTATAGGCGAAGGGACCGACTCGCTTCATGCTGGCATCCGGTGCGACGACGAGGTCATGCCGGATTGTCGCGGCTGCGCCGACCGGGCGGCGCGATGCCTTCCATGAATCCGAGGTCTCGTTCGGTCCGCTGCACGTCGCCCCCGCGCGCAGCGCACGGACCGCCGGGGGATGGCGGTCCTGGCCCGTATCGTCAGAACGCGGTGATGCAGCCCACCGAACTGACCGACACGACCACGCCGCTGGCGCCCCGTCCGGTCACCTGGTAGCAGTAGCGGTAGCCGCCGAAGACGCTCGCGTCGACCAGTGTCGTCGCGCCGACCCGTGCCAGCGGGTAGCCGTCCCGGACGACGTCGTAGACCACCGCGACCGGATCGAAGCTCCAGTCGAGCTGGAGGGCGTCCGGGCCGATCCGGGTCAGCGTCAGGCCGAGGCCCGCCACCGGCGGCGGACCCGGATCGTGGTGATGGCCGCTGCCGCAGCCCGCCAGCACGAGGGCGAATGCGGCGGCGAAGAGGCGCCTGGGGGTCGTCATCGCGGTCTCCGGCTCAGCGGGTCGTGGTGCTGGAGGCGCTCGAGACGCTCGAGACGCTGGCGCCCGACGGGGGAGCGACCGATACGGACAGCCGCGACGTGCTCAGGTACAGGACGGGCCGGCCCGCGGCGCCGACCGCGTCGATGCGCAGGTAGAAGACCCGGTCGAACTCGCCGGACGTCGGAAACGCGATCAGCCGTCCGGGGGCGGGCAGTCGGTCGCCGTCGATGACGCCGGCCGAACCGCGCAGGTCCGCCGTCGGCGCGGACTGGTTGAGCTGCACCCAGCCGGCCTGGACCGTGAAGGCACCTGCACGCGCATCCGCGACGACCTGGACGGATTCGCGATGCATGCGGCCCTCGCCGCCGTCGGAGACCACGAGACGCGCCGTCGAGACCGGCATGTCGAGGAGGGTCTCGCCGATCCGCACGCGGAAGGACCGGATCGCACGGTCGTAGCGGCCGGTATAGGGGTCGGGATCGGCGTCGACGACCGCATCGTCGTAGCTCAGCTCGAAGGACAGCGCACCGCTGCGGACGTCCTCCGCACGCACCGGGGCATCCGGCGACAGGGCGGCGAGCATCGCCTGCGCGGGCACCCTGAACGGCGCATCGCCCCGCAGACGGACGTCGGCGGCGGTGGCAGGCGTGGCGACCGCGAGCAGTCCCGTGCAGACGGCCCCGGCGACGACGAGCGCCCGGAGAGCGCTGGAATCGGACCCGCGGGCGGGGGGATGCGAACGGGCGTGCATGAGCGTCTCCATCGGTGAGCGACGTGATCGTTCAACGGCGCGGCGACGACGCCCGTGGACCGATGCGCCGGGCGAATTGCAAGCAGCGGTAACCGCGCGGCACGCGCCGTGCCCATCGCGACCCCGCCGGCCGGCGGCGGCCCGCGCTCGCGCCGGCGTGGCCGCACGGGTTTGACAGGGCGCCCCGCGGGCGGATAGGCTGCGTCGATGATCTCGCTGCGCCCCGCCCTGTCCATGACGCCCTCGCTGCTACTAGCGATGGGCCGGGGTCGCACGCTGCCCGCACCGGGCTGACCGAGCCAGTCCAGCGCGCCACCCCGGCCCGCCCCGTTCCCCGACCGATGCTCGGGGCCACGGGAGGCGACGGCCACGCTCATCGCTTCCTCCGCCCCGGGTCACGGTCGATCCCCGACCCCGACCGACCCCGAGAGCCCAGGCCATGACGATGACACCCCCCGCCGGAAAGTACCGACCGTTCCCGAGCATCGACCTGCCCGACCGCCGCTGGCCGTCGCGCACCATCGACCGCGCGCCGCGCTGGCTGTCGACCGACCTGCGCGACGGCAACCAGGCGCTGTTCGAGCCGATGGACACCGCGCGCAAGCTGCGGATGTTCGAGACGCTGCTCAAGATCGGCGTCAAGGAGATCGAGGTCGGCTTTCCCGCCGCGTCGCAGACGGATTTCGACTTCGTGCGCCACGTGATCGAGTCGGGCCTCGTGCCGGACGACGTGGTGATCAGCGTGCTCACGCAGGCACGCGAGGACCTGATCGCGCGATCGATCGAGTCGCTGGCGGGCGCCCGGCGGGCGGTCGTGCACCTGTACAACGCGACCGCGCCGGTGTTCCGTCGCGTGGTGTTCGGCATGAGCCAGGACGAGGTGATGGCGCTCGCGGTGCGCAGCACGCGCTTCGTCCGCGCGCAGCTCGAGGCACGCCCGGAAACGGAGTGGGGCTTCGAATACAGCCCCGAAGTGTTCTCGTCGACCGAACTGCCCTTCGCCCGCGACGTGTGCGCGGCCGTGATGGACGCCTGGGGCGCGACACCGCAGCGACCGGTGATCCTGAACCTGCCCGCCACGGTCGAATGCGCGATGCCCAACGTGTACGCCGACCAGATCGAGTGGATGCACCGCAACCTGCCGAACCGCGAGTCGGCCGTGATCTCCGTGCATCCGCACAACGACCGCGGCACCGCGGTCGCCGCGGCCGAGCTGTCGGTGCTCGCGGGCGCGCAGCGCATCGAGGGCTGCCTGTTCGGCAACGGCGAGCGCACCGGCAACGTCGACCTGGTCACGCTCGCGCTGAACCTCTACACGCAGGGCATCGACCCCGGGCTCGATTTCTCCGACATCAACGCGGTGGCGCGCACCGTCGAGCAGTGCAACCAGCTGCCGATCCATCCCCGCCATCCGTACGTCGGCGACCTGGTCTTCACCGCGTTCTCGGGCTCGCACCAGGACGCCATCAAGAAGGGGTTCGCCGCGCAGGCGCCGGACGCCGCGTGGGAGGTCCCCTACCTTCCGATCGACCCGGCCGATCTCGGGCGCAGCTACGAGTCGGTGATCCGCGTAAACAGCCAGTCCGGCAAGGGCGGCATCTCGTTCCTGCTCGAACGACACCACGGCCTCGTGATGCCGCGCCGGCTGCAGGTCGAGTTCAGCACGATCGTCCAGCGTCACACCGACACGCACGGCAGCGAGGTCACGGCCGATCAGCTCTGGACGCTGTTCTCGAGCGAGTACCTCGACGAGGGCGCGCGCATCCGACTGCTGGCGCATCGGATGGTCGGCAGCGACCGCGGCCATCAGGTCGAGCTCGAGGTGTCGATCGACGGCGAGCCGCACCTGCTGCGCGGCGACGGCAACGGGCCCATCGACGCGGCGGTCAACGCCCTCGGCCTGCCGATCCGCGTCGACGCCTACGAAGAGCGCTCGATCGACTCGGGCGCCGACGCACGGGCCGTCGCCTTCATCGAGGCGGCCTGCGACGGGGCGGCGGGCACGCGCTTCGGCGTGGGCATCGACCGCAGCATCGTGGTGGCATCGCTGCGGGCACTGATCTCGGCGGCGAACCGGCTCGGGCTCGCCGACCGTCGGGTGGGCGGAGAGACCCGTCGCGCGGCCTGACCGCAGGCCGCGCCGGTCGCCCGGCACCGGTCGCCGAGACACCGCCGGGTCCGGCCGTCGCGGCGCTTTGACGCCGCGACGGCGGGCATGCCACCATGCCCCGCCGGTGCGACGCGCGACGGAACGTGACGCTCGACCCTCGGAGCACAGCCGTCCGGCGGCGGCGCCCGGCGATCCAGTCGGAACGACATGACGAACGAGCCGGTCGATTCAGTCGTCGCCCCGTCCGCGGCCCACGGCCCTGCGACGCCGCGGACGCTTCGCGGCGTGCTGCGCTGGCTGCTGATCGCCCCGCTGGTGCCGCTCGCGCTCGTCTCGGGCGTGTTCGTCTGGACCCAGCTGCAGGCGAACCGCGACACGGTCTACGCGGAACTCGCGCGCGACGCCGGCACGCTCGCCGCCGCGGTGGACCAGGAGGTCGAGATCGGCCGATCGATCCTCGGCACGCTGGCCGCCTCGGAGCTGATCGACCGTCGCGACTGGGAGGGCTTCCGCAAGCTCTCGATCGGTGCGCTGAACGGCCGGCCGGACACCTGGATCGCGCTCGGCGAGGTGTCCGGCCTCCAGGTGATGCGCACCTTCGAACCGGTGGCCGCGCCGACGATGAACCCGAACACGTTCGCGCGGCAGAACGCCGAGGTCGCGTGGCGGGGCCGCCCCCTGCCGGTCAGCACGCAGGGCCTGAGCGATCGGGTGATCCGCGGTGATGGGCCCGCGAACACCGGGCTGTACTTCGGAGCGGCGATCCGCCGGCCCGCGGTGGCGATCGGCGTGCCGGTCATGCGCGAAGGCCGCGTCACGCACGTGCTGATCATGGGATTCGCGCCGGACCGGCTGGCGCAGCTGTTCATTCGCGCGGCCGGCACCGACGGCCCGCGTGCGGCGCTCGTCGACGCCGAGGGCCGCGTCATCGCCGCCAGCCACGACTCCGAGGAGGCGACCGGTCGCATCGTCCCCGACGCGTTGCGGCAGCGGCTCGCGGCGTCCGCGGACGGCATCCACGAGGGTCCGGACAGCACCGGCGAGCAGGTGCTCGCCGCCTATCGGCGAACGGACCTCACCGACTGGTCCGTCGCGGTCGCCCACCCTCGGGCGACGGCGTTCTCGCAGGCCTGGCGGGCCTTCGCGCTGTGGTCGGCGCTGCTTGCGACGCTGCTCGCCGTCAGCGCATGGACGGCGCGCTCGCTGTGGCTGCGACTGGCCCCCCCGCTGGTCGCCATGGGCCGGGCGGCCCGACAGATCCAGCAGGGCCGGCCGCCCGAGCTGCCGTCGAGCGGCGTCGCCGAGATCGAGGAGCTCGGCGCACTCCTCCGGGAAGCCGCCGGCGCGGAGGCCCGCAACCGCGACGAGACGCTGCGTCGGGCCGTCGCCGAGGAGGCAGCGCGCGCCCGCGAGGCGAGCGAGCGGCTGCTGCGGCGAGTCCTCGACAACGTGCATGCCTCGGTCGCCGTCCTGGACGCGAAGGGCCGCCTGCTCGAGGCCAACCTGTCGCCGGTCGAGCGATCGGGCCTGTCGCGGGCCGAACTGATCGGCGTGCCGTTCTGGGACGAGCCGTGGTGGTCCCACGACGAGACGATGCGCGCCCTCGTCCGCGACGCGGTCGGGCGCGCCGCCGCGGGCGAGACGGTCCGCAACGACGTGACCGCGGCGGTCCGGGGCGGCGCGCCGATCTCGGTCGACCTGCAGATCGCGCCGCTGCGCGACGAATCCGGCGCGGTCACGCTGCTGATCGTCTGCGGCGTCGACGTGACCGAGCGCGAGCGCACCGCCGCCGCGCTGCGCGAGGCCGACCGCCAGAAGGACGAGTTCCTGGCGATCCTGTCGCACGAGCTGCGCAATCCGCTCGCTCCGATCCGCGCCGCGAGCCATGTGATCCGCCAGCGCAACCCGCAGGACCCTGCGCTCGCGATGGCCGGCGACGTCATCGAGCGCCAGGTCCGGCAGCTGGTGCGGCTGGTCGACGACCTGCTCGAGGTCTCGCGCATCACCCAGGGCCGCATCGAGCTGCAGCGCGGCACGGAGCCGCTCGCCGGTGTCGTCGGCGCGGCGATCGAGGCGGCGCGGCCGGCGATCGAGGCGGCCGGGCATCGTCTGAGCGTCACGCTGCCGGAGCGGCCGCTGGTGGTGGAGGCCGATGCGGCCCGGCTGTCGCAGGCGATCCTCAACGTGCTGAACAACGCCGCCCGGTACACGCCCCGCGGCGGGCACATCGCGGTGCGCGTCGAGCGCGACGGCGCGCAGGCGCGCGTGTCGATCGAGGACGACGGAATCGGGATCGACGCCGAGACCCTGCCGAGGATCTTCGAGATGTTCGTGCAGGGCGATCGCGATGCCGGCGGCGGCGGCGGCGGCGGCGGACTGGGCATCGGGCTGGCGCTGGCCCGCCGCCTCGTCGAGATGCACGGCGGGACGATCCGCGCCTGGAGCGACGGCGCGGGTCGGGGCAGCCGGTTCGAGATCGCCCTGCCCTGCCTCGCCGAGGACGATCCGCGGCAACGGGACGCAGCGCTGTCCGCGGCCGCGCATCCGGCGGACCGGCGACGCGTGCTGGTCGTCGACGACAACGTCGATGCGGCCACCACGCTGCAGATCTCGCTCGAGCTCGACGGACACGAGGTCCGGACGGTCCATGACGGTCTTGGCGCGCTCGAGGCCGTCGCCGCCGAGCGGCCGGACGCCGTGCTGCTCGACATCGGCCTGCCCGACATCGACGGCCTGGAGGTGGCGCGCCGACTGCGCGCCCGGTACGGCCGCGACTGCCCGAGGCTGATCGCCGTCAGCGGCTGGGGCCAGGAGGCCGACAAGCGCCGGGCCGCCGAGGCCGGGTTCGAGCGGCACTTCACCAAGCCGGTCGAGCCGTCGACGATCGCCGAGGTGCTCGCCGCCTCGCCCTCGCTCTCGCCCTCGGACGAAGCGCCGGCCCGGGCGGCCTGAGCGCACGCCCGGAGCCCTCCCGGGAGGCCTTGGTATGATCCACGCACCATGACGCCCGTCCGCCCGCTTCCCCGCCTGCGCCGCCACCTGGCAGCGGCCGCGCTCGTGCTGGCGGCATTGGGGTCGGCGGGCGCGATCGCGCAGATCGCCCGGACCCTGCCCGAAGGCGCCGAGGCCGGACGCCTGCGGATCGGGGTGTTTCCCGTGGCCTCGATCGACGGACGCGAAGTGCGGCTGGGCCCGGGCACCCGCATCTACGACGAGAACAACATGATCCGCCCGCCCGGGATGGTCGACGGCGAGCGCAAGGTGGCCTACGTGCGCGGCCAGCTCGGCGAGGTCGTCCGGGTCTGGCTCCTGTCCGACGCGGAGTTCCGCGACCTGAACGCTCGAATCGCCGCGGCCCGCCGCGCGGCCCAGCAGCGCTGACCCCCGGCTGCGCCGCGCTGCCCGCGCCGCGCGGCCCCACCCGCCCGAGCCCATGACCACCAAGCTGTACCTGCGGACCTTCGGCTGCCAGATGAACGAGTACGACTCGGCCAAGATGGTCGACCTGCTCGGCGCATCGCAGGCCGACGGCGTCGAGATGACCGACGATCCGGCGCTCGCGGACATCGTCCTGTTCAACACCTGCTCGGTCCGGGAGAAGGCGCAGGAGAAGGTGTTCTCCGACCTCGGCCGACTGCGTACGCTCAAGAAGGAGCGGCCCGAGCTGGTGATCGGCGTGGGCGGCTGCGTCGCGAGCCAGGAGGGTGCGAACATCGTCAGCCGCGCGCCGTACGTCGACGTGGTGTTCGGCCCGCAGACCCTGCACCGCCTGCCCGCGCTGATCGACGCGCGCCGCCGTACCGGCCGCGCGCAGGTCGACATCAGCTTCCCCGAGATCGAGAAGTTCGATCACCTGCCCCCGGCCCGCGTCGAGGGCGCGAGTGCCTTCGTGTCGATCATGGAAGGGTGCAGCAAGTACTGCAGCTTCTGCGTGGTGCCCTACACCCGCGGCGAGGAGGTCTCGAGGCCCTTCGAGGACGTGCTGGTCGAGGTCGCGGGCCTCGCCGAGCAGGGCGTGCGCGAGGTGACGCTGCTCGGCCAGAACGTCAACGCCTACCTGGGCGCGACCGGCGCGGGCGACGAGACGGCCGACTTCGCGATGCTCCTCGACTACGTGGCCGAGATGCCGGGCATCGAGCGGATCCGCTACACGACCTCCCATCCGCTCGAGTTCTCCCAGCGCCTGATCGATGCGCACGGCTCGATCGCCAAGCTCGCCGGTCACGTCCACCTGCCGGTGCAGTCCGGCTCGGACCGGGTGCTCGCCGCGATGAAGCGCGGCTACACCGTGCTCGAGTACAAGTCGATCATCCGCCGGCTGCGTGCGGCGCGGCCGGACGTGTCCATCACCTCGGACTTCATCGTCGGGTTCCCCGGCGAGACCGAGTCCGACTTCGAGCGCACCATGACGCTGATCGAGGACGTCGGCTTCGACGGCTCGTTCTCCTTCGTCTACTCGTCGCGCCCCGGCACCCCGGCCGCCGACCTCGCCGACGACACCCCGCAGTCGCTCAAGCTCGAACGTCTGCGCCGTCTTCAGGCGGCGACGGATGCGCACGCGCAGCGCATCTCGCAGGCGATGGTCGGCTCGATGCAGCGCGTGCTGGTCGAGGGTCCGTCCAGGAAGGATCCGGCGGAGCTCGCCGGACGCACCGAGAACAACCGGGTGGTGAACTTCCTGGGCGCGCCGCGCCTGGTCGGGCAGCTCGTCGACCTGCGGATCACGGCGGCACTGCCGCATTCGCTGCGCGGCGAACTGCCGCTGCGGGACTGAACGGATGGCCGGAGGTCCGCCGGTCGTATCCTACGGCGTCGACCGGGGCCCTCCCGCGCCGGTCCGGCCCGGCGATGCCGTCGGCACCCCGGTAGACTCCGCAGGCAACCGGATCGAGACAGCTTGAAGAGCAGCATCCTGCAATACCGGCCCTCCGAGGCCGACAACCGCCGACTCGCGAACCTGTGCGGGGCGGTCGACGACAACCTCCGGCAGATCGAGGAGGCCTACGACGTCCGGATCGCCCGTCGGGCGGACACCTTCTCGGTCGAGGGGGCCGGTGCGCAGACGCGGCACGCCGTGCGGGCACTCGAGCACTTCTACCAGCAGGCCGATGCGCCGCTGAGCGTCGAGGACATCCAGCTCGGGCTCGTCGAGCTGCGTGTGCCGCGGGCCCGCGGCAGCGCCGCGCCATCGACGACGCCCCCCGCCGCGGCGGCAGCGGGGGCCGCGGCCGCCCCCGGCGACGAATCGCCGGTGCTGCACACCCGACGGGCCGACCTGCAGGGACGCACGCCCCGCCAGCGCGAGTACCTGCGCAACATCATGGCGCACGACATCACGTTCGGCATCGGGCCGGCCGGCACCGGCAAGACCTACCTGGCGGTGGCCTGCGCGGTCGATGCGCTCGAGCGCGACGCGATCAAGAAGATCGTGCTGACGCGCCCCGCGGTCGAGGCCGGCGAACGCCTCGGCTTCCTGCCGGGCGATCTCGCGCAGAAGGTCGACCCCTATCTGCGGCCGCTCTACGACGCGCTCTACGACCTGATGGGATTCGATCGCGTGGCGAAGATGTTCGAGCGCCAGGCGATCGAGATCGCGCCGCTCGCCTACATGCGCGGGCGCACGTTGAACACGGCCTTCATCATCCTCGACGAGGCGCAGAACACCACGCCCGAGCAGATGAAGATGTTCCTCACCCGGATCGGCTTCGGCTCGCGCGCGGTGGTCACCGGCGACATGACCCAGATGGACCTGCCGCGCGGGCAGCCGTCGGGCCTGATCGAGGCGCGGCGCGTGCTGCGCGACGTGCGCGGCATCGCCTTCTCCGAATTCGACAGCAGCGACGTGGTCCGCCACCCGCTCGTCGCACGCATCGTCGATGCCTACGAACGCCACGCGCCGCGCGATCCGCAATAGGGCGGCCGCACCTCGCCTCGCCCTGTCGGTGCAGCACGAGCCGCAGGCCGGCGAGTGCCCCGCCGACCGGGCACAGCTGCGTCGCTGGGCTCGGGCCGCGCTCGAGCGCGACGCCACGCTGACGCTGCGTTTCGTCGGGGCGCGCGAAGGCCGTGCCCTGAACGCGCAGTACCGGGGTCGCGACTATGCGACCAACGTCCTCACCTTCGCCTACGACGAGCAGGGCGACGAAGTCGCCTCGGGGTCCGCAGGTCCCGTGCAGGCGGACATCGTGATCTGCCTGCCGGTGGTGGTCCGCGAGGCGCGCGCCCAGAAGAAGCCGCTGCGCGACCACCTCGCCCATCTGGTGGTCCACGGCGTGCTGCACGCGCAGGGCATGGACCACGAGGACGACGAAGAGGCGCACGCGATGGAGACCCGCGAGACCGAGGTGCTGCGACGGTTCCGCATCGCCGACCCCTACCTCTGAGCGGCGTCGCGGGGAGCGTGGCGAGCGACGCCGGCGCGCTTGGTCGCCCCCTGCATCTCCGGTATCCTCGGCCGGTCCCGACTCTCCCCGTCCACGATGTCCGATCCTGCTCAGAGCCGGACGCGCCCTTCCCTGCTCGAGCGCATGTCGGCGATGCTGCTGCGCACCCCCGACGACCGCGAGCAGCTGCTCGGGCTGCTGCGCCGTTCGCAGGAGCGCGACCTCCTCGACGCCGAGGCGATGTCGATGATCGAGGGCGTGCTGAAGGTGGCCGAGCTGTCGGCCTCCGACATCATGGTGCCGCGCTCGCAGATGGACGTCATCGACGTGTCGCAGCCGACCGCCGACATCGTCGCGTTCGCGATCCGCACCGCGCACTCCCGCTTTCCGGTCGTCGAGGACGAGCGCGACAACGTCATCGGCATCCTGCACGCCAAGGACCTGCTGCGGCTGTACGCCGCCCCGGGCACCACGGTGCGATCGCTGCTGCGTCCGGCGACGCTGATCCCCGGGTCGCTGCGCCTGAACGTGCTGCTGCGCGACTTCCGCAGCAACCGCAAGCACCTGGCGGTCGTCGTCGACGAGTACGGCGGCGTCTCGGGCCTGATCACCATCGAGGACGTGCTCGAGCAGATCGTCGGCGAGATCGAGGACGAGTTCGACCTCGACGAGAGCGCCGGCAACGTGCTCGAGCTCGAGCCCGGCCCGAACGGGCCGCGCTGGCGCGTCCATGCGCTGACCCCGGTCACGCAGTTCAACGAGCGGTTCGGCACCGAGCTGGACGATTCGGAGAGCGACACCGTCGGGGGACTGGTGGCCGAGCGGCTGGGCAGCGTGCCGCGGCGCGGCGACTCGGTGGTCCTCGGTCGCTGGCGCGTCGACGTGCTGCGCGCGGACGCGCGCGCGGTGCGGCTGCTGCGGGTCGAGGCCCGCCCCGATGACGCGCCCGTCGAGACGCGCTGAGCCGTCGGCCTTCGCATCCCGCGCGGGCGCGCGCTCGCGGGCCGCGGCCGCCCTGGCCGCACTCGGGCTCGGCCTGGTACACGCCGCGAGCTTCTCGCCGCTCGAGCACTGGACCCTCGCGCTGGCGGCACTGGCCGGTCTGTTCGGGCTGCTGAGGATCGTCCACGCCCGCGGCGCATCGCCCCTGGCGCAGGCCGGACTCACCCTGCTCTTCGGGCTCGGCTGGTTCGCTGCGGGGCTCGCGTGGCTGTACATCAGCATGCACCGCTACGGCGGCATGCCCGCGCCGATGGCGGTGGCGGCCGTCGTGCTGTTCGCCGCCTACCTGTCGCTGTACCCGGCGCTGGCCGTCGGGGTCGCGGCGCGCTGGGGTGCGGCACGCTCGCCGCTCGCGCGCGCGCTCGGCCTGGCCGGCGCATGGACGGTCGGCGAACTGGCGCGCGGCTGGGCGTTCACCGGCTTCCCATGGCTCGCGGTGGGCTACGCGCAGCTCGACGGTCCGCTCGACCGGCTGGCACCGGTGCTGGGGGTGCACGGCGTCGGCGCGGCCGCCGCGCTGGTCGCGGCCCTGCTCGCCGCGCTGATTCCGGGTGCGGGCGCCGCGCTCGGACGCACGGGCCTGCCGGCGGCGGCCGTGGCCGTCGCACTGGTCGTCGGACCGCTCGCGGTGCCGCGCGACGCCTGGACCCGGGCGCACGGCGCGCCGCTGTCGGTCCGGCTCGTGCAGGGCAACGTCGAGCAGGACATGAAGTTCCGCCCGGACCGCACGCTCGCCGCGATGCGCGACTACGCGCAGCGCTTCGTCGAGGGCGGGGCCACGCTGACGATCCTGCCCGAGACCGCCTGGACCGCCCCCTGGGACCGGACACCGGCACCGATCGCGCAGGCGATGCTCGAGCACGTGGCGCGCGGCCACGCCCTCGCGCTCGGCGTACCGACCCTCGTGCAGCCGACCGGACCGGGCGACGGCGTCCGGATCGCGAACAGCGTGCTCATGATGCGGCCCGGCGTCCCCGTCGACCCCTCCGACTCCGGGCAGCGCTACGACAAGCACCATCTCGTTCCGTTCGGCGAGTTCGTGCCCTGGGGCTTTCGCTGGTTCGTCGACCTGATGACGATCCCCCTCGGCGATTTCTCCCGCGGCGCCGCGGTGCAGCCCGCCTTCACCGTCGGCGACCAGCGGATCGCCTTCAACATCTGCTACGAGGACCTGTTCGGCGAGGAGATCCGTCTCGCCCTGCCGGGCGAGGGCGGCGCGACCGTCCTCGCGAACGTCAGCAACATCGCGTGGTTCGGGCGCTCGCACGCGCTGCCGCAGCACCTCGCGATCGCACGCATGCGCACGCTCGAGACCGGGCGGCCGATGCTGCGCGCGACGAACACCGGCGTGACGGCGGCGATCGACGCGTCCGGACGCGTGATCGCGGCGCTCGAGCCGAACACCGCCGGCGTGCTCGATGCGCGCGTGCAGGGCACCACCGGCCTCACGCCGTTCGCGCGACGGGGCCACGCACCGGTCCTCGCGCTGTCGCTGGCAGCGATCGCGCTGGCGATCGTCGCCGCGCGGGCCGGTCGCGCGGGCCGAAGCCGCTAGAATCGCGGTTTACCTCTCCAGCCGCCGGACGCCCCGCGCGGGGCCCGACACCACGATGCTCAGCTTTCAGCACCTGATCCTGCGACTGCAGGAGTACTGGGACCGCCAGGGATGCGCGCTGCTGCAGCCCTACGACATGGAGGTCGGGGCCGGGACCTTCCACACCGCGACCTTCCTGCGCGCGATCGGCCCCGAGCCCTGGCGCGCCGCGTACGTGCAGCCCTCGCGCCGCCCGAAGGACGGGCGCTACGGCGACAACCCGAACCGGCTCCAGCACTACTACCAGTTCCAGGTCGTGCTCAAGCCGTCGCCGCCCGACATCCTCGAGCTGTACCTCGGCTCGCTGCGCGCCCTAGGCATCGACACCGAGCGCAACGACATCCGCTTTGTCGAGGACGACTGGGAGTCGCCGACGCTGGGAGCGTGGGGTCTGGGCTGGGAGGTCTGGCTCAACGGCATGGAGGTCACGCAGTTCACGTACTTCCAGGAGGTCGGCTCGCTGAAGTGCCAGCCGATCACCGGCGAGATCACCTACGGGCTCGAGCGCCTCGCCATGTACCTGCAGCGGGTCGAGAGCGTCTACGACCTCGTGTGGACCGACGGCGTGACGTACCGCGACGTCTACCATCAGAACGAGGTGGAGCAGTCGACCTACAACTTCGAGCAGTCGAACGCAGCGATGCTGTTCCGTCACTTCGACGAGTACGAGGCCGAGGCGCAGCGGCTCATCGCCGCCGAGCTGGCGCTGCCGGCCTACGAGATGGTCATGAAGTGCAGCCACACCTTCAACCTGCTCGACGCGCGCGGCGCGATCTCGGTCACCGAGCGGGCCGGCTACATCGGCCGCGTGCGCGCCCTGGCCCGCGCGGTCGCGCAGGCCTACTTCACGTCGCGCGAGCGGCTCGGATTCCCGATGGCGGCACCCGCCGTCCGGGTCGCCTGAGGCCGGGATGAG
>RPRK01000009.1 GCA_003818495.1 Burkholderiales bacterium
TCGTTGGTGCGGATGCGCAGCAGCTGCACCAGCGTCGCGGTCAGCGTCAGCGGGTGGAGCAGGAAGCAGGCGGCCTCGCCGACCGCGGCGATCAGCAGTCCGCCGATCGCCGGTCCGATGAACCGTGCGGTGTTGAGCGCGCTCGAGTGCAGCGCGACCGCGTTCGGCAGCGATGCGCGCTCGGGCACGATGTCGGCGAGGAACGCGTTGCGGATCGGGATCTCGAAGGCGAACGCCAGGCCCCGCAGCAGCGCCACCGCGACCAGCACCGTGGGCGTCACCCATCCGGTGGCGGTCAGCGCGGCCAGCACCAGCCCGAGCAGCGCCACCGCCGCGAGGAGACCGATCAGCATCCGGCGACGCGGGTAGCGGTCGGCGAGCAGGCCGGCGATCGGCGAGACGAAGAAGGTGGGTGCGGCCTGCGCGAAGCCGAGCACGCCGAGCACCGCGACCGAGCCGGTCAGGCGGTACGCGAGCCAGGCCATCGCCACGTTGTGCGCGAAGCCGCCGACGAGCGCGATCGCCTGGCCGGTGAAGTAGCGACGGAACTCGCGGTGGGCGAGGGCGGGGAAGCGGCCGGGCATCGGGCGATGATGCCCGAGCCCGCACCACACGCCCGCTGCGCGGGCGTGTTAATGGTCTGTGCCCGCCCGCTGCGCGGGCGTGTGGTCCGCACCCGCCCGCGGCGGGGGCGCGTCCGTGGTCCGCGCCCGTCCGCTCAGGCGTAGTCCAGCGGCGAGGCCTTGCCCCGGAACACCCGGTAGGAGAACACCGTGTAGCCGGCGATCACCGGCACCGTGATCGCGCAGCCGACGGCGATCACCACCAGCGCCTCGGTCGCGCTCGCCGCCTCCCAGATGGTCAGACGATCGATCACGACGTACGGGAAGAGGCTGTAGGCCAGACCGACCGCGCCGAGGACGAAGACGAGCACGACCAGCGCGAACGGCACCCAGCACCAGCGCGATTCGGCGGTGCGCGGCTCGAGCGTGGCGCGCGCGCCCAGCAGCGCGGCGACGGTGACCAGCGGGATCGGCAGCAGCGCGATGAATTCGGGCATCGCGAACCAGCGTGCCCGCACCGTCTCGCTGGCCAGCGGCGTCGCCAGCGAGATCAGCGCCATGCCGACCGCCACCGCCGGCCAGGCCGTGCGCGCCCAGCCGACCGCGCGGCGCTGCAGCGCGCCCTCGGTCTTGAGCACCAGCCAGCAGGCACCGAGCAGCACGTAGGCCGCGGGCAGCAGCACCGCGATCACCGCCGCGAAGGCGGTCGAGACCCACCCGTCCTGCAGGCCGGTGACGTAGCGCCCGAGCATCCAGCCCTGCGCCGCCGCGGCCATCAGGCTGCCGGCGAAGAACGCCCGGTTCCAGAGCGGCTTCCAGCGGTCCTGCGCCTTGACCCGGAAGTCGAAGGCGACGCCGCGCAGCACCAGCCCGACCAGCATCAGCGCCACCGGCAGGTACAGCGCGCCCAGCACCATGCCGTGGGCGCGCGGAAAGGCGATCAGCAGGATGCCGACGCCGAGCACCAGCCAGGTCTCGTTGGCGTCCCAGAACGGGCCGATGCTGGCGATCATCGTGTCGCGCTCTGCGGCGTCCGCGTTCGGCAGCAGCATGCCCACGCCGAGGTCGTAGCCGTCGAGGACGACGTACACCAGCATCGAGGTCCCCATCAGCGCGAGGAAGACCACCGGCAGCCATTCGGCCAGGCTCACGTCGTCACCCCGGCGCTGGTCGGACGCACGGCCGGGCGCGGACTCAGGTCCACCGGCTTCTCGGCCATGTGCTTGACCACGCTGACGTAGGCGACCAGCAGCGCCGTGTAGAGCACCACGTACAGCGCGAGCGTGAAGGCCACGTGCGCGGGCGGCACGCTGGCGGCGACCTCGTCGACCCGCAGCAGCCCGTAGACGATGTAGGGCTGGCGGCCGATCTCGGTGACGTACCAGCCGGCGACCGTCGCGATCCAGCCCGAGGGCGCCATCGCAGCCAGGCTCCAGAGCACCGGACGCGGCAGCCCCGCGGGCGACCAGCCGCGGCGACGCAGCAGCCACAGCGCCACCCAGCTCGCGACCAGCATCGCCATCCCGGTGCCGACCATGATGCGGAAGGCCCAGAACACCGGCGCGACGGGCGGGTGGCGACCCTCGAACTCGTCGAGGCCGCGGATCTCGCCGTCGGGATCGTGCTTGAGGATCAGGCTCGCGCCCTTCGGGATGCCGAGCTCGAAGCGGTTCTCGCGTGCCGCCTCGTCGGGCAGCGCGAACAGCAGCAGCGGCGCGCCGCGCTCGGTCTTCCAGATGCCCTCCATCGCGGCCACCTTCGCCGGCTGGTGCTCGAGGGTGTTGAGCCCGTGCAGGTCGCCGGCGATGATCTGCACGGGCATCAGCACCGCGCCGAGCGTCAGCGCGAAGCGCAGGGCGGGGCGGGTGCTCGGGTTCTCGTGTTTCGAGAGCACCTGCCAGGCACTGACGCCCGCGATCAGGAACGCGACGGTCAGGCCCGAGGCGAGCAGGACGTGCACGAGCCGGTACGGGAAGCTCGGGTTGAACACCACGTCGAACCAGCTCGTGACGAAGAACTGCCCGTCGCGCAGCACCACGCCGTCCGGGGTCTGCATCCAGGAGTTCAGCGCGAGGATCCAGAACGCGCTCATCGTGGTGCCGAAGGCGACCAGCGCGGTGGCGATCAGGTGCGCACGTTCGCCGACGCGGCCGTGGCCGAACAGCATGATCCCGAGGAAGGTCGCTTCGAGGAAGAACGCGGTCAGCACCTCGTACCCGAGGAGCGGGCCGGCGACGTTGCCCGCGCGCTCCATGAAGCCCGGCCAGTTGGTGCCGAACTGGAAGCTCATCACGATGCCGCTGACCACGCCGAGCGCGAAGGTCAGCGCGAACACCTTCGTCCAGAAGCGGTAGGCGGCGAGCCATCCGATGTCGCGGGTCTTGAGCCAGCGCAGTCGGAAGAACAGCAGCGACCAGCCGAGCGCGATCGTGATCGAGGGGAACAGGATGTGGAAGGTGATGTTGGCGGCGAACTGCATCCGCGCCATCAGGAGGGCGTCCATGGTGTGTGCCTCGTGTTCAGCGGCGCCCGCCGGGCACCAGCTTGATCTTGTCGCGCAGCTCGAGCAGGCGCTGCACCTGCGCGCCCATCCGCATCAGCTGGCTGAGCGTCCCCGCGTCGAGCTTCTGGACGTCGCCGAACCAGGTGGTGAGCAGCTCGATCAGGTCGTGCATCTCGCGCATGCGGGACTGCGCATGGCGGTCCTCGTCGGTGCGCGGCGCCTCGAGCAGCGCATTGCGCAGCATCGACAGCGTCGGCTCGATCTCGCGTCGTCGCCGCTCCTCGGCGAGGGTGCGGAACACCTCCCACGCATCGCCGGGGGCGTCGAAGTATTCGCGGCGGTCGCCCGCCCGATGGCTCAGCTTCACCAGCCGCCAGGACTGCAGCTCCTTCAGGCCCATGCTGACGTTGCTGCGGCTGAACTCCAGCGCCTCGGCGATCTCGTCGGCGTTGAGGGGCTCCGGCGAGACGTAGATCAGCGCGTAGATCTGGCCGACGGTGCGGTTGATGCCCCAGCGGCTGCCCATCTCGCCGAAGTGGGCGACGAAGGCGCTGACGAGCGGTGACATGGGGGACATCGGACACCTCCTGCGGCCGGTCGGGGCCGGGGCTTCGGTGTGAAGCGTTGTCGTATTTTCAGTAATTAGTGAAAATTCGAAAGGTTCGACCGTGGCGGCAGCAGGGGTATCCGAAGGTCCGTTCAGCCCAGCGCGTCGCGCAGCCGGATGGCGAGCGCGATCAGCGTCCGATCCGAACCCGCCGGGCCGAGCAGCGACACCCCGATCGGCGGGCCGTCCGGGCGCGGCCACGGCAGGCTGACCTGCGGCAGCCCGGCGATGCCGGCGATGCAGGTGATCGCCTGCGTGCGCATGCGGATCGCGTCGACGGTCGGCGCGTCGTCGTCGCGGCGCGGCGCGGCCGTCGCCGCCGAGGGCAGCACCGCGACCGCGTCGCCACCGAGCATCGCGCGGACCCGTGCCCGGATGGCGGCGATCCGCCCGCGCGCCGACTCGGCCTCGCCGGCGCCGACCCGGCGGGCGACGTCCCAGCGGGCCGCGATCGCGTCGCCGAAGCGCGGCTGGTGCCGTTCGATCCAGTCGCCGTGCACCGACCAGGCCTCGTGGCTGCTGGCGGTCACGAAGGCGCGTCGCCACGCGTCCAGCGTGTCGTCGGCCCCGTCGCCGGCGGCCCGCGTCGCCTCGATCGGGGCGCCCAGTTGCGCGGCCAGCGTCGCGAGGGTCCGTGCGAGCGGCGCCTGGAACGCGTCGTCCGCGAGTGCCCAGGCATCGTCCAGCCGCAGCACGCGGCGCGGCTGCCAGGCGGACGCGCCGTTCGGCGCATCGGCGCCCAGCAGCACGTCGGCGACGCGGGCGAACGCGGCCGCGTCGTCGGCCATCCAGGTCGGCGTGTCGAACGACGGGCACAGCGGCACCAGTCCGTCCGACGACAGGCGTCCGTGGGTCGTGCGCAGGCCCCAGAGGCCGCAGTAGCTCGCCGGCACGCGCGTGGAGCCGCCGGTGTCGGTGGCGAGCGCGACGTCGACCAGCCCCGCCGCGACCGCGCTCGCCGAGCCGCTCGAGGAGCCGCCCGGCACCCGGTCCGGCGCACGCACGTTGAGCGGCGTGCCGTAGTGCGCGTTGGCCCCGTGCAGGCTGAACGCGAGCTCGTCGGTCAGCACCTTGCCGGCGAGGGTGGCGCCCGCCGCCGACAGCGCCGCGACCAGCGGGCTGTCGGCGGACGCGGCGGCGTGCGTGTCGAGCCAGGTCGGGTTGCCCGCGCCCGTCACGCGGCCGGCCACGTCGAACAGGTCCTTCGCCGCGAAGCGCAGCCCCGCGAGCGGGCCGCCGGGCGCACCGGCACGCACGAAGCGACCGTGCGGCACCCACGCGCCGACCGTGTCGTCGATCGGGAAGGCCGCCTCGGCGGGGGCCGGGCCCGTCGGCAGCGGGCGCTGCGACGGGCTCGGCAGGGAGTCCGGAGCGGGGGAGGTGGCGGAGGTGGGGCGGATCGGGGCATCGGGCATCGGGGACTCCGTCGGCGCGGGGGCGGCCGCGCGTATCGTAGCGGTCCGGCTTCGCCGTTCGACTGCATGTCCGTGCGTCGCGACGCGCCGCTTCCCCGATCCACCCGAACGACGGAGAGACCCGCCATGGGCCGCATCGACGACCGACTGAAGACGCTGGGACTGACGCTGCCGCCGCCATGGACGCCGCGCGGCGACTTCCTGCAGTTCCGCCAGGAGGGCAACGTCGTCTGGCTGTCGGGGCAGGTCTGCGAATGGGATGGCCGGATCGTCTGCGAAGGGCCGGTCGGCGACGGCGGCACGGGCATCGAGGCGGCGCGCGACGCGGCCCGCGTGTGCGCGCTGAACCTGCTCTACACGCTGCGCCTGGCCTGCGGAGGCGACCTCGACCGGGTCGACCGTGTGCTGCGGATCGGCGGCTTCGTGAACTGCGTGCCGGGGTTCCCGTGGTCGCCGCGCGTGATCGACGGCGCGACCGCGGTCTTCGTCGACGTCTTCGGGGACGCCGGCCGGCATGCGCGGACCGCGGTGGGCGTGGCGGGCCTGCCGGGCAATGCCGCGGTCGAGGTCGACGCGGTGGTGTCGCTGCGCGCGGACTGATCAGTGCCGGCGGCCGGCCGGCGGGCTCGTCGGCAGCGGCAGCGCGGTCTTGTAGCGCACCTGCTTGAGCGTGAAGCTCGAACGGATCTTCTCGACCCCGGGGATCGGCGACAGCCGCTCTAGGATGAAGCGCTCGAGCGAGCGGATGTCGGGCACCACCACCCGCAGCAGGTAGTCCGCGTCGCCGGTCATCAGGTAGGCCTCCATGACCTCCTCGTGCGCACCGATCCGCCGCTCGAACTCGGCCAGCGTCGCGGTGTTCTGCTCGCGCAGGCTGATGGAGATGAACACCGAGACGCCCAGGCCGAGCGCCTCGGGGTCGACCAGCGCCACGTAGCGTCGGATCGTTCCCGACTGCTCGAGCGCGCGGACCCGCGCCAGGCACGGCGAGGGCGACAGGTTCACCCGCCGGGCGAGCTCGACGTTCGACAGCGAGCCGTCGCGCTGCAGCTCGGAGAGGATCGCGAGGTCGGTGGCATCCATCGGCATATCGTGTCGGAGAAGATCGGTCGGTAAGCAGGAAATGCTGCCACGGGTCCTTCTGCAAGCCAAGTGCGGCACCTTCAGCGGCCGAGTGCGGCATACCATCGGAGGATTGCCGCGGAGACTCCCCCCGATGAACGCCCCGTTGCGCCTCGATGCGCTGCACACCCCCGCCAGCGGCGTCGCCCCGCGCGAGCCCCGGGCCGATGCCGATCCGCAGGAGACCGCCGAGTGGGTCGAGTCGCTGGTCGCCGTCATCGAGCACGCCGGACCCGAACGCGCGCGCTTCCTGCTGGACGCGCTGCAGCGGCATTGCGCGCGCAGCGGCGTGCGCTGGCGCCCCGCGCTCGTCACCCCCTACGTCAACACCATTCCGGTCACCGAGCAGCCGGCGTTCCCCGGCGACCTCGAGCTCGAGCGCGAGCTGTCCGCGCTGATGCGCTGGAACGCGCTCGCGATGGTGGTGCGCGCCAACCGCGCGCACGGCGAGCTCGGCGGCCACATCGCGTCCTACGCGTCGGCGGCCGACCTGTTCGAGACCGGCTTCAACCACTTCTTCAGGGCACGCCGCGACGGCTTCCACGGCGACCTCGTCTACTACCAGCCGCATTCGGCGCCGGGCGTCTATGCCCGCGCCTTCCTCGAAGGGCGCCTGCGCGCCGAGGACCTCGAGCACTACCGCCGCGAGCTGGCCGCGCCGGCCGCCGGCGCGCGCGGCCTGTCGAGCTATCCGCATCCGTGGCTGATGCCCGACTTCTGGCAGTTCCCGACCGGCTCCATGGGCATCGGCCCGATCAGCGCGATCTACCAGGCCCGCTTCATCCGCTACCTCGAGACGCGCGGGCTGCTCGCGCACGTCGGCTTCGCCGGGCAGGACGGGCACGCGGCGCAGCGCAAGGTCTGGGGCATCTTCGGCGACGGCGAGATGGACGAGCCGGAGTCGATGAGTGCGCTGACGCTCGCCGCGCGCGAGCGGCTCGACAACCTGGTGTTCGTCGTCAACTGCAACCTGCAGCGCCTGGACGGACCGGTGCGCGGCAACGGCCGCATCGTCGACGAACTCGAGGCCCTGTTCCTCGGCGCCGGCTGGAACGTCGTGAAGCTGGTGTGGGGCAGCGACTGGGACGGGCTGCTCGCGCGCGACGTGCACGGCGCGCTGATCGACGCCTTCGACGGCACGGTCGACGGCCAGTTCCAGACGCTGGCCGCCACCGACGGCAAGTTCAACCGCGAACGCTTCTTCGGCCAGAACGAGGCGCTGCGGGCGCTCTCGCAGGGCATGACCGACGAGCAGATCGACCGGCTCACCCGCGGCGGCCACGATCCGGTCAAGCTCTACGCCGCCTACCATGCGGCCGCGCACCACGTCGGCCGGCCGACGGTGATCCTCGCGCACACGAAGAAGGGCTTCGGGATGGGCAGCGCCGGCCAGGGCCGGATGACGACGCACCAGCAGAAGAAGCTCGATCGCGACGCGCTGCTCGAGTTCCGCGACCGGTTCCGCCTGCCGATCACCGATGCGCAGGCCGAGGCGCTCGAGTTCGCGAAGCCCGCCGCCGACGCCCCGGCGATGCGCTATCTGCGCGAGCGCCGCGAGGCGCTGGGCGGCGCGATGCCCGCGCGCATCGCGGCCTGCGAACCGGTGCCGGTGCCGCCGCTGGGTCGCTGGGGCGAGTTCGCCCTCGGCGCCGACGGCCGCGAGATGTCCACCACCATGGCCTTCGTGCGGATGCTCGGCAACCTGCTGAAGGATCCGGCGCTGGGCCCGCGCATCGTCCCGATCGTCGCCGACGAGGCACGCACCTTCGGCATGGCGAACCTCTTCAGGCAGGTCGGCATCTGGTCGTCGGTCGGCCAGCGCTACGAGCCCGAGGACATCGGCTCGATGCTCTACTACCGCGAGGCGACCGACGGCCAGATCCTCGAGGAGGGCATCACCGAGGCCGGCGCGCTGGCCTCGTGGACGGCGGCGGCGACTTCGTACTCGGTGCACGGCCTCGCGATGATGCCGTTCTACATCTACTACTCGATGTTCGGATTCCAGCGGGTCGGCGACCAGATCTGGGCCGCGGCCGACCAGCGCGCGCGCGGCTTCCTGATCGGCGCGACCGCCGGCCGAACGACGCTCGGCGGCGAAGGTCTCCAGCATCAGGACGGCAGCTCGCACCTGGTCGCGGCCACCGTGCCGAACTGCCGCGCCTGGGATCCGGCCACGGCGGGCGAGCTCGCGGTGATCGTGGAGCACGGCATGCGCGAGATGCTCGAGCAGCAGCGCGACGTCTTCCACTACGTGACCGTCGGCAACGAGAACCAGGCCCAGCCCTCGCTGCCCGCGGGCGTCGAGGCGGACCTCCTGCGCGGCCTGTACCGCATGCGTGCGGCGGCGGTCGGCGCCGCGCCCGACGTGACGCTGCTGGGCAGCGGCGCGCTGCTCGCCGAGGCGCTCGCCGCGGCCGACCTGCTCGCCGCCGAACACGGCGTGGCCGCCGAGGTGATGAGCGCCACGAGCTGGAGCGAGCTCGCGCGCGACGGCATGGCCTGCGAGCGCCGGGCGAGGCTGGGTGGCACCGGGGGCATCGACGGGGACGGGGAGGGTGGGATGCCGCACGTCGCCCGCCTGCTGGCCGGCTCCGACGCACCGGTGATCGCGGTCAGCGACTACGTCCGTGCGGTGCCCGAGTCGATCCGCGCCTTCGTGCCGCGCTCGCGCGCCTACGTGACGCTCGGCACCGACGGCTTCGGTCGCAGCGACACCCGCGCGGCACTGCGGGCGTTCTTCGAGGTCGACGCGGCCTCGATCGCGCTCGCCGCGGTGCATGCGCTGCATGCGCAGGGGCGGGCGGACGATGCGAGCCTGGCGCGGGCGCGCGCCCGGGTCAAGGGTACGGGCACGGGCACGGGCACGGGCACGGGCACGGGCGACGATGCGCCCTGGACGCGATGAGGCCGGCGCACGCGCCGTTCCGATGACCTGACGCAACATCGGGTACTCGGGCGTGGGGCATCATCCAGCCTCCTACAAGAGGCTCCCCATGTCCGCTCTCCTCGCGCAACTCGACCGCCGGCTCGAACGGCTCTTCGCCCTGCTCTCCAAGGGCATCCTGTCGCGTCGCCGGGACCGCTGACGTCCACGCGTCCACGGCCGGTCCGGGCGGGGCCGGACCCGACCGGCCGTCAGAGGCTCGGTCAGATGCTCAGGTCCAGCCGGTTGTAGTCGCGCATCGAGGCCCGCGCCGCGTCGTCCCACCGGTAGGTCTCGCCGGCCTCGGCGTGCGGCCGGTAGACGAACGGCGTCTCGTCGGGACGGTGCCGGCGCCGCGCATCGATGCCATACCCGATCACGCGCGCCCGCTCGCGGATGCGCGCGTCGTCGAAGATCGCGGGCGCCGCGTGGATGCCGCCGCCCTGGACGCCGAGCACCGAGCGGCGGCGATGGAAGCCCAGGTTCAGCGTCAGCCGCCAGTCGGGGCTGGTGTTGGCGAACGAGCCGTGCACCGCCTGCCGGTTGGTGATCGCGACGTCACCGGGTGCGCAGACGATCGGCACCGCGTCGGGCAGGCGCTCGGAGCCGGCGGCCGCGCACATCGCCTTGATGTCGACCCGGCGCATCTTGTGGGTGCCGGGCACCACCCAGACACCGTTGGCCGGCGTGCAGCCGTAGACCTGCGCCATGAAGTTGAAGCCGTGCGTGCCCTCGTCCCAGTCGGGGCTGTCCCAGTGGGTGACGCCGTCGCGGTGCCAGGCGACCGATGCGCCGAGCCCGGGCGCCTTGATGAACATCGCCTCGTTGAAGGGCACGAAGTCGTCGCCGTTCACGGCGGCCGCGACCGCGAGCAGGTCGGGGTGACCGTAGACCCGCAGGTGCGTCTCGGAGAACTGCATCGAGCCGAGGATCAGGTAGACGATCTCGTCGGGCGCGTCGGTGGCGGCGGTCGGCTCGTGCATCTTCACCGGATGGCGGCCATTGGCGAGCGCGGTGCCGCCGAACGGATCGGCCAGCGGCTTCGACCAGAACAGCGTCGGCGCCTCGTGGCCGACGCCGATCGCGGGCCGGCCGCGTGCGTCGACGGTGGCGTCGTGGCGCACCGGCAGGCGCTCGAGCACGTTGGCGCGGATGTCCGCGTCGATCTCGGCGAGTTCCGCCTTCGACAGCACGCCCTCGAAGACGTAGAAGCCGCAGCGCCAGTAGGCCTCGAGGATCTCCGGGTGGATGCCGCCGTCGGCGGTGCGGCGGATCGGGCCGCGGTTGCCGAGCGAGTAGGCGCGGGCCTCGCCCTCGCGCAGGTAGGCGCGCATGGCGGCGTCGTGGGCGTCGGCGGCGTCGTCGGCCGCGCGGGCGTCCTGCGCCGCCGTCGTATGGGTGTCGGTCTGCATGGGTCGTCTCCTCCTCGTGTCGTCAGCTGCGCCCCGCCGGCCGTTCAGTCCGGCAGCGGGATCCTCTCGGTCTCGCCCGCGATCGGCTCGAAGCGGTCCGCCGCCCAGCGCGCCTTCGCCGCCTCGATGCGCTCGCGATCGCTCGCGACGAAGTTCCACCAGACGAAGCGCGGACCGTCGAGCGGGGCGCCGCCGAACACGGCGATGCGAGCGTCGCCGGCCGCGCGCATCACGGCGGGCGCGCCGGGCTCGACCGTCGCCAGGACGCCCGCGGCCACCGCCGTGCCGTCGAGGTCGACCGCGCCGTCCACGACGTAGAGCGCGCGCTCGGCGTGATCGGCCGGCATGGCGAGCGTCGAACCGGCGGCCAGCGTGCCGACCGCGTACAGCGTGGGGCTCGCCACCGGCACCGGCGAGCGCAGGCCCCAGGCGTCGCCCGCGACGATCGCCAGCCTCGCACCCGGCGCCTCGAAGACCGGCACCTCGGCGGCGGGCACGTGCACGAACGAGGGCGCGTCGTCCTCGTGCGCCCGCGGCAGGCCGACCCAGACCTGCAGCCCGTGCGAGCGCGCGGGCCCGCCGCGCCGGGCCTCGGGCGCGCGTTCGGAGTGCACGATGCCGCGGCCGGCCACCATCCAGTTGACCTCGCCCGGTCGGATCGACTGCACGCTGCCGACGCTGTCGCGGTGCAGGATCTCGCCCTCGAACAGCCAGGTGACGGTGGCGAGCCCGATGTGCGGATGCGGCCGCACGTCGGCGAGCTCGGCGCGCGGCAGCGCGACCGGGCCGAAGTGATCGAAGAACACGAAGGGCCCCACCGTGCGGCGCGTCGCGACGGGCAGCGCGCGGCGCACCGCGAAGCCGGGCGCCAGCTCGCGGCGCGCGGGGTCCAGCAGCGTGACGGTCATCCGGGCGCCTCCTCGTGGACGGGACCCCGAGTCTATGCCGGTGCCAGCCGTTCGAGGTGCCACGCTTCGTCGCCGAGCAGGTTCGCGAAGCCCACCAGCCGCCGGGCGAGGTGCCCGATCACGACTTCGTCGGTCATGCCGATCGCCCCGTGCAGCTGGATGCCTTCCTCGCCGCAGCGGCGAGCCGCCGGGGTGACGAAGGCCTTGGCGAGCGAGACCGCGCGGCGGCGCACGTCGGGCGCGTCGTCCAGGCGCGCCACCGCGGCGCCGGCGATCGCCCGAGCCTGCTCGATGTCGGCGTACAGGTCGACCAGCCGATGCCGCAGCACCTGGTTCGCGGCGAGCGGACGGCCGAACTGGCGGCGCTGCTGCAGGTAGGTCCGCGTCGTCTCGAGCACGGCCTGCATCGCGCCCACCGCCTCGGCGCAGGCGAGCGCCGTCGCGGTGTCGACGGCGCGCTCGAGGGCCGGCCAGGCGTCGCCCGCGCCGCCGAGCCGCGCCGTCGAAGGCAGGCGCACGCCGTCGAGCCGCAGGTCGGCGGTCTGGCGGCCGTCGTAGGTCGGCAGCGCGTGCCGCGCCAGGCCGGGCGCGTCGGCGGGCACCTCGAAGACGCCGAGGCCGCCGGTGTCGCGCGAGGCGCCCGACTCGCGGGCCGCCACCAGCAGCACGTCCGCCGTACCGCCGCCGAGCACCAGCGTCTTGACGCCGTCGAGGCGCCATCCGTCCGCGTCGCGCCGCGCACGGGTCTCGACGTCGAACGCATCGTGCCGGCCCTGCGGCTCCCAGGCGGCGACCGCCAGCAGCCGCTCGCCGGTCGCCAGCGACTCGAGCAGCGCCGCGCATCGGTCGGTGCCATCGCCGGGCCCCGTGCCCGCCCGCAGCCCGACCAGCAGCGGCGCGGCCAGCCCGACGTTGGCCAGCCAGGGCTCGAGCGCCAGCGCGCGGCCGAGGGCGTGCGCGACCACCTCGGCATCGCCGGCGTCGCCCAGCCCGCCGCAGTCCTCGGGCAGGCCGAGCGCCAGCCAGCCCATGTCGGCGAACGCGCGCCAGCGTTCGCGCGAGAAGCCCTCCGGCAGGGCGAGCGCGGCGCGGCGCGCCTCGAAGGTGTAGTCGCGCTCGACGTAGCGCGCCGCCGCGTCGCGCAGCATGGCGCGCTCGGCCGAGTCGCGGGCGTCGGTCTCGGTGGTGAAGCTCATGCTCGGCGTCCCCTCACAGCCCGAGAACCTGCTTGGCCAGCAGCTCGTGCTGGATCTCGCTGCTGCCGCCGGCGATCGTGTAGCCGCGGGTGACGAAGCGGCGCGACGATGCGGCGGGCGCGTACGGATGCCGCTCGACGATCGGCGGCCGCGCCGACGGATCGGGCAGCTCGAAGTGCGCGGCACGGTCCCAGGCGAGCGTCTGCGGGCCGAGCGCATCGACCGCCAGGTTCTCGATGTCCTGGATCAGGCGGCTGCCGGTCAGCTTCAGCATCCCGGTCTCGGGGCCCAGCCGCCGGCCGGCATCGGCCTGGAGCCGGAACCGCATCACCGTGGCCGCGAGGGCCTCGAGCCGCACGTCGAGCTCCGCGAACCGACGACGGAACCAGGGCCGCTCGAACAGCGGCACGCCGGACTCGCGGACCTGCTCGCCGATGGCGCGGACCTTGGCGAGGCGGCGCCGGTTCTCGGCGACCCGCGCCAGGTTCAGCCGCTCGAACTCCAGCAGCGACTTGGCGATCGTCCAGCCCTGGTTCTCCTCGCCGACACGCTGCGCGACCGGCACCTTCACGCCGTCGAGGAAGACCTGGTTGAACAGGTGCCAGCCATGGATGCCGATGATCGGGCGCAGCGTGACGCCGGGCGTCTTCATGTCGATCAGCAGGAAGGTGATGCCTTCCTGCGCGCGCGCCTCGACGTCGGTGCGCACCAGGCAGAAGATCCAGTTCGCGTAGTGCGCGGACGATGTCCAGATCTTGCTGCCGTCGACCACGTAGTGCTCGCTGCCGTCGGCGTCGCGCGTGCGGACCGCGCGGGTCTTGAGCGACGCGAGGTCCGAGCCCGCCTCGGGCTCGGAATAGCCCTGACACCAGACGTGGTCGAGAGCGACCATCCGCGGCAGGAAGATGCGCTTCTGCGCCTCGTCGCCGAAGCGGATCAGCACCGGGCCGATCATCTCGAAGGTCAGGCCGCCGAGCTCGGGCGCGTGGCCGAGCACCAGCTCCTCCTGGAACACCGCGCGCTGCGCGGGGCTCCAGCCGGTGCCGCCCCATTCGATCGGCCAGTGCGGCACCAGCCACCCGCGGTCGCGCAGCACGCGCTCCCAGGCGATCGTGTCGGTCTTGTCGGGCTCGATGCCCAGCCGGACCTTCTCGCGCACGGTCGGGGGCAGGTGCTCGCGCACGAAGGCGCGGACCTCGGCGCGGAAGGCGTCCATCGACGTGTCGGCGCTCATGCCCGGGCTCCGCGCTGGAAGACGCGCTTGCCGATGGCCGCGCGGTGCACCTCGGAGGCGCCGTCGTAGATGCGGAACGGTCGCAGCCGTTGCGCGATCATCGCCAGCGGCTCGTCGGTGCACATGCCGAACGCGCCGGTCATCTGGCAGGCCCGGTCGGCCACCCGGTTCAGGGCCTCCGAGACGAACACCTTCGCCATCGACGAGTGATGGCGGATCGACTCGCCCTCGTCGAGGCGCCGCGCGACGTCGGCGGTCATCAGGCGGCACGCGTACAGGTCGATGTGGGCGTCTGCGACCATCGCCTGGATCTGCTGGTGCTCGGAGAGCTTCGCGCCGAACGAGTCGCGCCGCGCCGCGTAGCCCTGGGCGATCTCGATCGCCCGCGAGGCCAGTCCGATGCCGCGCATGCAGTGGAAGAGCCGGGCGCCCTCCAGGCGCATCTGCGCGTAGTCGAAGCCGCGGCCGGCCTCGCCGATCAGGGCGTCGGCGCCGACGCGGCAGTCGCGCAGCAGCACCTCGCCGTGTCCGCCGGGCGCGAAGCTGTCGATCGAGGGGATGTCGCGCACCAGTGTCCAGCCCGGGTTGGCGGTGTCGACGATGAACCAGCTCGCACCCTCGTCGCTGCGCGCGACGACGATCGCGAACGCCGCGCCGACCGCGCCGGAGGCGAACCACTTGTGGCCGTCGAGCACCCAGCCGTCGCCGTCGCGGCGGGCGCGGGTGGCGAGCATCCTCGGATCGGAGCCGACGCCCGGCGCGGGCTCGGTCATCGCGAATGCCGAGCGGATCTCGCCCCGCATCAGCGGCTCGAGCCAGCGCTCGCGCTGCGACGGCGCCGCCAGGTGCATCAGCGTGTCGATGTTCGGCTGGTCGGGCGCCTGGCAGCCGAGCGCGCCGGCGCCCAGCACGCTGCGTCCGCATTCCTCGAACACGCGCGCGCAGTCCTGCCAGCACAGCCCGAGACCGCCGGCCTCGACGGGCAGCTGCGGGGCGACGAGGCCGCGGGCGGCGGCCTCGGCCCGCAGCCCGCGCGTGACGGTGTCGAGCCAGGCGACGTCGTGGCCGCGCGCGAGGTCCTCGCGCGGGATCACGACCTCGTCGACGAAGGTCCGCACGCGGGCGCAGAGCGCGTCGAGTTCGGCGGCGGGCAGACGCGGGCGCGGCGCGGTCGTGGAGGCGGGCAGGGGTGTGGCCATCGATGGGTCCGGTTCAGGTGCGCAGCGGCGCGAGCGTCGCCGCCGGGGTCGCGAACGATGCGAACCAGGCCTCGGGCGTCGTGCCCATCCAGGCCGCGCGCAGCGCCGGCTTGATCGCGGCGACACCGGCGGCGGGAAAGGCGGCGATCTCCGCGGCGCGCTCCCGACAGCGGGCGAGCACCGCGTCGTCGGCGACCACCTCGCTCACCACCCCCAGCCTCAGCAGCTCGGCGGCGCCGACGCGATCGCCGGTGAGCGCCAGCCGCGCGGCCACCGATTCCGGATGCCGCAACCGCAGCCAGGCGAGGTTGTTCGGCGCGGCCATGCCGAGCCGGATCTCGGCGATCTGCAGGAACGCACCCTCGCCGCAGACCGCGAGGTCGCCGGCCAGCACGAGCGCGGCGCCGCCGTTGATCGCGAAGCGCTCGAGCGCCACCAGCAGCACCGGGCGCAGCGAGGCGAGCGCCACGTGCACCGAGCGCCAGTGCGTCCCGAACCCGGGCACCCAGGCCGGCACGGGTGTCGCGCCGAACGCCTTGAGGTCGAGCCCCGAACAGAACGCGCCGCCCGCGCCGCGCAGCACGACCGCGCGCAGCGTCGCGTCGGCCTGCACGGCGGCGAGCGCATCGAGCAGCCCGTCGGCGAGCGCGCCGTCGATCGCGTTGCGCCGATCGGGCCGGTTCAGCACGATCTCCGCCCATCCTTCGTGGCGCTCGAGCAGCACCGCGGCATCGGTTCCCGTCATGTCTCCGTCCTCATGTCCCCGTCCTGCTGTCCGCCGCGTCAGCTGCGCAGCGTGACCCTGTAGTCCATCATGTCCGCGCGACAGTCCGTCTCGCTGTGGGCGATCGGCCGCTGGTCCCAGCCGATCGTGGTGGTGAGCACGCGCAGCACCGGGGCACCGGGGGTGTAGTCGAGGCGCCGGGCGAGCCTGGCGTCGGCCAGCGTCGCGAGCACCCGCACCCGGGTCGAGGCGCTGCGCAGCCCCAGCCCGGCCTCGATCGCGGTCGCCACGTCGAGGTCGGTCAGATCGTGCGCGGCCAGCCGCTCGGCGACCTCCGGCGCGCACCAGGTCGTGCCGACGACGAAGGGCACGTCGTCGCGGTAGCGCAGCACGGTCACCGCGCCGAGCGGCGCGCCGACCGCCACGTCCAGCTCGCGCGCGAGCGCGCGGTCCGCCTTCACCGTGCGGTGCGACAGCAGGCGACCGCGCGCGCGGTGGCCGCGCTTTCGCATCGCCTCGAGCACGCCGACCAGCGGGCCCTGGGCCTCGCCGCGGCCGGGCCGCGTCACGAACGAGCCCTTGCCGTTGACGGTCTGAACGAGTCCGCTCGACTGCAGCTCGGCGAGCGCCTGGCGCACGGTGATGCGGCTGACGTGGAAGCGCTCGATCAGCGCCGACTCGGAAGGCAGCCGGTCGCCGGGACCGAGCGCGCCCCCGAGGATGTCGGCGCGCAGCGCGTCGCGGACCTGCACGAAGAGCGGTGCCGGAACGGCGGCCTGGGTGGCCGCGGAACGGGGGCTTGCGTCGGCCATCTGAGCCACTATGCTTGCGTCTGCATCCGGACCTATTATGATAGGTCAGGACAGGAGGAGGTCAAGTGGAGACAATTCGTTCCGCCGCGAAGGCGGCGACCGGGGGCGGCACGTCCGCCCCGACCGGACCGCGGGACGGCCCGCCCGACACGCCGCGGGGCGGCCCCCTCGCCACCCCGGTCTGCGCGCTGTTCGGCCTGCGGCAGCCGATCTTCGCGTTCTCGCACTCGATCCCGGTCGCGGCCGCGGTGTCGCGCTGCGGCGGGCTCGGCACCTACGGCGCGACGCGCCGCACGCCCCAGGAGATCCGCGACGAGCTCGCGCTGCTGCGTCGGCTGGCCGGCGACGCGCCGATCGGCGTGAACCTCGTGCTGCCCCCCGGCATGCCGGAGGACGACGATCCCGATGCGATCGAGCGCGAACTGCCCGAGCGTCACAAGGCCTTCGTGCGGGGTCTCTACGACAAGTATTCGGTGCCGCCTCCCAAGCGACGCGGCATGCGCACGCGCTTCCTGCGCTCCAACGAGATCGCGCGCGGCCAGATGGAGGCCGTGCTCGAGTCCGACGTCGAGCTGGTCGCCTGCGGCATCGGCATGCCGGCCGACTTCGTCGAACGCTGCAAGCGCAGCGGCAAGCGGATCCTCGCGTTGTGCGGCTCGCCCAAGCACGCGCGTCGCGCGATCGACTCGGGCGCCGACCTGCTGGTCGCGCAGGGGCACGATTCGGCCGCGCACACCGGCCCGATCGGCACCTTCTCGCTGGTGCCGCAAGTGGTCGAGGCGGCCGGCGACGTGCCGGTGCTGGCCGCCGGCGGGGTGATGACCGGTCGCCACGTCGCCGCCGGGCTGGCGCTCGGCGCGCAGGGCGCCTGGACGGGCAGCCTGTGGCTGGCCACCGACGAGTATGCGATCCACCCGCTGCTGCTGAAGAAGCTGATCGCCGCCGGCAGCGACGACACGGTGGTCACCCGCTCCGAGAGCGGCAAGACCTTTCGCCAGTTGCGCTCGGCATGGAGCGACGAGTGGTCCGCGCCGGACGCGCCCCGTCCGCTCGCGATGCCCTACCAGGACGTCCTGGTCGGTGACCTGCTCGGTGCGATCGACGACCACGAGATCGAGCCGCTGATGCACTACGCGGTGGGGCAGGGCGTCGCCTGGATCCGTGATCGACGACCGGTCGCCGAGGTCTACGCACGGCTGGTGGAGGAGACGCTCGCCGCGCTCGGTGCGGTGGCCGCGCTGGCAGGGGGTGCGCGATGAGCCCCGCCGCGCCGCGCCGCGCATGGCTTCGATCGGGGGCGGCGCTGGGTGCCGCGTGGGCGGGGGCCGCGGTCGGCGGCGCGTGGCCGGTGGCCGCGCGCGCACAGGCTGCCGTGCCCTGGCCCTCGAAGCCGGTGAAGATCGTCTCGCCGTATCCCGCCGGCGGCTCCAACGACGCGGTCGCCCGCGTGCTCGCCGCACGGCTCTCGGACATGTGGAGCCAGCGCGTCTACGTCGAGAACAAGCCCGGCGCGAACAACCGCATCGCGACGCAGGAACTCGCCCGTGCCGCGCCCGACGGCCATCACCTGATGCTGGCCGCCGCGCCGCACGGCGCGAACCCGGGCCTCTACGACGGCAAGCTGCCCTACGACACGCTGCGCGACTTCACGCCGATCATGCGGGCGACGGTCTCGCCGGTCGGCTTCTGGGTGCCGGCCGCGTCGCCGTTCCGGACGCTGCGGGACCTCGCGGAGGCGGCGCGCGCGCAGCCGGGCAAGCTCTTCGCGGGCTCGCCCGGCAACGGCAGCGGACCGCACATGGTCGTCGAGCTGTGGAACTGGAAGACCGGCGCCAAGCTCGAGCACCTGCCGATGAAGGGCGATGCGCCGCTCGCCGTCGAGACGGTGGCCGGGCGTGTCGATGTCGGCGTCACCGGCCTGACGGTGATGAAGCCGCACTTCGAGTCGGGCCGGCTGCGGCTGCTCGCGGTCTCGTCGGATCGGCGCTTCCCCGCCGTCCCCGACGCGCCGACGCTGGCCGAGGCGGGGTTCCCGGCGGTCGACGGCTATGCCTGGTTCGGACTGGTGGGGCCCGCGGGTCTGCCCGCCGAGGTGGTGGCGAAGGTCAATCGCGACGCGAACGCGGTGCTCGCCCTTCCCGAGGTGCGCGCCCCGCTCGAGGCGGGCGGCACCTTCGTGTCCGGCGGCACCGCGGAGCAGTTCGGCGCGTTCATCGCCGCCGAGGTCGAGAAGTGGTCCCAGGTCGCGCGTGCGACCGGCATGCGGCCCGACTGAGCGTCGGGTGCGAGGAGAGTCGTCCATGATGTCCCCCACTCGCGCGGTCCGCCGCGCCGTCCTCGCGACGCTGGCGGCCGGGGCGCTGGCGCCCGCCGCCGCGTTCGCGCAGCAGGCCCCGTGGCCTTCGAAGCCGATCCGCGTGATCGTCCCGTATGCCGCCGGCGGCGTCGTCGACGTGATGACCCGGGCGGTCACCGCGCGGATGTCGGTCGACCTCGGACAGCCGATCGTGGTCGAGGCCAAGCCGGGCGCCAATGCGAACATCGGCGCGGACACGGTCGCCGGCGCGCCCGCCGACGGCTACACGCTGCTCGTGAGCGCGCCCTTCCTGGTCGCCAACCCGATGCTCGAGACCGGGCTGCGGTGGAAGCCCGCGGACTTCGTGCCGGTGGCGCGCTTCGCGCTGTCGCCGAGCTACTTCGTCGTGCCCGCCGACTCCCAGGCGCGCAGCGTGCGCGACTACGTCGAGCTGGCGCGCCGCTCGCCCGGGCTGCAGTACGGCGACGGCGGCACCGGTTCGACGCAGTCGATGGCGATCGAGATGTTCAAGTCGATCGCCGGCATCCGGCTCGAGCCGGTGATGTACAAGGGCGCGCCGCCGATCGTGCCCGACCTGGTGACCGGCACGCTGACGATGTCGGTGCTGCCCTCCACCGTCGCCATCCCGCACCTGCGGTCCGGCAAGCTGCGCGCGCTCGCCAACACGAGCGACAAGCGCTCGCCCGGCTTTCCCGACATCCCGACGATCGCCGAGGCAGGCTTCCCCGACGTGACCGTGATGTCCTGGTACGGCTTCCACGTGCCCGCGGGCACGCCGCCCGAGATCGTGCGTCGCCTCGCGGAGGCGACCGGCGCGGCCGCCGCGCAGCCCGAAGTCCGCGAGCGGCTGGCTTCGGCCGGCGGCGAGGCGGGCTTCCTCGGTGGCGCCGATCTGGCGGCCTTCCTGCGGGAGGAGCAGGCCCGCTGGCCCCGCTTCGTCGAGGCCGCGAAGAAGAACGCGCAGCACGCGCGCTGAGCGCCCCGCGCATCCCGATGCTTCGACCCCCGCATCCGCCCACGAGCCCCGCATGACCGATCCGACCCTCGACGCCCTGTTCTCGCCCCGTTCGATCGCCGTCGTCGGCGCCTCGGCCACCCCCACCAAGATCGGCGGGGTGCCGATCGACCTGCTGCTGCGCTGCGGCTACACCGGCCGCATCGTGCCGATCAACCCGAAGGCCGACGAGATCCAGGGCCTGCCCGCGTTCCCGAGCCTGCGTGCCGTCGGGCAGCCGGTGGACCTGGCGGTGTTCGCGATCCCGGAGTCGGCGGTATCGGCCGCGATCGACGACGCGATCACCGCGGGCACTCGGGCGGTGGTGCTGTTCTCCGCGGGGTATGCGGAAGTCGGCCCCGAGGGCGAGGCCGCGCAGGTCCGGCTGGCCGCGCAGGCGCGCGCCGGCGGGCTGCGGCTGATCGGCCCCAACTGCCTCGGCGTGATGAACGTGCGCGAGCACGTCTACGCGACCTTCAGCCCGGCGCCCGGCATCGGGCTGGCGCGCCCCGGCTCGATCGGTCTGGTCAGCCAGAGCGGCGCGTTCGGCGCCTATGCGTACTCGCTCGCCCGCGAGCGCGGCATCGGGCTGTCGGTGTGGGCGTCGACGGGCAACGAGGTCGACGTGCAGGTCGCGGACGTGATCGAGTGGATGGCACACGATCCGCACACGCAGGTCATCATGGCCTACATCGAGGGCTGCCGCGACGGCGACCGGCTGCGCCGCGCGCTCGCCGCGGCGCACGCCGCCCGCAAGCCGGTGGTCGTGGTCAAGGTCGGCCGCACCGCGCTCGGCGCCCAGGCCGCGCGCTCGCACACCGCCTCGCTCGCGGGCGACGACGCGGTCTACGACGCGATGTTCCGTCAGTACGGTGTCTACCGTGCGCGCGACATCCAGGAGTTCTTCGACGTCGCGCACGGCGCGGCGGTCGCGGGCCTGCCCCGCAACGACCGGATCGCGCTGTTCACGCTGTCGGGCGGTGTCGGCGCCTTCATGGCCGACGAGGCGGCCGGCGTCGGTCTCGACGTCGCCGAGACCTCGGCCGCCGCGCAGCGGCAGATCCTCGAGTGGGTGCCGTTCGCGGCGCCGCGCAATCCGATCGACATCACCGGCCAGGTGAGCAACGACCGGTCGCTGATCGATCGGGCGACGCGCGTCGTGCTCGAGGGCGGCGACTACGGCGCATGGCTCGGCTTCATGGCGGCGGCGGGGGCGGGGGACGGCTTCTGGCCGGTGCTCGAGGACCTCGCGATCGGGCTGCGCCGCGACCACCCCGACACCTTCCTCGCGGTCAGCACGCTGCTCGGCGACGCGCGGCGCGACCGTCTCGCCGAGCTCGGCGTGCTGACCTTCGCCGAGCCCTCGGCCGGCGTGCGCACGATCGGCGCGCTCGCGCGGATCGGCGCGGGCTTCGAGCGCCCGGTGCCGCCCGCCGCCGGCGACGCGCCGGCGCCGAGCGTGCGGCTCGCTGCGGGCGCGCTGGACGAGCCGGCCTCGCTCGCGCTGCTCGCCGCACACGGCGTGCCCGCGGTCGATGCGCGCGTGGCGCATGACGCGGCCTCGGCCGCGGCGATCGCGGCCGCCGCGCCGGCCGGATCGCGGTTCGCGGTCAAGGTGGTGTCGCCGGACATCCTGCACAAGACCGACGTCGGAGGCGTGCGTCTTGGCGTGTCGGCCGAGGACGCGGCGGCGGCCTACGAGGCCGTCACCGGCGCCGCGCGGCGCGCGCTCCCCTCGGCGCGCATCGACGGCGCGCTGCTGGCGCCGATGGTCGCCGGCGGCGTGGAATGCATCCTCGGGGCGCGCGACGATCCGGTCTTCGGTCCGGTGGTGATGTTCGGGCTGGGGGGCGCCTTCGTCGAGGTGCTGCACGACGTGTCGATCCGGGTCGCGCCGCTGACCCGCGACGACGCGATGGCGATGATCCGAGAGGTCAGGGCGTTCCCGCTGCTCGACGGCGCACGCGGTCGCGCCCGGTGCGACCTCGATGCCCTGGCCGACGCGCTGCTCGCGCTGTCGCGCCTCGCGATGGCCGCCCGCGGCACGCTCGACAGCATCGACGTGAACCCGTTCGTGGCGTTCGCGCCGGGTGCGGGGCCGGGCGGCGCGTCGGCGCTGGCGCTGGATGCGGTCGTCATCGGCCGGGACGCCGGCTGACGAGGGAACGGACCGCTCGGTCCGATGACGCGAACGGACCCGACGGTCCGATGGATGTTCCAATGGTCACGAACGATACGACTGCCGCCGATCCCACCCAGGCCTGGGCCGACGCGATCGCCCTGCAGGCGTGCCTGTGGCTCTATCCGCTCTACGAGATGGCGCGCATGCGCGCGGCGACCGCCACGCGGCGCGACGCCCAGGGACGCTTCGCCGATGCCGATCCGGGCTCGACCAAGCGCTGGGTCAACACCTTCATCCACGCGCGCCGCCTGCTCGGTGCGGGCGGCAGCCGGGTGGTGACGCCGAACAACGACACGCTCTACAGCAACGCCTGGCTCGACCTCTCGCGGGGGCCGGTGGTCATCGAGGTGCCCGACACCGCCGATCGGTACTACGTGCTGGGCTTCCTCGACTTCTGGACGAACCCGTTCGCCCACGTCGGTCGCCGGCTCAACGGCACGGGCGCCGGCACGTTCCTCGTCACCGGACCGCGCTGGTCGGGCGCGGTGCCGGCCGGCATGACCCGGGTGGCCGCGCCGACCGATCACGTCTGGATCATCGGCCGCATCATGGTCGAGGGGCCGGAGGACGTGCCGGCGGTCAACGCGCTGCAGGACGGCTTCCGGATGGCGCCGCTGGCGGCCTGGGCGCGCGGCGAGCGGATCGCGCCCGATGTCGTCGACACCGGTCTCGATCCGAAGGCGCCGCGCGACGCCGCCCGCTTCGTCGAGGTCGTCGGCCGCGCGCTGCGCGAGAACCCGCCGCCCGCCGAGGAGCGCGCGCTGCTCGCCGACGCCGCCCGCCTCGGACTGGACGGCGGTCTCGCCGGCGACGTGCCGCGGCTGCCCGAGGACCGGGCACGGCGCGCGATCGAGCGCGCGCTCGCGACCGCCGACGCGCTGCTCGACCTCGGCGACTCCGGCGAGACCGTGGCCGCACGCGGCGGCTGGAGCGTGCCCCTGGTGCTGGGCGAGTCCTTCGGGCACGACTGGCACCGGCGCGCGGTGGTGGCACGGCGCTACATCGGTGCGCTCGCCAGCGCCGAGGCCTTCTACCCGATGGCGCACGCCGACTCGGCCGGCCGGGCGCTGTCCGGCGAGCACCGGTATACCATCCGGTTCCCCCCGGGCGGCGAGCCGCCCGTCGACAGCTTCTGGTCGCTCACGATGTACGACAGCCGGGACTGCATGCTGGTGCCCAACGAGATCGAGCGTTACCGGATCGGCGACCGCTCGCGCGGACTGGTCCGGGACGCCGACGGCGGGCTGACGCTGCGCCTGCAGCATGCCTCGCCCGGACCGGCGCTCGAGCCGAACTGGCTCCCCGCCCCCGAGGGGCGGTTCTACCTGTGCCTGCGTGCCTACCAGCCGCGGCCCGAACTGCTCGACGGGCGCTGGCGGGCGCCGGACATCGTGCGTGGCGGCTGAGCCCGTCCGCGGCGAGCCGGACCGGCTGCCGGCCCGGCGCGTCGACGCGCAGGGCCGGGCACGGGTCGACGGTCGGGCCATCGTCGCGCTGGCACTGCCGCTCTTCGTCAACTCGAGCCTGCAGGCTGTCCTCAACCTCACCGACACCTGGTTCATCGGCCGCATCTCGGCGCAGGCGGTCGCGGCGGTCGGCGGGGTCTACTGGATCGTGCTCGGCTCGCTGCTGCTGCTCGGCGGCGTCGGCATGGTGGTGCAGGCGTTCGCCGCGCAGGCCTACGGCGGCGGACGCCGCAGGCGCGCCGCGCTCGCCACCTGGTCCGGCCTGTGGGCGTCGCTCGCGCTGGTGCCGGTGTTCGCCGCGCTCGCGGCGGCCGGGCCGTGGGTGGTGCCGATGCTCGGCATGCCGCCCGAGCTGCGGCCCATGTCGATCGACTACTGGGTTCCGCGGATGCTCGGCGGCGGAGCCGCGATCGCGCTGTGGTCGGTGCTGTCGTTCTTCAACGGCGTGGGCCACGTGCGGCGCGCCCTCGTGGTCAACGCGGTGGTCGCCGTGCTCAACGCCGGTCTCAACGAGTGGCTGATGTTCGGGCTCGGCCTGGGCGTCGCGGGCGCGGCCTGGGCGTCCACGCTGTCGATCTGCGCCGGCCTCGCGCTGGCGATGGCGATGTTCGCCGGCGCTCCGTACCGGCGTGTCTATGCGTCGACGCGCATGTGGCGCCCGCGCCTGCGATCGGTGGTCGCGACGGTGAGCACCGGCCTGCCGGTCGGACTGTCGATCGCCTTCGACGTGCTCGGGCTGGCGGCGTTCCAGGCGATGCTGACCCGACTGGGCGCCGTGCCCGGCGCGGCGAGCCAGATCGTGATGATGCTGACCTCGATCGCCTACATGCCGGCGGTCGGCCTGGGCATGGCCGGCACGACACTGGTCGGGCAGTCGATCGGTGCCGGCGACCGCGACTGGGCGCGGCGGGTCGGCAACCGGACGATCGTGCTGGCCGTCGGCTACATGTTCCTCACCGGCATCGCACTGGCGGCCGCGGGGCCGTGGCTGCTGCCGCGCTTCGTGGCCGCCGCCGATCCGCAGGCCGCGGCGGTGGTGTCGCTCGGCATCACGCTGCTCTGGATCGCCGCCGCCTACCAGTTCTTCGACGGCCTCAACATCGGCTGCGGGTTCTGTCTGCGCGGTGCCGGCGACACCCGCTTCCCGGCCTATGCGCTGCTCGCCCTCGCCTGGGGCGTGTTCGTGCCGCTGGTGCACCTGCTGGCGTTCGCGCCCGGGCAGGGCTGGGTCGAGTCGGCACCCGGCGCGGGCTGGGGGGCCGTGGGCGGCTGGATCGCCGCGGTGGTCTACGTCGGGCTGCTCGGCGCGACCCTCGCATGGCGATGGCGCTCGGGGCGCTGGCAGCGGTTCTCGCTGCGCTGACGCCGGCCGCCCGACGGCGGCACGGACTCGGGCCGTGCTCGGGCCGTGCTCAGGCCGACCGGGAGGCGATCCACAGCCAGACGCCGACCACCAGCGGGGCGGCCGCCATCACGACGTAGCTCGCACCGTGGCTGCCGGTCACGCCGACCAGCGTCGCGAAGGCGACGGGGCCTGCCATCGCGCCGCAGAAGGTCAGGAACTGCGTGCCGCCCGTGACCGCCCCCAGCTCCTCGGCGCGCACGCGGTGGGCGAGCTCGGCGAAGTACACGCCGTTCCAGGCCATCGAGGTCGCCGCGCAGGCGAGGGCGGCCGTCATCAGCGACCAGCGCGGTGCGTCGGCGGGCAGCAGGCCGAGCAGCGTGGCGGAGCCCGCCATCGTGAGGCCGAGCACCGCCAGCAGCCGCAGCGGCGCGACCCAGCGGTCGGCGACCTGGCCCCACAGCACGCGGCAGGCGACGCTCAGCACCTGCGAGATCGACAGCACGCCGGCCGCCGCGGCCAGGCCGAGACCGTGCTCGAGCTTGAGCGTGGACACCAGGAAGGTGACGAAGCAGAGCTGTGTCATCGAGAACGCGAGCGACGCCACGCCCAGGCGTCGCAGCGCCGGCTCCCGCCACACCCGGCCGAGCGGCGCCACCGCCGCCCGCAGCGCGGCGGCCGCCGAGGCGGTGGCCACCCGCGTGTCCGGCAGGCGTCGCTCGAGCACGGCGGCCGGACCGAGCGCCGCCGCGAGCGCGACCGCCCCGAGCGCGAGGACGACGAGGGCCCAGGTCCACGGCATCACGGCCAGCAGCGCCGGCAGCAGCAGGCCGGCCAGTCCGACGCCGACCGGCACGCCGGTCTGCTTGATCGAGAAGTACAGGCCGCGGCGGGCCGGCGGGGCGTGCGTGGCCAGCACCATCGAGGCCGCGGGGTTCGGCACGCCGTAGCCGGTGCCGATGGCGATCGCGGCCAGTCCGAGCATCGGCAGCCAGGCCGCGGTCGATGCGCCGGCGGCGGCGAGCCCGAGGCCGAGCGCCCCGGCCAGGAGCGCGGCCCGGCTCAGCCGGATCGCGCCCAGACGCGCGATGTGCGGGCCGACCACCAGGCCCGAGAACATCGCGGCGAAGTAGGCCAGGCCGACGAACCAGCCGACCCGCTGCGGCGGCACGTCGAGCATCGGCGCGACCACGGGCGCGAGCACCGACGGGGCGGTCATGGCGATGGTGGCCATCGCCTGGACCGCGAGCGTGGCGGCGAGTGCGAGCCGCGGCCGGGTCGTCGGCGCCGGCGTGCCCGTCGCCGCGCTCACTCGCGGAACAGCCGCAGCGTCGAGATCAGCGCGACCGGCGAGCCTTCGAGACGCGCCTCGCCGGTGGCCAGCGCCGCCGGCAGGCCCCGCAGCCCGGCGGCGATCTCCTTCCAGCGCATGGCCGACACCGCGAGCCGCGCGTCGGCCTGCTCGGTTCGGCCTTCGCGGACCTCGGCGACGCCCCGCCGCACGATCAGCGTCCAGTGGCGCCCGAGGTCGGTGAACTCGAAGCCGATGGTGCGCTCGGTCTCGAGCGCCTCCTCGGCCCGCAGGCGCACGGTCAGGCCGCGCATGAAGCCGTCGATCGGGAACGCGTGCAGCTGCTCGAGCGGCAGCTTGGACGGGTCGCGGCGCGCGATCGCGATCTCGCCGCTCAGTTCGCCGGCGGCGGTCAGCAGGTAGTTGCGCGCGTTGGCGCTCTCCTGGCGCCCGGCCATCGCGGTGAGCGCGCGCGCCTTGATGCCGCGCAGCGCCGCGTCGCCCGGGGCCAGCCTCAGTGCGGCATCGGCCATCTCGGCGGCCCACTGCAGCTCGCCCGCGGCGAGCGCGCGGCCGGCTTCCTCGGCGAGGCTGCGGCCGCTGCCGGCGAGCGCCTGCAGCAGGCGTGCGCGCTCCTGCGGCGGGACGGGGAACAGGCGTGCCGCGTCGCCGTCGAACCAGCCGACCTGGCCGGCGTGGATGGCGCGCACGCTCCAGTCGACGCGGCCGTAGTGCTGGGCCAGCCACGGGCTCGCGGCCAGGTGCGGCGGCAGCGTCACGCGCTCGACGATCTCGTCGGGCGTCAGGCCGGCGTTCATCCAGCGGATCGTCTGGTCGTGCACGTACTGGATCGCGTCCCGGTAGTCGGTCAGCACCCGCATGACTTCGGCTTCGCCCGAGATCGGCCGGGTATGGCTCGGCACGAGGTGGGCGGGCCGCAGCGCACGCATCGCGTCGAGGCTGGCGATCCAGCGGCGCACGTCGCGGTAGGGCGTCCCGCGGATCGCGTACAGGTTGGGGAACGAGCGGTACAGGTTGTCGGCCGGCAGCAGCACGCGCGACTCGGGCAGCCACACGAAGAGCTGGTCCTCGGTCTCGCCGGGCGCGTGGCGCAGCTCGAGCCGCACGCCGGCGACCTCGAGGTCGAGCGATTCGGCGAACGTGCGCGTCGGACGCAGCAGCGCGATCCGGTTGCGGCCTTCGACGTAGTCCAGCCTGGGGCCGATGCCGGCGTTCGGCACCGCGGCGGGCGGCAGGTGCGTGCCGAACTGCCGCATGCTGCGCGGATAGATCGTGGGCGACACCACGTCCATCACCTCGTCGAGCAGCGCGTCGGTGCGCCGGTGCGCGATCACCTCGACCGGGCGGCCCTCGGCGAACACCGACGCGCCGAAGGTGTGGTCGGGGTGGAAGTGCGTGTAGACGATCGTGCGGACCGGCTTGTCGGTGACGCCGCGGAACAGCGCGAGCACCTTCGTCGCGGCCTCGGCGCTCTCCATCGTGTCGACGACGATGGCGCCGTCGGTGCCCTCGATCAGGATCGAGTTGGCCAGGCCCTCGCCGATCGCGACGTGCACGCCGCCGACGACGTTGATCAGGGCCGGCTCGAACTCGCGCGAGTGCGCGCGCAGGCGTGCCAGCGCCGGGTGCTCCACCCCCGCATCGGGCTGGACCGCGGCGGGGGACGGGGGCTGCGGACGCGGACCGCGATCGCGATGCGGCCAGCCGAGCAGCGAGGCGACCGCCGCGATCACCGCGGCCGCGCCGAGCAGCAGTGCGCCCGCCCGGGCGAGGCCGGGGGCGATTCGGGGCGTGCGCAGGCGGCGGGGGCTCATCGTCGGTGGCGTGACGGCGCCGAGTATAGGCCCGCCGGGAGGCCGCCCCCGTTCCGGACGGGCCAGGATCCGGGACGGCATCCGTCGGAGGCCGGGCCGGCCGCTCCGGGATTGCCGCTATCATCGATCGATCCACTAGGAGCCCTCCGAGATGAACCTGTCCGACCTCCGCCCGATGATCGACGCCAAGTGGGACGAGGACCTCGTGCCCCGTCTCGTGGAGTACGTGCGGCTGCCCGCCAAGTCGCCGTCGTTCGACGCGAGCTGGGCCGAGCACGGCCACATCGCCGCCGCCGTCGAGGCGGCCGCGGCCTGGGCGCGGGCGCAGCCCATCGCGGGCCTGAAGGTCGAGGTGATCTCGATCGAAGGCCGCACGCCGTGCATCTTCTTCGACGTGCCGGCCACGAACGGCCTCGGCGAGGACCGCACGGTGCTGTTCTACGGCCATCTCGACAAGCAGCCCGAGATGACCGGCTGGCGCGAGGACCTCGGTCCCTGGAAGCCGGTGATCGAGAACGGCCGCCTCTACGGGCGGGGCGCCGCCGACGACGGCTATGCGCTGTATGCGGCGCTGACCGTGATCCAGGCACTGGTCGCCGGCCAGGTCGCCCGCCCGCGCTGCGTCGGCCTGATCGAGACCTGCGAGGAGAGCGGCAGCCCCGACCTGCCCGACTACCTCGCGCGGCTCGCGCCGCGCTTCGGCCAGGTGCAGCTCGTCGCGGGTCTGGACTCGGGCTGCGGCAACTACGAGCAGCTCTGGGTCACCACCTCGCTGCGCGGGCTGGTGGGCGGGGTGCTGACCGTCGAGGTGCTGCAGGAGGGCGTGCACTCGGGCACCGCGAGCGGCCTCGTGCCCTCGTCGTTCCGCATCGCCCGCAAGCTCCTGAACCGGCTCGACGACGTCGACACCGGCCGCCTGCTGCCCGAGGGGCTGCATGCCCCGATCCCGCAGGAGCGCATCGAGCAGGCGCACGCCGCCGGTGCGATCCTCGGCGACATCGTCTGGAAGCAGTTTCCCTGGGTCGGCTGCAACCACGGCCCGGACGCGCACGCGCATGCCATGCCCACGACCACCGATCCGGTCGAGGCCATCCTGAACCGGACCTGGCGGCCCGCGCTGTCGGTCACCGGCGCGGAGCACCTGCCCGGCATCGCGTCCGCCGGCAACGTGCTGCGCCCGAAGACTTCGCTGAAGCTGTCGCTGCGGCTGCCGCCCACCGTCGACGGCGAGCGCGCCGCGGCGCTCATGAAGCGCGTGCTCGAGGCCGACCCGCCGTACAACGCGCGGGTGAGCTTCTCCGACGCGCACGGCGCCACCGGCTGGAACGCTCCGCCGACCGCGCCGTGGCTCAAGACGGCGGCCGATGCGGCGTCCATGGCCGCCTGGGGGCGGCCGGCGGCATGGATCGGCGAGGGCGGGACGATCCCGTTCATGAACATGCTCGGCGAGAAGTTCCCCGACGCGCAGTTCCTCATCACCGGCGTGCTCGGACCGCAGTCCAACGCGCACGGTCCGAACGAGTTCCTGCACATCGACGCGGGCAAGCGTCTCACCGCCGCCGTCGCGGGCGTCGTCGCGTCGGTGCGCTGAGCGCCCTGGCGCGCCGCTAGGCGGCGCGCCGCGTCCGTCCGCGCCGCCCGCCGTCAGGCGGCGCGCCGCGTCCGTCCGCGCGCGGCCGCGCGGCGACCCGAGCCGTCGATCGACCGGGGCGGTCCGCCCGCGCCGGTCCGTCTGTCCGGGCGCGGTCGCGGCGCTAGCATCGTTCGCGGGTCATTCCGGCCCGGATGCCCGATGACCGCTTCGACCGTCCCCTCCGATGCACGTCCCGGTGCGAGCCAGCGGCTCGCCGGCGGTGCGTTCTGGTCGTTCATGCGCCGGACCGTCGTGGCGGCCGCGGCCGTCGACGTCGCGTTCTTCGTGCTGTTCTGGCTGCTCGACTCGCCGCTGCTCCAGTGGATGAACGTGGTCAGCGTCGGGCTCTACGGCGCGGCCTATGCGCTGCTGGCACGGCGGCGCAACCGGCTCGCGGTCGCTCTGGTCCGGCTCGAGGTCCTCGGTCATGCGACGGTCGGCACGCTGGCGCTCGGCTGGTCGAGCGGCTTCCACTACTACCTGCTGCTGTTCGTGCCGGCGATCTCGGCGAGCATCGCCCGGCCGCGCGATGCCGTCGTGCCGATGGGCCTGACCTTCCTCGCCTACGTCGGGCTCGAACGCATGGCGGCGATGACCGGACCCTGGGCGCCGGTCGGCGATGCCGGCCTGGCGGTGGTCCATTCGGTGAATGCCGCGATCGTCTTCGGCCTGCTCGCCGGCCTCACGCTGTTCTACGTCGGAAAGGTCCGCGAGGCCGAGCGCAGGCTCGAGTTCCTCGCCACCCGCGACCCGCTGACACGACTCTCCAACCGGCGGCACTTCGGCGCCGAGGCGGATCACGTCCTCTCGCGCGGGATCCCCGAAGGGCGCCGCTTCGCGCTGCTGCTCGCGGACATCGACCGGTTCAAGCAGATCAACGACACCTGGGGGCACGCGGCCGGCGACCAGGTGCTCGCCGACGTGGCGGCGCACCTCGTCGACGTGGCAGGCAGCGAGGCGCTGGTCGCCCGGTGGGGCGGCGAGGAGTTCCTCGTGCTGCTGCCGGATGCCGACGAGGCGGCAGGGGCCCGCGTCGGCGAGCGCCTGCGTGCGGCGCTGGCGAGCGGGCCGCTGCGGCCCGCGCCCGCGGCCCCGCCGGTCACCGTGTCGGTCGGCATCGCCGGGATCGGTCGGGACGAGACGCTTGCGGCGGCGATCGACCGGGCCGACCGCGCGATGTACCGGAGCAAGACCGGAGGTCGGGACGCGGTGAGCGTCGCGTCCTCGCCCGTATCCGCGCCCGTCACGGCCTGAGCGCGGCGGGCTACCGGATGCGCCGGCTGATCCCGGTCAGGCGCTCCATGACGACGATGAGCACCAGCGTGACGCCGATCAGCACGCTCGAGACCGCGGCGATCGTCACGTCGAGCTTGCCCTCGAGGTCGGCCCACATGCGGATCGGCAGCATGTCGGTGTTCGCGTCGCGCAGGAACAGCGAGACCGGCACGTTGTCGAAGGACGACATGAACGCGATGAACGCGCCCGCCGCGACGCCGGGCGCGATCAGCGGCAGCGTCACGCGCCGGAACGTGTAGAGGCGGCTCGCGCCCAGGCTCTCCGAGCTCTCGAGCAGGGCACCCGGCAGCTGCGCGAGCGCAGCCACGGTGGTGCGCACCACGTACGGCACGCACACCACGGTGTGCCCGATCACCAGCGTCGTCATCGAGACCTGCAGTCCGAGCCGCGAGAAGTAGATCAGTGCGGACAGGCCGAAGGCGAGGGCGGGCAGCACGAGCGGCGACATGAACAGCGAGTCGAGCACGCGCGCCGTCCAGGTGGGCGAACGCGCGATGCCCATCGCGCCGCCGACCCCGAGCACCACCGACAGCACGGTGGTCGCTGCGGCGACCTTCAGGCTGTTGCCGGCCGCGAAGTGGAGCTGCCACGCATCGAGCAGGGCCTGGTACCACTGCAGCGAATAGCCCGGTGGCGGGAAGCGCAGCGAGTAGCCGCTGGTGAACGAGACGACGACCACGATCACCGTCGGCGCGAGCAGGAGCGCGATCGCACAGACGGCCAGGCCCCAGAGCACGCCGTGCAGCGCGAGGGTCTGGGAATCGATGCGGCGTCGGGCCATGGCGCGCGGCGTCCGTTCAGGCGGGTGCGAGGCCGCGCGACAGGCGACCCAGCGCATTGAACAGCGACACGCAGAGCAGCACCGCGACCAGGAACAGGATCGAGATCGCCGCGGCGTAGGGCCAGTTCTGCAGTGTCGAGGCCTGCTGGTACAGGTACATCGGCATGAACAGCATCTGCCCGCCCCCGACCAGTGACTGGGTGATGAAGGCGGTGATCGCCGCCGCGTACGTCAGCAGGCAGCCGGCCAGGATGCCGGGCAGCGCCAGCGGCACGGTCACGCGCCGGAACGTGGTCCACGCACCCGCGCCGAGCGCCGCGGAGGCGTCCTGCAGGTTGGGGTCGAGCTTCTGGAGCGCGGTGATCAGCGGCAGCGTCATCAGGGGCAGCTGCACGTTGGCGAGCGCGACCACCAGTCCGCCGTCGGTGTAGAGCAGCTTGAGCGGCGCGTCGATCCAGCCGACCGCGGCCAGCACCGAGTTGACGATGCCCTGCCGGCCGAGGATCACGATCCACGCGAAGGTGCGCACCACCACGCTGGTGAGCAGCGGCAGCACGATGACGACGATCAGCGCGGTCTGCAGCCAGCGCGGGCAGCGCACGAACGCCCAGGCCAGCGCGAAGCCGATCACCAGGCACAGCGCGGTGACCTTGACGCCGAGCCACAGCGTCGATCCGAGCACGCGCCAGGTGAAGGCATCGCCCAGCAGCTTGTGCCACTGGGCGAGCCCCATCCGGGTCATCTGCGTGTCGTCGAACAGGCTGACCATGCCGAGCAGCAGCAGCGGCGCGACGAAGAACAGCACCGAGAACAGCGTCAGCGGCAGCGCCAGGCGAAGGGGCGACGCGCCGCGACCCGCGACGCCGGACGCGGCCTGCCCCATGTCAGACGCGGATCTCGCGGTTGAAGCGCTCGATCCAGGACGCGCGCTGCTCGTTGATCTTCTTCCAGTCCTGGAACACGAAGCTCTTCTTGAGATCGGCGTGGTCGCGGGCCAGCACCTTCTGGATATCGCCTTCCATCGCGACCTTGGTGTTGGTCGGGACGATCAGGTAGGGGCTCTTCATCAGCCGGGACTGCACCTCGGGCGACATCGCCGACTCGATCAGCGCGGCGGCCAGCGCCTTGTTCGGCGAGTTCTTGACGACGTGCGCGGTCGTCTTGAAGGCGATCGTGCCCTCCTTGGGCTTGACGAACTCGACCGGCACGCCGCGCGCCTTGAGGATCTGGATCGCGTTGAAGTTGCCCGGGCTGATGTCGATCTGACCCTGCTGGAACAGCGTGGCGAGCGCCCCCGGGTTGGCCGCGACCGCGGCGAGGCTAGGCTTGAGTTCCTGGATCGCCTTGAAGCCGGGCTCGACGTTCGATTCGGAGCCGCCGCGCATCTTCGAGACCTCGACGAGCCAGCCGGTGCCGAGCGTCGAGTTCAGGTTGGTGATGCCGACGCGGCCCTTGTACTCGGGCTTCCAGAGATCCGCCCAGGAGGTGGGCGGCGTCTTGATCTTCTCGGGGTTGTACGTCAGGCCGACCGCCTGGAAGAAGATCGCCGGGCCCATCGGATCCTGCGCCTCGGCGATGAGGTCCTTGTAGTGCTTGCTGGAGGCGACGGGGAACGGATCGACCAGGTCCTGGCCGATCGCGACCAGGGCCGGACCCGGGTCGTGCAGCATCACGTCGATCGGGGGCGCGTTGCGGGCGGCGGTGACCTTCGCGATCTGGTCGACCGACAGCAACGGGTCGAGCGTCATCTCGGCGTTGTTGTTGTTGCGGCGGAAGTGCGGCACCAGCACGTCCCGGTGCGCCTCCTCCCAGCTCCCCGTGAAGGTGGCGAAGACCAGGCGTCGGGCCTGCGCGTGGGACAGGGCGGGGAAGAGCTGCAGCGCGCCCAGCGTGAGGGCGGCTGAGAGTGCATCGCGTCGGTTGGGCATCGTGGGTCTCGCTTCGCGGGGGGAGGGTGGGAACGTCGTCGGGTGAAAGGGGGGCGGACCGCTGACGGACGGCTCAGGGCGCGGGGAAGAGGGACACGGCGTCGGGCGTCACCGGCGCGAGCCGCACCGCGGTGCCCGGGGCACGGGGTTCGAGGCCGGGGCGGCGCGGCTCGGCGAGCTTCAGGCGGCGGCCGTCGGCGGCGACGATCTCGTGCACGACGATCGCCCCGAGCGGCATGCCGATCTCGACGGTGCCGCCCAGGCCGGTGTCGGCCTCGACGATCCGAAGGTTCTCGGGCCGCACGCAGGCGACGACCTCGGCGCCGATCGCGACCGGCATCGACGGCGCGCGTGCCTCGAGCCGCAGGCCGCCGGCGAGTTCCACGCTCGCGCGCGCGCCGTCGACCGATCGCAGCGTGCCGCGTACCGCGTTGACGCTGCCGACGAAGCTGTTGACGAAGAGCGTCGCCGGCCGGTCGTAGATCGCCGACGGCGTGTCGAACTGCTCGAGCCGGCCGCGGTTCAGCACCGCCACGCGGTCGGCCATGCTCAGCGCCTCTTCCTGGTCGTGCGTGACGATGATCGCGGTGATGCCCGCGGCGCGCTGGATGCGCTTGATCTCGATCTGCATGTCGAGGCGCAGATTCTTGTCGAGGGCGGCGAACGGCTCGTCGAGCAGCAGGATGCGCGGCTGCACGGCGAGCGCGCGGGCGAGCGCGACGCGCTGCTGCTGACCGCCCGACAGCTCGCGGGGCAGGCGCGCGGCGAGGGCCCCCATCTGCACGAGCTCGAGCATCTCGTTCGTGCGGGCGCGCTGGGCCGCACGGTCGACGCCGCGGGCGGCGAGCCCGTAGGCGACGTTGTCGGCGACGCTCAGGTGCGGGAACAGCGCGTAGTTCTGGAAGACGATGCCGACCTCGCGCTCGCGCGGAACCAGTGCATCGACGCAGCGCTCGCCGATGACGACGCGTCCGGAGGTCTGCGCGATGAAGCCGGCGACGATCCGCAGCAGCGTCGTCTTGCCGCAGCCGCTCGGTCCGAGCAGCGCCACCAGCTCGCCCGGCTCGATGTCGAGCGACACCCGGTCGACGGCGGTCGAACCGGCGTACCGGTGGACCACGTCCTCGAGGGTCAGGCGTTGGGGCTGGTTCATCGGGCGCTCCGCATCGCCCCGTCGAAGCACGAGCCGTGCCATCGGCCGATGCGGCCTGTATACGAGCGTCCGCCCCGATTGTCGGCAATCCGGCCGGTGCTTGTAGACAGGATCGGGGCGTGCGCTGCACGACGCGGGTGCGCCGCGGGCGCGCGGCGCGCCACCGCGGTGCGCGTCCGCGCGCGCCGGCCGCGGATCAGCCGGGCGTGCGCTTCGCCACGAGAGTGAGAATGTCGTAAGAGGCGACCAGCGCGCCGTCCTGGTTCGTGACCTGCACGTCCCACGCGACGACGCCCTGTCCGGGTCCGTCGCCCTTGGCGGGCCGATCGGTCTTGCGCTTGCAGGTCAGTCGGGCCTGGATGGTGTCGCCGATGCCGACCGGCTTGACGAAGCGCAGGGTGTCGAGCCCGTAGTTCGCGAGGACCGGGCCGGGCGAGGGCCACACGAACAGTCCGGCCGCCGCGGACAGCACGAAGTAGCCGTGCGCGATGCGCTTGCCGAACGCGCTCGCGCGGGCCGCGGGCTCGTCGAAGTGCATGTAGAAGTAGTCGCCCGACAGGCCGCCGAACATCACGATGTCGGCCTCGCTCACCGTCCGCCGGTGCGTCAGCAGCGAATCGCCGACCGCGATGTCCTCGAAGTGCTTGCGGAACGGATGGATGTCCGACTCGGTGACCTTCGCGCCGCGCACGTACTCGCCGGTGATCGCGGTGAGCATCGTCGGCGAGCCCTGCACCGCGGCCCGCTGCAGGTAGTGCGTGACGGCGCGCAGGCCGCCGAGCTCCTCGCCGCCGCCGGCGCGTCCGGGGCCCCCGTGCTTCAGGCCGGGCAAGGGCGAGCCGTGACCGGTGGATTCGGCGGCGGATTCCGCATCGAGCACGTGCAGGCGGCCGTGCCAGGCCGCGAGCCGGGGGACCGCCTGCGCGGCGATCTCGGTCGACGCGGTCACCAGCGTGGCGACGAGGCTGCCGCGTCCGCGGGCGGCGAGCTCGATCGCGTCGTCGAGGCCGTCGTACGGCATCAGCGTCGCGACCGGGCCGAAGGCCTCGACCTCGTGCACCGACGCCGTCTCGCGCGGCCGGGCGCACAGCAGCAGCGTCGGCGCGAAGAACGCGCCGTCCGCGATGCGCTCACCGCGCGGCGCGAAGCCGTCCGCGGCGCCGAACACCGTCTCGCAGTCGCGCCCGAGCGCGGCCACGCGGTCGGCCACGTCGGCCTGCTGCGCGCGCGAGGCGAGCGCCCCCATCTGCACGCCCTCGAGCGCGGGGTCGCCGACGACGACTGCGGCGAGCCGCTCGCGCAGCGCCGTCGCGACCGCATCGAGGCGCTCGCGCGGCACGATGGCACGCCGGATCGCCGTGCATTTCTGCCCGGCCTTCGCCGACATCTCGCGCACCACCTCGTCGACGAAGAGTCCGAACTCGATGCTGCCGGGCGCCACGTCCGGGCCGAGGATGGCCGCGTTGAGCGAGTCCGCCTCCGCGTTGAACGGCACCGAGCAGCGCACCAGGTTCGGATGCGAGCGCAGCCGTGCGGCGGTGTCCGCCGAGCCGGTGAAGGTGACGACGTCCTGGCCGTCGAGCCGCTCGAGCAGGTCGCCGACGCCGCCGACCACCAGCTGCAGCGCGCCCGGGGGAAGCAGTCCGGTCGCCTCGATCTCGCGGACCAGCGCGCAGGTCAGGTAGGCGGTGGCGGTCGCCGGCTTCGCGATGCACGGCATGCCGGCGATGAAGGCCGGCGCGAACTTCTCGAGCAGGCCCCAGACCGGGAAGTTGAACGCGTTGACGTGGACCGCGACGCCGCGCCTCGGCACCAGCACGTGGGTGCCGGCGAAGGTGTTGCGCTTGCCGAGCGAGCTCGGCGCGCCTTCGTGCAGGAGGTTGCCCGAGGGCAGTTCGGCGGCGGCGAGCGACGCGTAGGCGATCAGGGTCCCGATGCCGCCTTCGATGTCGACCCAGCCGTCGCGGCGCGTGGCGCCCGTCCAGGCCGAGATCTCGTAGAGGGCCTCCTTGCGCTCGGACAGGCGCTTGGCGAGCGCCCGCAGGATCGACGCGCGGCGCTGGAAGTCGATCGCCAGCAGGCCCCGCAGCCCGTCGCCGCGGGCGAAGGCGAGCGCCTCGCCGAAGTCGGGCTGTTCGCGGTGGGTGAACGCGACGACGTCGCCGGTGATCGCGTGCGCCAGCGGCGTCGCGGCGGTCTCGCCGATCCATCGTCCGGCGAGGTGGCTGCGCAGGATCTCGGGCATGGGAAGCCTCCGGTCAGGGGGCGCGCCAGCCGGGCGCGTCCCGGTCGAGCAGGCGCTTGGTCGCCTCGAAGAAGAGATCGGACTGCTGGCGCTCGCCCTCGATCTGGGCGGCGACCGTGGTGCAGATCGCCTCCGGCACGCGGCGCAGCGGCCGGCCCCCGGCGGCCTGCACCGCGATCACCTGGTGCATGCAGGCGCGCTCGAGGTAGTACAGGTCGTCGAACGCCCAGGGGAGGGAGCGTCCGACCACGGTGACGCCGTGGCTCGCCATGAACATCACGTCGCGCCCGCCGTCGAGCTGGGCGGCGATGCGATCGCCCTCGGCGGTGTCGAGCGCCAGGCCGTTGTAGTCGTCGTCGTACGCGACGCGGCCGTGGAAGCGCAGCGCGCCCTGACCGCACCACTCGAGCCGACCGCCGTCTACGAGGGTCAGCGCGGTCGCGTACGGCATGTGGGTGTGCAGCACGGCCTTCGCGTGCCGATGCCGGCGGTGGATCCGGCTGTGGATGAAGAACGCGGTGGGCTCGAGCGGATGGCGGCCTTCGAGCACGCGGCCCTCGCCGTCGATGAGCAGCATGTCGCCGGCGGTGACCTCCGACCAGTGCAACCCCTGCGGGTTGATCAGGTAGCGGTCCTCGCCCACCTCCAGGCTGAAGTGGTTGCAGACGCCTTCGTTCAGCCCGTGGTGGGCGGCCCCGCGCAAGGCGGCGGCGAGGTCGACGCGCAGGGCGTCGAGGTTCGGTCGGTCCATGTCGGCTCCCTGGGAGCCGGGCAGTATGCCTCGCTCCGGCGCGCCGTGCATCGCGCATCGTGGCAGAATCGGGCAGGCTTCCCGCACGTGGCGGGAGGCCCCTCCTACCGATGAGCGCGCTCCTGCCGAACCACCCCGCCACAGAGCCGCCGCCCGAGGCCGTCGCCGAGACGGCCCCCGTCGTGCCCGCGGTCGCAGCCCCGGTCGCGGCCGTGCGGGCCAGCGTGCCGGCCCCGGCCCTGGCCCCGGCGCGGCCGTCGGCCCGCCCTGCGCCGCTCGCCTCGGCGCTCGATGCGCTCGGCGTGATGCTGCTGCACGTATCGCTCGACGGTCGGGTGCTCGCCTGGAGTCGGGCGGCCCGCGAGCGGCTCGGCTGGGACGGCGGCGTGCGTGGCGAACGGCTCGATCAGGCGCTGTCGGCCGCGAGCGCCGGCGCGCTGGCCCGGCGCGTCGCCGCCGAGGGACCGGTCTCGTGGGAGGCGGCCTGGGGCTGCGCGGACGGCTCGCGGGTGCGGGTGAAGGTCGCGGTCGAACTCGAGATCCACGCCGACGGACAGCGGCTGCTGTGCGTCGCCACGCCGCTGCCCGACGCGATGCCCGCGCGCGCCGAGATCGACCTGCTGCGCCGCTGGCACGACGCGTTCTTCACCCGGTCTCCGCTGCCGTCGTGCGTGCAGGGCGCCGACCTGCGGATCATCGCCGTCAATCCGGCCTACTGCGCGATGATGGGCTACGAGCCCTCCGAGCTGATCGGCCGCGACCCGGTGTTCATGGTCGCCCCCGAGCACCTCGAGGACGCCCTGCGGATGCGCGCCGATACCGGCCAGTGGGCCCGGCTGGCCGCCGAGGGCACCGCCCGCACGATCGAACGCCGCTACGTCCGGCGCGACGGCACCGCGCTGCTGCTGCGGCTGCGTGTCCGGGTCACGGCGGACCCGCGCGGCGGCTACTGGATCTGCTCGCTGACCGAGGACCTCACCGCCGATCGCCTGCGGGTCGACGAGGTCATCCGGGACAACGAGATGTTCCGGCTGCTGTTCGAGGAGTCGCCGTCGCCGAAGTCGATCCAGGATGCGAACTTCCGCATGCTGAAGGTCAACCGGTCGTACTGCGAGATGTTCGGCTACCGGCCCGAGGATCTCATCGGCCGCGACCCGATCGAGTGGATGGCGCCGGAGGACCGCGAGATGATCGTCGAGCAGCGCCAGCGGGCGCTGCGCGGCGAGCACCTGCCGCTGACGCTGACCCGGCGCATCCTGCAGCGCGACGGCACCGTGCGCATCTGCAGGCTGATGCGGCACACGACGCACGCCTCCGACGGTTCGCGCATCGAGCTGATCACGCTGCACGACGAGACCGAGGAGATCCGCATGCAGCAGCGGCTCCGCGCCTACTGGCAGCGCTTCGAGCGCTTCTTCGAGCAGGCGCCGGTCGGACTGATGATCTCCGACGCCGGCGGCCGCGTCGCGCTGGTCAACCGGACGCTCGAGGACATCGTCGGACGCTCCCGAGACCGGCTGATCGGCATGCCCGACGCCCTCGGCGAGGCCCGCTTCGAGGCCAACGGGCGCGGCGCGCGGCAGCGGACGATCTGGGCGCGCGACGACGGCTCGACGCGCTGGATCGACCGCATCGACCGCGAGCTCGAGGACCTCGACGGCCGACCGATGCGCCTGACGGTCGTGCACGACGTCACGCGCGAGCGCACGCTGCGCGACGAGCTGATCGAGACCGAGGAGCGGTTCCGCCAGTTCGCCGAGCTGGTCGACGACGCGATCTTCGTCGCCCAGCCGGGGCTGGCGACGGTGCACTACGTGAACGGCCGCTTCGAGGCCGTCTGGGGCACGCCGCTGGCCGACCTGGTCGCGCGGCCGCTCGCGCTGTTCGACAACGTGCTGCCCGAGCACCGGGGCGAGCTGGCCGCGATGTTCGATGCGCAGGCGCCCGGTCACGCGAACGAGACGGTGATCCGCCTGCAGCCGCCGGGGCAGGGCGTGCGCGCGATCCGGCTGCGGGTCTTCGGCCGTGCCGCCGCCCCTGCCACGGCCCACGGCGAGGGCCCGTCCGGCGTCGACGAAGGTTGGCGCCCCACCGACGGCGCGGGCGGGCCCGGCGCCGATCGCCTGTTCGCGGTGGCCGAGGACGTCACCGAGACGCTGCGTCTCGAGCAGGCCCGGCTCGAGGATGCGATCAAGCAGCGCGACATGCTGGTCCGCGAGGTCCATCACCGCATCAAGAACAACCTGCAGGGCGTGGCCGGGCTGCTCCAGCAGAGCGCCTCGAGCCGGCCCGAGCTGGCCGAATCGCTGGTCGAGGTCGTGGGCCGGATCCAGGCGATCGCCCAGGTGCACGGGCTGCAGGTGAGCGACGGCGAAGCGCTCGTCGCCCGCCGCGTCATCTGCGCGGTCTTCGAGAACCTGGGCCGCACCTTCGGCATCGCGATGCCGGTGACCGTCGACGACGACGCCATCGACCGATGGCTGCTGCCCGAGCAGGAGGCGGTGCCGCTCGCGCTGGTCGTCAACGAGCTGGGCACCAATGCCATCAAGCACCGCAAGGCGGGCTCGCCGGTGACGGTGCGGCTCGGCACCCTCGAGGACGGCATCGCGCTCGAGATCACCAGCTCCGGCACCCTGCCCGAAGGCTTCGACTTCGCGCGTCTCGGCCCCTCGCCCTCGGGGCTGGGGCTGGTCAAGGCGCTGCTGCCCCGGCGCGGCGCCCGGCTCGATCTCGCCCAGAACGGCGAGCGCGTCACCGCGCGCGCCGAACTCACCCGTCCTTCGCTGCGCGAGCGCGGCCAGGACACCGCCGAACCGATCTTCCCGAGGCCCCGATGAGCGACGTCCGCGCGACGATCCTGGTGTGCGACGACGACCGTCTGGTGCTGGCGACCCTCGTGCACGGCCTGAAGAGCGCAGGCTACGACGTGGTCGAGGCCGACAACGGCGACGACGCGATCCTGCTGGCCCGCGAGCGGCGCCCCGATCTCGCGCTGCTCGACATGCGCATGAACGGCAAGACCGGACTCGACGTGGCGGCCTACCTGCGCGACCACGTCGGCACGCCGTTCATGTTCCTGTCCGCCTTCAACGACGAACGGATCGTCCGCCAGGCCGTCGAGTTCGGCGCGCTCGCCTATCTGGTCAAGCCGCTCGACGTCCGCCAGATCGTCCCGGCGGTGGAGTCCGCGCTGGCGCGCTCCGGGTCGCGCGGCGCACCGACGGACGTCGTCGACGCGCCGGCCCCCGAGCCGGAGGCCGTCCCGACGCCGCCGGTCTCGGATGCGTTCGGCGCCGCGGTCGACCTGATCGAGCGCGCCCGGAGCGCCAACGGCGAGCACTCGCCGGAGGCGGTCGCGATCGGCATCCTCATGGAACGCCATCGCCTGTCGCCGGTGGCCGCACGCAGGATGCTGGCCTCGATGGCGGCCGGGCGCGGCCGGTCCGAGAGCGCGCTGGGCGCCGAGATCGTCGCCGCGGCCACGCTGCTCAGCGGGCCGCTTTCTCCCACAGCGTGAAGTAGAAGCGGCTGCCGCGGCCCGGCTCGGATTCGGCCCACACCCGGCCGCCGTGGCGCCGGACGATGCGCTGCACCGTCGCCAGGCCGACGCCGGTGCCGGGGAACTCGCTGGAACTGTGCAACCGCTGGAACACGCCGAACAGCCGGTCGGCGAAGCGCATGTCGAAGCCCTCGCCGTTGTCCGCCACGCAGTAGACGGCGTCGGGGCCGACGCCGCTGCAGCCGAACTCGATCTGCGCGTCCGGCCGCTTGGAGGTGTACTTCCAGGCGTTGCCCAGCAGGTTCTCGAGCATCACCCGCAGCAGCGTCCGGTCGCCTTCGACGAGCAGCCCGGGCTGGACCCGCACCGTGGCGCGGCGCGCCGAGTCGCCGCCTCGCAGCTCCTCGGCGATGGTGTCCGCCAGTCGGGAGAGGTCGACCTGCTCGGGCACGATCGGCTGGCCCGACAGCCGTGACAGCCCGAGCAGCGCATCGATCATCTGCGTCATGCGCGAGGCGGCGCTCAGGATGCGCTGCAGGTGGTCGTGGCCGATGCGGTCGAGCCGATCGTCGTAGTCCTCCTGCAGGATCCGCGCGAATCCTTCGACGACCCGGATCGGCGCCCTGAGGTCGTGCGACACGGTGTAGGTGAACGACTCGAGCTCCTTGGCGGTCACCTCCAGCTCGAGCGAGCGCTCGCGCATCTTGCTGCGCAGGCGCTCGATCGCGCGGCCATCCTGCTGCAGCCGCTCCTGGTCGGCCGAGCGGTCGTGCATCAGCAGGGCCGCGCAGGGCCGCAGCGCGCTCTCGCCCGGCAGGGGTTCGAGCCGCAGCTCGACCGAGCGGGTCTCGCCGTACTTGCGCGCCACGTCGACGTGCATCCGCGCGTCGCGCCGCGCGCGCAGCGACTGCTCGAGCCCGGCGACCGCGCTCTGCGAATCGGGTCCGAACAGCGCGCGGCACGGGACCTGGCGCAGCTCGCGTTCGGTGCGGTCGAACAGCCGGCAGGCGGCGGCGTTGGCCCAGATCACGTGCCAGTCCGGGGTGCTGCCGGTGCCCGCCTCGATCCAGACGACCGGCTCGGCCGCGGCGAGCAGCGCGGCGACCGCGAGCCGGCGGGCCCGGTCGGCGACCGTCTCGGCGCCGGCGTCGCGCGACAGGCCGGCGTAGCCGACGAAGCGGCCGGAGGCATCGAAGCGCGGCACGCCGCTGTCGATCGCCACGCGGACGCGGCCCGCCGGGTCGACCCACACCCAGGCCAGGTCCGCGAACGGCTCGCGTTGCGCGACCGTGCGCTGGTGGGCCGCCCAGTCGGGCGCGTCGAGGGGGGTCGCGCCGCCGTCCCAGCGACATGCCCCGAGCCGAAGCCGCAACGGCGAGCCGGCGACGCCCTCGTCGACGCGGGTCAGGACCCCGTGCTCGTCCTGCTCCCAGTACACGTCGCGGGTGAGTCGGCGAAAGACATCCAGCTCGCTGGTCGGCCGCATCCCGGCCGTCGGCGAGGGACCGGCTGGCGGGCGGTGAGCGGAGGGGAGGCCGGAGAGTGGGCCGGAGAGGGGGCCGGAGGGGAGGCCGGAGAGGGGGCCGGAAGGGGAGCCGGGGAGGGGCGCCTCGGTCGGCAGGGGCTGCGCGGCGTCGCGTTCGGGGGCAGCGACCCGGCGACCCGAAGCCAGCAGTCTGCGCGCCGCGACCAGTCCGAGCCCACCGAGCGCCGCCACCGTGGCCGCGATGACCGCCAGCGGCACGCCGACGTCGCCGGCACCCGACTGCCCGGCCCAGGCGCCGAACCCGGGCAGGACGGTGCCCACGACAGCGACGGCCGCCACCGCGCCGTTCGCGGTCGTGCGGCGCCGGCGTCGTCCGCGGTCGGACACGATGCGGTGGGAGGGCTGGGTCATGCGGCTCGGGAACGGCCCAACCTTACCCGAAATTCGCGGCCCGCACCCCTTCGGGCGCCACGCGCCGTCTGTCGGTCGGGAGCGTCCGCAGGCATCGAGATCGCGCCGGGGCGGCCGACAACCTGCTGGTCGACCCTCGTCCGCAGAACACGCCCCCCGCATGCCCGCTGCCGCCGCCTCGTTCCAGACCGATGCCGAACCCGAAGCCCGGGTGATCCTCGTCGACGACGATCCGATGGGCCTCCTGCTGACCGCCCGCGCCCTGCGCGAGCGTGGCTTCGAGGTCCTCGACTTCGATCGGCCGGGCGACGCGCTCACCGCGATCGCCGCCGGCGGCGTCGATTGCGTCATCGCGGACGTGCTGATGCCCGGCATGGACGGCTTCGAGTTCTGCCGGCGGGTCCGTTCCACCCGCGACGGCGAGGGCCTGCCGCTGCTGATGCTGACCTCGCTCGACGAGGACGAGGCCACGCGCCGCGCCTACGAGGCGGGTGCCTCCGACTACTGCATCAAGTCGATCAACTGGACGCTCCTGGTGCATCGCATCCGCCAGCTGCTGCACCTCGGTCGACTCGAGCGCGAGACGGGGCGCGGCCGAGCCGCGATCGGCCCCGTCACCCCGGCCGCGCCGGTCGGCGCGTTCGACTGGCAGCCCGCGGCGCGCCGGCTGCGCGGCAGCACCGACCTGTTCCGCCTGCTCGACTGGCGGGATCCCCCGGCGTCGATCCATGACCGCCACCTGCTGGCGCTGGCGTCGCCCGCGGATCGCCGCGCGCTGCGCCGGGCGATGGCCCGGATGCTGGACGGCGGGCCGGCGGTGCGGCGCGAGATCGAGGTGCGGACCCGCGGCGGGCGGCTGCGCCGGGTCCGCGTCGACGTCCATCAGGTCGTCAGCACCGTGGGCGGCGCACTGGAGGTGAGCGGCGCGGTGCACGACGTCACGCCGCGCGACGTCGCCGATGCGACCGTCTACCGCCTGACCCACTACGACGGCCTGACCGGGCTGCCCAACCGGACGTGGCTGCTCGAGCGCCTGCAGCGCCCCCGGCCGACCGGTTCGACCGGCCGGCTCGGGCTCGCGGTGCTGGACATCGACCGGTTCCGCCAGATCGGCGAGGCGCTCGGGCAGGAGGCCACCGACCGGCTGCTGGTGGAACTCGCGCAGCGCCTGCGGCGGCTGACGGCGTCGGGCAGCTCGGCACGCGACAGCGCGGGCTGGATCGACGCCGTGGTGAACCTTCGGGGCGATGCGTTCGCACTGCTGCTCGACGGTCTGGCGGACGCCGACTCCGCGCTCGCGATCGGGCGGCGTGCGGTCGAGGCGCTGCACGAGCCGTTCCGCATCGCGGCGCGCGAGCTGTTCCTGCGCGCATCGGTCGGCGTGCACCTGGGTGACGACGACGAGTCGGCCGCGCAGCGCATCGGCCATGCCGAGCTGGCTCGGCGCGCCGCGTCGGCCGCCGGCGGCAATGCCGCGCTCGCCTTCGATCCCTCGATGGCCGGCGCGGGCTTCGACCGGCTGGAGATGGAGCGCGACCTGCACTACGCGTTGGCCCGGCGCGAGATGTCGATGCACTTCCAGCCCCAGGTCGATGCCACCGACGGCCGCGTGATCGGCTTCGAGGCCCTGATGCGCTGGGTGCGCGGCGGCCAGACCCAGCCGGCCGGGACCTTCATCCCGCTGGCCGAGGAGACCGGGCTGGTCGTGCCGCTCGGGGAGTGGGCGATCGTCGAGTCCTGCGAGGCCCTGGCGGCGCTGCGCCGACGCGGCCATCGCGACTGCACGATGTCGGTGAACCTGTCGGCCCAGCAGCTGCGCACCGGTCAGCTGCCGCGGGTGATCAGCGCCGCCCTGCAGGCCAGCGGCGTGCCGGCCGGGTCCTTCGAGGTCGAGCTGACGGAGTCCGGGATGATGCGCGACGCCGAGGTGGCGGTCGCCGAGCTGACCGCGCTCCGGGCGCTCGGCGCCGGTCTCGCGGTCGACGACTTCGGCACCGGCTACTCGTCGCTCGCCTACCTGACGCGGCTGCCGCTCACCACGCTGAAGATCGACCGCTCCTTCGTGCAGGACATCGACCTGTCCGACCGCAGCCGCGCGGTGGCGCGCGCGATCGTCGCGCTCGGCGCGAACCTGCAGCTGCGCGTCGTCGCCGAAGGCGTCGAGACCGATTCCCAGCGCCGCACCCTCGTCGAGCTCGGCTGCACCCTTCAGCAGGGCTGGCTCTACGGCCGTGCGGTGCCGCTCGACGAGGCACTCGCGTTCGCCGACGCCCACCGGATCCCGGCGGGCGTCGCCATGACGGAAGGCGACGAATGAAGCTCTCCCAGCCGCTGTCCGCGCCCGTGCGCTCGGACAACCTCGCACTGTCCGCCACCGACGCCGCCCGCGCGGCGATCCGGCACCTGGCCGAGCGCAAGCTCGTGCCGACACCCGGCAACTACCGCAAGGCCTGGAGCGAGATCGGGGGGCCGTCCAGCGGTGCCGACGCCGAGCAGGTCGCGCAGGCCGCGGTCCGCCTGCTGACGCAGCGCGCCGAGCCCGGCGAGGGCACCTACGCGGGCCTGTCCGCGTCGGTGCGCGAGCAGCGCTGGACCGAGGCGCTGTCGGCGCTGCTGCAGATCGGCAAGCAGGCACCGCGGGGCCGCTGGGGCGCGCTGCTGGCGACGGTGGTCGAGGCGGCCGGCCGCTCGGGCCGCGAGTGGCCGATGGCGCGCCGGCTGGACGCGATGGTGGCCGCCGCGCACGAGAACGAGGCCAACGACGCGGCGCTGCGTGCGCAGCTCGAGCTGCTGCTGGTGCAGTGGCGGATGGATCCTCCGGTGGCGGACATGGCCGCGGCGCAGCCCGAGGCCGCGGTCGTCCGCCAGGCCCCGGCGGCGCCCCCGTCGCAGGCCACCCCCGAGCCGGGCGACGCGCAGACGCTCGCGGAAGCCGGGCGCGCCGCGCTGGTCCTGCAGCGCGATCTGGCGAAGACCCGCAAGGTGAACGCCGAGCTCGTCGAGATCGTCATGTCGCTGTGCGGCAGCTTCGAGGCGGTCGCCGAGGAAGGCAGCTGGATCCAGACGCAGGTGCAGACGGTGCGCGACTCGGTCCGCGACGGCGCGGACCGGCGAACGCTCGCTGCCGCGCGTTCGCTGCTGCAGCAGGCGCTCGTCACCCAGCAGTCCATCACCCGCAGCCGCCGCGACGCGGTGGCCGCGCTGCGCGACCTGCTGCCGCACCTGGTGCAGCAGATGACGCACCTGGGAACGCACACCGCCGAGTTCGGCGACACGCTGAGCGGGCACCTGGAGGCGATCTCGACGGCCGACTCGCTCGAGGGGATCGCCGAGCGGGTCCGCGGGCTCCTGGCCGATGCGAACGAGGTGCACCAGACCTTCGACGAGGCGCGCCGCGACCTCGACGAACGCTCCGAGCGCGCCCAGGCGCTGGAGAGCGAGGTCGAGCGACTGGAGCGGGAGCTCGCGCAGGCCAGCGAGCGGCTCCTCACCGACCACCTGACCCGCACCGCGAATCGGGCCGGGCTCGAGCGTGCCTTCGAGCGGGCGCTCCAAGCGTTGCGCGCCACCGGCGACCCGCTGGCGATCGCCCTGCTCGACATCGACGACTTCAAGAAGGTCAACGATGCGCTCGGCCACCAGGCCGGCGACGGGGCGCTGCGCCACCTCGCCGGTCTGCTGCAGGGCAAGGTGCGCCCGGGCGACACGGTCGCGCGCTACGGCGGGGAGGAGTTCGTGATCCTGCTGCCGGGCATGACCGACGTGCAGGCGCGCGAGCTGCTCGTGAGGGTGCAGCGCGAGCTGACCCGCGAGGTCTACCTGTTCGACGCGAAGCAGATCTTCATCACCTTCTCGGCCGGCACCACCCGCGTCGATCCGCAGGATTCGCTGGAGTCGGCGATCGGGCGGGCCGACGACGGGATGTACCAGGCGAAGAACGCCGGGAAGAACTGTGTCGCGATTGCTTGACCAGGGGTTTCGAGCCGCACCGCGGCGAGCCTGGTCAAGGGGCGCCGCATCCTTGCGGCGCACTGCTGCGTCGAGAACGGGAACCCGCCGAGAGGCGGCTGATCAGAACTCAATCGATCAGCCCATTCCTCAAGCAATAAGCCGTCAGATCCGCATTGGACTGCATCGACAGCTTCTCGAGCACGCGCGCGCGGTAGACCGAGACGGTCTTGGGCGACAGGCTCAGCTCGGCGGCGATGTCCGAGAGGCGCTGGCCGGCCGCGAGCCGGATCAGCGTCTGGAACTCCCGGTCGGAGAGCCGTTCGTGAGGCTTCTCGGAATCGTCGACGGACAGCCGCGTGGCGAGCGCCTCGGCGATCGCCGGCGTGATGTACTTGCGGCCGGCATGCAGCGTGCGGATCGCCGCGATGATCTGGGACGGGTCGGCCGACTTGTTCAGGTATCCCATCGCGCCGGCCTTGAGCGCCCGGATCGCGTACTGGTCCTCGGGGTACATGGTGAGGACCAGCACCCGGATGCGGGTGCTCTCCTCCGCCAGCGAGTGCAGCACGTCGAGGCCGCTGCGGCCGGGCAGGTTGATGTCCAGCAGCAGCACGTCGAACGCGGTCTCGCGCAGGAGCTGGCGCAGCTCGCCGTAGTCGCCGGCTTCGCCGACCACCCGGATGTCGCCGGCCTCGGTCAGGGAGTCCCGCAGGCCGCGCCGGATCAGCGCGTGGTCGTCGACGATCACCACATTGATCATGCGTCGGTCTCGTCAAGGAGTCGCGACGCCGCCTGCTGCGTCAGGGGGATCGTGAGCATCACCGCGCCGCGGCGCTCGCCGACGGCCACGTCGATCCAGCCATGCACCTGACGCACCCGCTCGGTCAGGCCGCGCAGCCCGAAGGAGCCCGGCTTGTCCATGTCGGCGGCCCGGATGCCGATGCCGTCGTCGCTGATCTCGAGCGACAGCATGTCGTCCTGCACCACGAGGTCGACCCGGGCCCGGCGGGCCTGCGCGTGCTTGGCGACGTTGGTGAGCGACTCCTGCGCGACGCGGTAGACGGTGATCGCGATCTGCTCGGTGACCTCGATGCGATCGCGGTTGGACGTGAGCTGCGTGTCGACGCCGGTGCGGCTGGAGAACTGCTGCACCAGGAAGTCGAGCGCGGCGACGATGCCCGCGTCGAGCGCCGGCGGACGCAGGTTGCGCATGATCCGCTGCACCGCGAGGACGGCCTGGTTCAGGGTGTCCAGCCCCTGACGCGCCCGTGCCCGCACCGATTCCTCGCCGTGCCGTTCGATCCAGGACAGGTCGAAGCGCAGCGCGGTGAGCATCCCGCCGACGTCGTCGTGGACCTCGCGGGCGATCGCGGCGCGCTCGTCCTCGACCGCCTGCTGCAGATGGTCGGTCAGGGCGCGCAGCCGCCGCTCGGACTCGGCCAGGGCCTGCTGGGCGGCACCCCGCTCGCGGCGGGCCGACGCCGCCGACAGCGCGTTGCGAAGTGCCGGCCCGAGCCGCGCCAGGCGGCCCTTGATCAGGTAGTCGTCGGCGCCGGCCTGCATGGCGGCCACCGCGGCCTCCTCGCCGATGGTGCCCGAGACGATGATGAACGGCAGGTCCGAGCCGGACGTACGGACGACCCGCAGCGCCTCGCCGCTGGAGAACCGCGGCAGGTGGTGGTCGGAGATGACGGCATCCCAGCTGCGGGAGGCGAGGGCGGCCCGCAGGCCGGCCTCGTCCTCGACACGGACGGAATCCGGGGCGAGTCGCTGGCGGCGCAGCGAGCGCAGGAGCAGCTCGTAGTCGAGCTCCGAATCCTCGACGACGAGCAGCCGGATGGGCTCGTCGGCGGCATCCGGACCGTCGGTCGGCTCGAGGGAATTGGTCGGATGCACCCGGTCTTATCCGCAGTTGGGGCGGCGGCTCGACCGCACAGAATCAGTTCCTGTGTGCGGGCTTGCTCGCAACGATGTTAGCACGCGAAGAATCATCCGATTCCTACGGCGATCAGGCGCGATGAGCGATCAAGAACCAGACGAAGTCAACGGGGCGGTCACCGCGAGGCTCGCGGCCGACATGCAGGACGAACTGCTGGCCGCGGGCACCGAGCTCGAACGGCTCGAGCGCCTGCTGTCCGATGCGGTGGACCAGCTGCTGGACCGGTTCGGGCGGGCGCACGCGCTCAGCGCGGACATCTCCGACCCGCGCCAGCCGGCGCTGGCCGGCGAGCTGCGCGCGGCGATGACCGCGCTGCAGTTCCAGGACATGGCGTCCCAGCTGATCGCGCACTCGCGGCGACGGCTGGTGTCGGTGGCCGACTGCCTCGGGAACGCGGCGATCGGTGGCGAGGAAGAGGGGTGCGAGGTTCAGTGGGTGAATCGCGCGTGCCCGGTCGCACAACGTGCAGTGGATGCGGGCTCGGTCGAGCTCTTCTGAGGATCCGAAAAAAATGGCAATGCGTTCGATTCTTGCTGTGGACGATTCGGCCTCGATGCGCCAGATGGTCTCGTTCACCCTGCGCAGCTCGGGGTACGACGTGATCGAGGCGGTCGACGGGCAGGACGCGCTCGACAAGCTCGGTGACAAGCAGGTCGACCTGGTCCTCACCGACCAGAACATGCCGCGCATGGACGGGCTGACGCTGATCAAGCAGCTGCGCGTGCAGGAGCGCTTCAAGCGGACCCCGATCCTGGTGCTGACCACCGAGTCGAGCGACGAGATGAAGCAGGCCGGCCGCGCCGCGGGGGCGACCGGTTGGATGGTCAAGCCCTTCGATCCGGCGCGGCTGCTCGAAGTCATCGGCAAGGTCCTGCCCCAGTGAGCCCCACGAGGTCGCGATGAGCGAAACACAGTCTCAAGACAACGGCGGCGCGTTCGACCTGTCGCAGTTCCACGGCGTCTTCTTCGAGGAGGCGGGCGAGAACCTCGCCAACATGGAGACGCTGCTGCTGGAACTCGACGTCGACAGCGCCGACGACGAGGCGCTGAACGCGATCTTCCGCTGCGCGCACTCGATCAAGGGCGGCGCCGCGACCTTCGGCTTCCAGGATGTCGCCGACCTCACGCACGTGATGGAGACGCTGCTCGACAAGCTGCGCCGCCACGAGCTGACGGCGACGATCGGGATGGTCGACACGCTGCTCGAGTCGGGCGACGTGCTGCGGCACCTGCTGTCGCGCCACCAGGCCGGAGCCGCCGAGCACGAGGCGCTCGACTGTTCCGAACTGGTCGCCCGGATCGGTGCGCTGGCGCACGGCAGCGCGGCTGCCGCGCCGGTCCCGCCGTCGGCGCCGGCCCCTGCCGCCGCCGTCGTCGCGGCGCCGGTCGCCGTGCCGGCGCTGCCCGAACCCGTGCTCGCCGAGGGCGAGCGCCTGATCGAACTGGCGATCGGTCCGCTCGAGCGGCCGGACACCGCCGATCACCTGGCCGAGCTGTTCACCGAGATCCCCGGCCTCGGCCGCATCGAGGCGACCGACGGCGGACAGGCCGACGCCGAGGGGATGCGCCGCTTCCGCGTCATCACCTCGACCCCGGACAGCGACCTGCTCGACCTGTTCTCCTTCCACGTCGATCGCGAGCAGGTGCGCCTGGGTGCGCCGGCGGCAGCCGCCGCACCGGCCGCATCGCCCGCGCCCGCCGCGCCCGCCGCGCCGGCACCGAAAGCGGCGGCCGTCGAGAACGCCGACTACGGATTCTTCGTCGATCTTCCGAGCGAAGCCGCACCGGCCGCGTCGGCGACCGCCGCGACGGCGCCGGCTGCGGCCCCCGCGCCCAAGCCCGCCGCGAAGGCCGGCGACCGGCCGGCGACCGGCGCGACCGCCCTCGAGAGCACCTCGATCCGGGTGCCGATCGAGAAGGTCGACCAGCTGATCAACCTGGTCGGCGAACTCGTGATCACGCAGGCCATGCTCGCGCAGACCGGCCAGGCGCTCGATCCGGTCGTGCACCAGGGCATGGCCACCGGACTGACCGACCTCGAGCGCAACACCCGGATGCTCCAGGAAGCGGTGATGGCCATCCGGATGATCCCGATGGCGGTCGTCTTCAACCGCTTCCCGAGGATGCTGCGCGACCTGGCCGGCAAGCTCGGCAAGCAGGTCGAGCTGCAGACGATCGGCGAGGACACCGAGCTCGACAAGGGCCTGATCGAGAAGATCACCGACCCGCTGACGCACCTGGTGCGCAACGCGGCCGACCACGGCATCGAGATGCCCGAGGTGCGGATCGCGGCCGGCAAGCCCGCGCTGGGCACCGTCACGCTCGCCGCGGCCCACCAGGGCGGCTCGATCGTCATCGAGGTGCGCGACGACGGCCGCGGCCTGAACCGCGACAAGCTGCTGAAGAAGGCGATCGAACGCGGTCTGCCGGTGAGCGACCAGATGACGGACCAGGAGGTCTACGGTCTCATCTTCGAGCCCGGATTCTCCACCGCCGCCGAGGTCACCGACGTGTCGGGCCGAGGCGTCGGCATGGACGTGGTCAAGCGCAACATCGCCTCGCTCGGCGGTTCGGTCGAGATCGACTCGACCGAGGGCCGCGGCATGCGGGTGTCGGTGCGACTGCCGCTGACCCTGGCGATCATGGACGGCATGTCCGTCGGCGTCGCCGAGGAGACCTACATCGTGCCGCTCGCGTCGGTGGTGGAGTCGATCCACCTCTCGGCGGGCGACATCAAGTCGGTCGGCGGCACCGGCCGCGTGGTCGAGGTGCGCAACGAGTACCTGCCCCTGCTGGCGCTCGACGAGCTGTTCGCCGTGCCCCGCAAGGAGCCGGTGTCGGGCGGAATCATGATCGTCGTGGAGGCCGAGGGCGGACGCATCGCGCTGATCGTCGACGAACTGATCGGCCAGCATCAGGTCGTCGTCAAGAACCTCGAGGCGAACTACCGCAAGGTGCCGGGCGTTTCCGGCGCGACCATCCTCGGCGACGGCCAGGTGGCATTGATCCTCGACGTGTCGTGGCTGGTCCGCCGCGCGCGTCACTGAACCCCCTTCGGACGGAGAGACCCATGGCTGCACACGATCGGGCGCACGACGCGGCAACGGCCGCACGGCCGCGCGAGTACCTGACCTTCAGGCTCGGCGAGGAGGAGTACGGCATCGACATCCTGAAGGTCCAGGAGATCCGAGGCTACGAGCAGCCGACCCGGATCGCCAACGCGCCCGCGTTCATCAAGGGCGTGGTCAACCTTCGCGGCGTGATCGTGCCGATCGTCGACCTGAGGCTGAAGTTCAACCTCGGCTCGGCCGAATACAACGACTTCACGGTCGTGATCATCCTGAACCTCGGGGCGCGCGTGGTCGGCATCGTCGTCGACTCGGTCTCCGACGTGATGGAGCTCGCGCCCGAGCAGATCCGGCCGGCGCCGGAGGTGGGGGCGGCCGTCGAGGCCGACTTCATCACCGGGCTGGGCACGCTCAACGACCGGATGCTGATCCTGATCGAGATCGAGCGGCTGATGAGCGCAGCCGACATGGCCCTGGCCGAGCAGGCCGCCTGAACGGCGGACGGCCGCCGACCGGCGCGGACGCGCGGGCATCCCGCCCGCGTGCCGCATCCGGCACCCCCCCCGCGAGGAGCATCGACATGAAGCACACTGGTTCGATCAAGGCCTGCGTCGCCGCCTTCGTGGCGTGCTGCGCACTGGGAGTCGCCCACGCCAAGAGCGAGTTCGCCACGCCCGACGAGGCGACCGCGATGGTCAAGAAGGGCGTCGCCTTCATCAAGTCGAACGGCAAGGACAAGGGCTGGGCAGAGATCAGCAACAAGTCCGGCATGTTCAACGACCGCGACCTGTACCTGGTGGTCTACGGGCTGGACGGAACGGTCCATGCGCACGGCGCCAACGAGAAGATGATCGGGCGCAACCTGATCGAGCTCAAGGACGTCGACGGCAAGCCCTTCGTGAAGGAGCGCGTCGAGCTGGGTCGGGCCAAGCCCAACTTCTGGCAGGACTACAAGTTCACCAACCCGGTGAGCAAGAAGGTCGAGCCCAAGCAGATGTACTGCGAGCGCCTGGACGAGACCGTCGTCTGCGGCGGCGTCTACAAGAACTGATCCGGCCCGCGGCCGCCCCCCCCTTCACTCAAGACGATCGGCGATCCCATGAAGCTTCGAGTCAAGTTGCTGCTGTTGCCCGCGATCGGCGGCGCATCCCTGGTGGCCCTGTGCGTGCTGGTCACCCTGATGCAGCTGCGCTCGAACCGGGAACTCTCGACCCTCGCCGACGTGAGGTTCGAGAACTACGCGTCGGCCTACCGCGTCGAGGGTGAGCTGGCCTCGATGCACGCCGAGGCCTACCGGACGATCCTGTGGATCGACTCGCTGCAGGCGTCGGTGGTCAAGGGGCGGCGCGATGCGCTCGTCCAGCGCGGCAACGCGCTGGTCGAGAAGCTGGGCGCGATGCGCAACGGCGCCGATGCGGACGGGGCGGCCCGCCTGGACACGCTGTCGGCGGCCGCCACGAAGTACGCGAAGGCGGTCGACGACGCGGTCGACATGGCCTCGGTCGATGCCAACACCGGCCTCGCCGCGATGCAGACGGCCGATGCGCAGTACAAGGCGGCGTCGAAGGTCGCCGCGGAACTGCTCGAGGTCGAGCGCCGCCTCGCGACCGACTCGGTCGCCGCCGCCAAGTCGCGCGACGAACGCAACCTGATGATCCTCTGGATCGCCACGGCGGCGTCGCTGCTGGCTGCGTTCGGATTCTCGGTCGTCTTCAACCGCCGCCTGCTGGTGCCGCTCAACGCGGCCCGCGAGGCGGCCGACTCGATCGCCGCCGGTGACCTGAGGGTGCGCCTGCCCGAGCCGCCGAACGACGAGATCGGTCAGCTCATCTCGGCGCTGCGCCGGATGTCCGAGCACCTGAGCCGCACGCTCGGCTCGATCAAGGACTCCACCGAGCAGATCGCCACCGCCTCGACCGAGATCGCGGTGGGCAACAACGACCTCAGCCGCCGGACCGAGCAGCAGGCCTCGAACCTGCAGCAGACCTCCAGCAGCATGGAGCAGCTCACCGGTACCGTGGCCACCAACGCCGACAGCGCGCGCCAGGCCAACCAGCTCGCGCTCGGCGCCTCCGAGGTCGCCCGGCGCGGCGGCGAGGTCGTCGAGCAGGTCGTCGCCACGATGGGCGAGATCAGCGACAGCTCGCGCAAGATCGCCGACATCATCTCGGTGATCGACGGCATCGCCTTCCAGACCAACATCCTCGCCCTGAACGCCGCGGTCGAGGCCGCCCGTGCCGGCGAACAGGGCCGCGGCTTCGCGGTCGTGGCCGGCGAGGTGCGCAGCCTCGCGCAGCGCAGCGCCGAGGCCGCCCGCCAGATCAAGGGTCTGATCACCGACAGCGTCGAGCGCGTCGATTCCGGCAGCCGCCTGGTGAAGGACGCCGGCACCACGATGTCCGAGATCGTGACCTCGGTGCGCCGGGTGACCGACATCATCGGCGAGATCTCGTCGGCGACCGGCGAGCAGAGCGCCGGCATCGGACAGGTCAACACCGCCGTGAACCAGCTCGACCGGATGACGCAGCAGAACGCGGCCCTGGTCGAGGAAAGCGCGGCCGCCGCCGAGAGCCTGAAGGAACAGGCGCGTCGCCTGGCCGAGGCGGTCGACGCCTTCCGCCTCGACGACGGATCGCGCGGATCGTCCGATCCGGTGTCGTCCTCGGCGCGTGCCGCGTCGATGCCCCCGGCCGCCAGCTCGGATCACGAGCCGTCCTGGAACGCCGAGGCCGTGACGGCGCCGAAGGCCGCGGGCCCTGCGGGCGGCGATGCGGGCGCCTGGAAGCCGGCGGCTGCCGCGAAGCCTGCGCCCGCCGCGAAGCCCGTCCAGGCCGCCAAGACGCCGGCGCCGGTCAAGGCCCCGGTCTCGAAGTCGCCTTCGGCCAAGGCTGCTCCGGTCCGTGCCGTGCCGTCCAGCCTGATGGCTGCGCCGACCCCGACGAGCGCCTCGGCGCCGACGCAGTCCCCGACGCCCACGCCGGCCAAGGCGGTGGCGCCGGCGACGAACGCCGCCCCGTCCCGGACCGAGTCGGCGCCGTCGCGTGCGGCGGCGGCACCGGCGGCCCGCGCGCCGGCTCCGGCACCCGCGCCGGCACCGGCACCGGCACCGAAGGCCGCCAAGGTCCCCGACGACGACTGGGAAGAGTTTTGAGTTCCGCGCGGGGCGCACGGGCACCGATGTCGGTCAGGCCGACCGCCCCGTCCCCCCGCGCAGACCGTTCCCCTCCGACCCGTCCCACCGAGCCCGACCCGCCGATGACCTGCCGTCCGATCCGCTTCGCTACACCCCGTCCGGCGCCTCACGGCGCCGAGGCGCGTTGACGGTGCCGTCCCGATGAGCGCCCCGTCACCGCTCGGCAACGAAGTCGCGATCTCTCCCGGCGACTTCGAGCGCGTGCGCCGCCTGATCAAGGAACGGGCAGGCATCCACCTGCAGCCCAGCAAGCAGAGCATGGTCCAGGGACGGCTCGCGCGCCTGCTGCGCGAGCATGGCATCGCGACCTACGGCGCGCTGCTCGATACCGTCGAGCGCGCCGGCTCGCCGCTCTGGCAGCCGTTCGTCAACGCGCTCACGACCAACCTGACCTCGTTCTTCCGCGAGGCCTACCACTTTCCGTTGCTGGCCGAGTTCCTCAAGCAGCACCGTGGCCCCGTCCGGATCTGGTGCGCGGCCGCCTCCACCGGCGAGGAGCCGTGGTCGATCGCGATGACCGTGCTCGAGACCCTCGGCCCGAGCGCACAGGCCACGATCTACGCCTCGGACATCGACACCGACGTGCTGCGCACGGCGCAGGCGGGCGTGTATCCGCTGGACAACGAGAAGGGCCTCGATGCCGGCCGCCTCAAGCGCTGGTTCCTCAAGGGCACCGCCGCGAACGCCGGCCTGGTGCGCGTGCGCCCCGAGCTCAAGCGGCTCGTGGAGTTCGGGCAGGTGAACCTGGTCCACGACCCGCTGCGTTTCCAGCAGCCCTTCGATGTCGTGTTCTGCCGCAACGTGATGATCTACTTCGACGCCCCGACGCAGCGCACCGTCCTCACGCGCCTGCACGCGTCCATGCGCCCCGGCGGCCTGCTGTTCGTCGGCCATTCCGAGAACTTCTCGGCCCAGAGCGATCTCTTCTCGCTGCGCGGCAAGACCGTGTACGAGCGGCTCGCCGAGCGGCAGGCACGGGAACCCGAATGCATCCGATGAATCCGACGACCGCGGCATCGCTGCGCCAGACCGCCCCGGGCCTGTTCCCGAAGAGCTCGGACAAGATCCGGGCCCTGCGCGAGCGCCCGGCGCGCGAGTACGAGGCGCACACCTTCTACTACGACGCGTCGTTCAAGACGGACGCGGTCAAGATCCTGCCCGGCGAGTACTACGTCCACGACGGCGACGACCTGCTGCTGATGACGGTCCTGGGCTCGTGCGTCGCGGCCTGCCTGGTCGACCGCAGCGCCCGGCTCGGCGGCATGAACCACTTCATGCTGCCCGACGGCGGCACCGCCGGTCGGTACGGCGCCTATGCGATGGAGCTGCTCATCAACGAGATGATGAAGCGCGGCGCGCGTCGCGAACGGCTCGAGGCGAAGGTGTTCGGCGGCGGGCAGGTCATGCGCAACTTCTCGACGATGAACGTCGGCGAGCAGAACGTGAAGTTCATCGAGCAGTTCCTCGCCGCCGAACGCATCCAGATCGTCTCGCGCGACGTGCTCGACATCCATCCCCGCAAGGTCTGCCTGTTCCCCGGCAGTGCCCGTGCGTTGTGCAAGAAGCTCGCCACGACCCAGGTCGATGCGATCGCGACCGAGGAGTCCGCATTCCGCGGACGTCTGAGCAAGCAGCCGGCTGCGGCCAGCGCAGGCAGCGTCGAGCTGTTCTAGGCGGCAAGGAGACTGAATTGAGCAAGATACGCGTGGTGGTCGTCGACGATTCGGCCCTGATCCGCAGCATGCTGTCCAGCCTCATCAATTCGCAGCCCGACATGGAGTGCATCGGCGCGGCCAACGATCCCTATCAGGCGCGGGAGATGATCCGCAACCTCGATCCGGACGTGATCACGCTCGATGTCGAGATGCCGCGCATGGACGGGCTGGATTTCCTGGAGAAGCTGATGCGGCTGCGGCCGATGCCGGTGGTGATGGTGTCGACGCTCACCGAGCGCGGTGCCGAGACGACGCTGCGCGCACTCGAGCTCGGAGCGGTCGATTTCGTCGCGAAGCCGCGGATCGGCATCGCGACCGGCCTGCAGGAGATGGCGAACGAGATCGCCGACAAGCTTCGGATCGCGGCACGCGCGCGCATCACGCGACGTGCCGTCGCCCGCCCGGCGCCGCCCTCGGCGACGCCGCGGGCGGCCGGTTCGGGCACGACGGCCCCGGGCGCGCCGCCGCTGGTGAAGGCGGTTCCGATCAGCTACTCCCGCGCCAGCACCGAGAAGCTCATCGCCATCGGCTCGTCGACGGGCGGAACCGAGGCGCTGCGCGAGGTGCTCACGCAGTTGCCGGCGGACTGCCCGGCGGTGCTCTGCACGCAGCACATGCCGCCCGGCTTCACGAAGAGTTTCGCGGACCGGCTCAACGCGCTGTGCCGGATGCACGTGAAGGAGGCGGAGCACGGCGAGCGCGTGCTGCCGGGTCACGTCTACATCGCGCCGGGCGGCCGGCACATGCTGCTGGCGCGCAGCGGCGCGAACTACGTGATCGAACTGGACGACGGTCCGCCGGTGAACCGGCACAAGCCGTCGGTGGACGTGATGTTCCGGACGGTGGCCAAGCATGCGGGCGCCAACGCGATGGGCGTGATGCTGACGGGCATGGGCCGGGACGGGGCGGACGCCATGAAGGAGATGCGCGACGCGGGTGCCTACAACATCGGGCAGGACGAGGCCACGTCGGTGGTCTACGGGATGCCGCGGGAGGCGTTCGCGGTCGGGGCGGTGCACGAGGTGCTGCCGCTGCCGCGCATCGCGGGGCAGCTGCTGCAGCACCTGCGGGCGGCGGGTCCGGTCCTCTCCCGGGTCTGAGCACGTCGCTCCAGCACGAAGCCCGCCGGATGCGAGTCCGGCGGGCTTCGTCGTTCTGCGTGCTGCGTGCTGCGTTCTGCGATCGACGGTTGGCGCGGCCCGTCGTCGCCCGGGGGCGGGCATCGCTTCGCTGACCCCGCGCCCTCGGGCCTGCGGCCCGAGGGTCCCCGCGAGGCGGGGGGCCGCGACGGGCCGGCGAAAAAACTCGCCCCTTTCA
>RPRK01000010.1 GCA_003818495.1 Burkholderiales bacterium
AGCAGGGTGCTCTTGCCCATGCCGTTGTGGCCGACGATGCCGATCGCCTCGCCTTCGCGCAGCGTGAGCGAGATGCCGTGCAGCACGGGCACGTGGCCGTAGCCCGCGTGCAGACCGGACACCTCGAGCACCGCATCGCGGCGCGCGGCGTCTTCGGGGGCGGCCGCGGTCACGGGGAGGATCGGCCCGGCGTTCATGCGGCTCGGCTCCCGATGTAGACCTCACGGACCTTGGCGTCCGAGAGCACGGCCTCGGCGGGTCCTTCGATGAGGATCGAACCCTGGTGGAAGACGGTGACGAGGCTGTCGAGCATCCGGACGAAGTGCATGTCGTGATCCACGACGACGACCGCCGCCGTCTGGTTGATCCGGCGGATCGCGCCGACCAGCCGCTCGAGCTCGGCGCCCGTCAGACCTGCGGCGGGTTCGTCGAGCAGCACCAGCCAGGGGCGCTGGGCGAGCACCATGCCGAGCTCGACCATCTGTCTCTGGCCGTGGCCGAGCTCGCCGACGCTGCGGCGCGCGATCGGACCGAGCTCGAGTTCGCCCACGACTTCCTCGACCGCACCGTCGGCACCCGCCTTGCCGTGGATGCGGCGGGCCGACAGCCACAGGTTCTCGAGGACGGTCAGCCCGTTCATCACCGAGGGCACCTGCGTCTTGATGCCGACGCCGAGCCGCACGATCCGATAGGGCCGCCAACCGGTGACGTCCTGACCCCGCACCAGCACGCGGCCGCCGTCGTGGCCCGGGTCGAGCTGGCCCGTCAGGCACTTGAAGAAGGTGCTCTTGCCGGCACCGTTGGGGCCGATCAGGCAGCGCAGCTCGCGCTCCCGCAGCGTGAAGCTCACGTGGTTGACGGCGACCACCCCGCCGAACCGCATCGACAGGTCGCGGGTCTCGACGACGGGTTCGCTCACGACGCGCTCCCCGCGCCGTCGCCCGGGGTGGCGGGCACGGCGACCGTCCGACGCTTGCGACCGGAGGCCTGTCCGCGTCGGCTCGCCACCGATCGCTCGCGCCGGCTGCGCCAGCCGGCGACGGTCGGCACGATGCCCTTCGGGATCAGCAGGACGACGATCACCATGATGGCGCCGAGCACCAGCGAATTGTCGATGAGCGTCTGCTGGCCGAGCATCAGCTTGAGCAGCGTCAGGGCCGCCGCGCCCATCATCGGGCCGATCAGCGTGCCGAGTCCGCCGGCGATCACCCAGACGATCATCTCGGCCGACATGCCGAGCGCGAACACCCCCGGCGTGACGATCTCGGCCCACATCGCGAAGAAGGCGCCCGACAGGCCGGCCATGCCGGCGCCGATGGTGAACACCGCGGTCTTGTGGGCAGGCACGTCGTAGCCGAGCAGCTCGACGCGCAGCTCGTTCTCGCGGATGCCCACCAGCGTGCGGCCGAACGCCGTCGACAGGATCCAGCGGCACAGCAGGTAGCACAGCGCCAGACAGACCGCGATCACGTAGTAGAACGGGACACCGAAGATCTGCGCGCTCGGGTCCCCGGGCACGTTGAGGATCTGGAAGCCCGGGATGCCGTTGAAGCCGCCGAGCCGGGCGTCGCCGATCTTGTAGGCGTCGCCCGCGGTCGCGTTCATGAACTTGAAGAGAATGAGGCTGACGACCAGCGTGATCACGCCCAGGTACACGTCGCCGATGCGCCCCCAGAACATCATCGCGCCGATCACCGCCGCCAGCAGCGCGGGGACCACGATCGACAGCAGCAGCGGCACCGTGCTCTCGCCGAAGTTCACCGCGGCGATCGCGTAGGTGTAGGCACCCAGGCCGAAGTAGGCCGCGTGTCCGAAGCTGAGGATGCCCGCATAGCCCCACATGAGCGCCAGCGACAGGCCGGCGAGCGCCGTGATCGCCATCAGGGACAGCGTGTGCGTGTCGTCGAACACCAGCGGCAGCACCGCCATCACGACGACCCACGCGATGAACCAGCCCCAGCGGATCCGCCCTGCGGACGGCGCGTCGTGGATCATGTCGAGTTCCGGAAGAACCGCCCGGTGATGCCCTGGGGCATGAGGCGCAGCAGCACGATGGCCAGCGCGAGCATCGCGATCTCGCCGATGACCGGCGTGGAGGCGAACGAGACGATCTGGTTGACCGCGCCGAACATCACCGCCGACGACAGCGTGCCCGACAGCACCGCCGCACCGCCGGTGATGACGGTGATGAAGGTCTTGGCGATGTAGGCGCCGCCCGAGGACGGCAGCAGCCCGGTCAGCGGCGCGAGCGCGCCGCCCGCCAGGCCCGCGAGTGCGGCACCGACCGCGAAGGTGGTCATGTAGACCTTCTTCGGGTCGTAGCCCAGCGCCGACGCCACCTCGGGGTTCTGCATCGCGCCGCGCGCGATCAGCCCGAGGCGCGTGTGGCGCAGCACCACCCACATCCCGATCATCACCACCGCGGCCAGCGCGATGATGAACAGGTTGTAGCCGCCCATCTGGTAGGCGCCGAGCGTGTAGCCGGGGATCGGCGTCGGCACGCCGACCGCCGAGCTGCCGAAGATGAGCGTGACGATGCCCACCAGCAGCAGCGACAGACCCCAGGTCGCGAGCATCGTGTCGATCATCCGTCCGTACAGGTGCCGGATGACCAGCCGCTCGATGATCAGGCCGATGAGCCCGACCACGATGGGCGCGATGATCAGCATCGCGACGTAGACGTTGATGCCCGCCTGCACGCAGGCGAGCGTCGTGTAGCCGCCGAGCATCACGAACTCGCCATGGGCGAGGTTGATGACGCGCATCATCCCGAACACGACCGCCAGCCCCGCGCTCGCGAGCGCGAGGAAGGCGATCATGTAGACGATCTCCAGGAAGACGACGCCGGCGTAGTCCACGTCGCGCGCTCCGTCAGACCTTGACCTCGAACTGCTTGTTCTCGGCCGGGTTCTTGATCAGGTCGCAGGACTGCGCGGTGTCGGACGGCGGACGCTGCTTCGAGGTCTCGAGGATGGTCAGCTTCTGGCCCTTGACCTCCATCAGATGGATGTCGAGCGACGCATGGTGCGTCTTCGGATCCATCGCGACGCGACCGGTCGGGCCGTCGATGGCCACGCCCGACTCGAGCGCCTTGAGCATCGCGTCACGTCCGAGCGAGCCCGACTTCTTGACGCCCTCGGCCCACAGCATGATGCCCTGGTACTGCGACACGGCGATCTCGTGGACGATCTTCGTGTCGCCGAAGCGCTTGGCCCACTTGGCGAGGAAGTCCTTGTTCGAGGCCGACTGCGCCTCCTGGCTGTAGTTCCCGGCGATCAGGATGCCGTCGCCCTCGGCCGGCGACAGCGCGAGGTGCTCGTTGCCGACACCGAAGGTGGTCGAGGCGAGCGGGATCTTCTTGTTCATGCCCGAGGACGCCCACTGCCGGTAGAACGACATGTGCGCGCCACCGACCAGCGCCGACACCACCCAATTCGGGCCCGCCTGCTGGATCTTGGCGATCGTCGAGCCGAAGTCGGACACGTCGAGCGGGAAGAAGCCGGTATCCGCCACCGAGCCGCCGCGCAGCTTCACGTAGTGCTGGAGCCACTTCGCGGTGATCTGGCCGTAGTTGTAGTCGGCCGCGAGGATGTAGACCTTCTTGCCCCACTTCTTCGTGGCATGGTCGACGATCGGCTCCACCGCCTGACCCGGCGTGGTGCCGGTGACGAAGCAGTTGCGGTCGCAGACGCCGCCCTCGTACAGCACGTTGTAGAAGTACATCGTGTTGCCGCGGCGGAACGTCTGACGGATCGCCTCGCGGGATGCCGAGGTGATGCCGCCGTGCACGACGTCGACCTTGTCGTCCCGCACCAGCTGCTGGGCGAACTTCGTGTAGAGCGCGATGTCCGACTGGGTGTCGTACTGGATCGCCTGCACCTTGCGGCCGAGCAGGCCGCCGGCGGCGTTGATCTCCTCGACCGCGAGGGTCGTGGCCATGACCATCGGCTTGCCGTAGATGTCGAGGTTGCCCGAGTTGTCGAGCACGGAGCCGAGCTTGATCGGCCCGGTCTGGGACCGGACGATCGACGGGGCGCCTGCGATCAGGCCGGCTGAGCCGGTGGCGGCGATGAAGTTGCGACGCGAGATGGCCATGCGGATCTCCCGATGGAGAGGGGTGGGAACGACGAAGGGACGATGCGGCCGGGGACGGCCCGGCGCCGGACGGACGGGGTGGGCGCCTCAGCTCCCGCCGGCCCCGCCCCGCGGAGCGGGCGGCTGCGTCGCCGATCCGACCGCGGACGAGAAGTCCACGCCGATCTGATCGCCGATGCTCTTGAGGGCCGGCAGCTGCAGCGCCATGCCGAGGATGCTGTCCATGACCTGGTTCACCGGCGGCTTGCCGCCGGCATCGATCGTGTTGCCGCCACCGCCACCGCCGCCGGTGGAGCCGCCGAAGCCGGTGATCTGGTGGATGCGGATGCTGTCGATCTTCTCGGCCGGCTTCATCATCTGCGACACGATCTCGGGCAGGCGATCCAGGCGGTACTGCTCGAGTTCGTGATGCATCAGGGCTTCGGAGCGCGAGTTCTTGGCGGCGATGACCGCGCGCGCGCCTTCCGACTCGGCGAGCAGCTTGAGCCGCTCCGCCTCCGCCAGGGTGCGGGTGGCCTCGGCCTCCGCCTTGGCCTTGCGGATCAGGACGGACGTCTCGGTGACGGCATTCGCCTCGGCGACTTCACCGGCCTCCACCACACGCTTCATGGCGATCTCGCGCGAGCGGTCCGCGACCGCGCGCTCGCGATCGGTCTGGACCTTCTCCTGCGCGAGGATCACCTCGATGCGGGCCAGTTCGGCGAGCGCCTGGGCCCGCGCCTCGTCGGCATGCTTGGCGGCCAGCGCGATGGCGCTGTCGGCCTTGCGCATCTCCGAACCGAGCTGCGCCTCGATCTCGAGGCGCCGCAGCTCCCGGCCCTTCTCGATCTCGGCGGCCCGGGTGTCTCGCTCGCGAGCGATGCGCGCCGCCTCCGAGGCGACCGTCGAGGCCTCGCGCGCACTCGCCGCCTCGGCATCGCTGGTGGCCCGCACCTTGTCGAGATCGAGCCGCTGCTTGATCTGCGCCTGCTCCTCCTCGCGCCCGAGCTCGAGCCGCTGCTTGGTGGCGGCGAGCTGCGTCTGGCGGACGGAGATATCGGCGTCCGCCTCGATCTCGGCCCGCTTCTTCTTGTTGACCGCGATGATCTCCGCGAGCCGGCGCATGCCCACCGCGTTGAAGGCGTTGTTCTCGTCGAGGGCGGCGAACGCGGCCTGATCCAGGCGCGTCAGGGACACCGAGTCGAGCTGCAGGCCTGCGTGGGAGAGGTTCTCGCCGAGCAGCGCGCCGACCTTGCGGACGAACTCGCCGCGCTTCTCGTGCAGCGAGTCCATCGTCTGCTCCGCGGCCACCGCCTGCACCGCATCGACGAACCGGCCCTCGAGCAGGTTGCGGATGCCGTCGGGGTTGAAGGCCCGCGCACCCAGCGCCTGGGCCGCCGTCGCGATGCCTTCGACGCTGGGCTGCACGCGGACGTAGAACTCGAGTTCCGCGTCGACGCGCATCCGGTCTTCGGTGATCAGCGACTTCTCGCCGGTGCGGCGGACCTCGATGCGGATGGTCCGCATGTTGATCTCGTCGACCTTGTGCAGGAACGGCAGCGACAGGCAGCCGCCCGAGATGACGATCCGCTGGCCGCCGAAACCGGTGCGGATCAGCGCGACGTCACGGGAGGACTTCCGGTAGAAGCGGTTGAGGAAGACGACCGCGATCGCAATGACCACGATCGCGACGACGATGCCCAACAACCAAGCCAGCAGGACCATGCACCCTCGCCCACGGTAGGAGGAACCACGGGTCGAGTATCGTCAGCCGATATTTTCCATGTCAAGGATTTTGTTTTCCACGGAAACAATCGACCTGCATCGATGCATGAAGTGGAGCGCCGATCGGCAGACCGGAGGGTCGACGGTCACGGCGGGGCGTCGCGGGACGTATTCGCGGGACGTATTCGCGGGACGTATTGGCGGGCAGGCAGACGACGGCACGAAGGTGCCGGCGGGGAGTCTCAGGCGCCGGGGTGGCGCAGGAATTCCTCGAGCAGCCGGCGCAGCTCGCGGCCGCGCTCGTCGCCCAGACGGGTCTCGAGATCGTGTCGGGTCCGGCGAACGCGATGGCGCAGCAGCCGGTGCTTCTCGAGACCGATGTCGGAGATGTAGACCAGCACGCGGCGCTGGTCGACGGGATCCTGGGCGCGCTGCACGAGCGCGCTGCCGACCATGCGATCGATCAGCTTCGAGAGGGCCGGCAGCTTCATCTCGACCTCGTCGGCCAGCACCGACATGGTCAGGCCGCGCCCATCGGCGAGTCGCTCGAGGACGCGCCACTGCTCGACCGGCAGGCCCTCGGGACCGAGGACCCGCTCCAGGTCGGCCGAGGCCCGGCGGCTCGCCTCTGACAGGAGAGCGGCCAGGGATGGTGCATCGTCCGCACCGGATCTGCGCCTGATCGAAGACATTCGCGCATTCTAGGGGCACGGCCGTGCCGAATCCAGCGCCGGACGACACGCGGACAAGGTGGAACGCCGCGTGCTTGTAAGACCCCTGAACTGCTGCATCGCATCGTGACGGCCGATCCCGGGTCGGTGAACATGTCATCCGACCGTCAGCATCGTGCGCGGCAGGCTTCGCAGGGATCGAGATTCCCCATGATTCGTGACTCGACCGGCCCGATCGCCCCCACGGGCGTGACCCTACTGCCCGCACGGCGCAGACTCGGGCTGCGCACGGGCGGGCCGCATCGCCCCCTGCGGGATGCCGGACGGATCGGCGGGGGGCTCGATCCCGAGCCGTACCGGCTCGCACTGTGCGTGCCGACCTCGGGAACCGCCGGACTCTGGGGGGCGTCCAGCCTGGCCTGCGCGCGCCTCGCCGTCGAGCAGTGGAATCGGGAAGGCGGCGTGCGCGGTCGCGAAGTCCGGCTGCACCTGATCGATGCCAGCGACGAGTCGGACACGGTCGAGGACGACCTCGGCGCGCTCGCGGCCACCACCGGCATCGATGCCATCGTCGGCATGCACACCAGCTCGGTCCGGGAGCGGATCACGACCGCGGGTGCGCTCGGGGTGCCGTTCGTCTACACGCCACTCTACGAGGGCGGCTCGCTTCCCGACGGAGTCCATGCGATCGGCGAGACCCCGGCGATGCAGCTGCTACCGCCACTCGACTGGATGATCGAGCGCTGGAACCTGTCGCGCTGGTTCCTGGCGGGAAACGACTACCTCTGGCCGCGGCGCACGCATGCCCTCGCCCGGCGCCGGCTCGTCGAGCGCGGCTGCTCGGTGGTGGGCAATGCCTTCGTGCCGCTGGGCCACTGCGACCATGACCGCCTCATCGATGCGATCCGTGCGAGCGGCGCGCAGGCCGTGCTGCTGTCGATGGTGGGGCAGGACGCGATCGACTTCGGCCGCGCGTTCCGGGACAGCGGACTCGCCGAGCGCATGCCGCGGCTGGGCTGCGCGATCGAGGAGAACGGCCTGCTGGCGATGGGCGCCGACTGCAGCGAGGGGCTGTTCGTCGCGTCCGGCTACTTCGCCGGACTGCCCACCGACCGCAACGGGGCCTTCCGAGAGCGCTACTGGACCCGTTTCGGCGAGCGGGCACCGGTGCTGAACGCACTCGGGCAGTCGACCTGGGAGGGGGTGACCTTTCTGCGGGGCCTGCTGGACGGCAGCCGCCATCCCGACGGCAGCGTTCGCTACGACTCGGTGCGCGGCACGCGGTGGCGCTCGAACGAGCACAAGGCGACCCCCATCTACCTGGCGGCGGCCGAAGGGCTGGGGTTCGGCATCGTGCGCACGTTCTCGCCGACCTGAGCCGGCCGAATCATCCCTGGGCGCCGAGCTCCACGGCGCGCGCACGGCGCTCGACCAGCAGCTTGTCGCGCCGGACCGAAGCCTCCGCGTCGAGTGCCAGCGTCGGCCAGCCCGACACCTGCCGCTCCACCAGACCCGCCAGGCCGTCGATGAAGGCCGGCGCGCCGTTCAGGCATTCGATGTACCGGAACGACTCGCCCCCCGCGTGCAGGAAGGCCTCCTTCGCCTCCATCGCGATCTCCTCGAGGGTCTCGAGGCAGTCGGCGACGAAGCCCGGACAGACCGCATCGATGCGACGAACGCCTTCGCCGGCAAGCCGCTCGAGCGTCGGCTCGGTGTAGGGCTGCAGCCACTGCGCCTTGCCGAAGCGCGACTGGAAGGTGACGACCCAGTCCTTGCGCTCGAGGCCGAGCCGTTCCGCGAGCCGGCGGGCGGTCGCATGGCATTCGCAATGGTACGGATCGCCCAGATCGAGCGACCGGCGCGGTACGCCGTGAAAGCTCATGAGGAGCCGTTCGCCGCGCCCGTTGCGTGCCCAGGACTCGCGCACCTGCGTCGCAAGCGCCTCGATGTAGCCCTCGTCGACATGGAAGTTCCGGACCCAGCGCACTTCGGGCAGATTGCGCCAGCCGGCGAGCACGCGATGCACCTCGTCGAAGACCGTCGCGGTGGTCGAGGCCGAATACTGCGGATACATCGGCAGCACCAGCAGGCGCGTCACGTTGCGCTCGCGCAGTCCGTCTAGGACCGACGCGATCGACGGCTCGCCGTAGCGCATCGCGAGCGCCACCTCGATGTCGTGCCCCCGCTCCCCCAGCGCACCGCGAAGCAGCTTCGCCTGGCGCACCGAATGCACCATCAGCGGCGAACCCTCGTCGGTCCAGACACTGGCGTACTTCTTCGCCGACTTGGCCGGCCGGGTGTTGAGGATGATGCCGTGGAGGATCGGCCACCAGAGCAGCCGGGGAATCTCGACCACCCGCGGATCGCCGAGAAACTGCGCAAGATAGGGGCGCAACGCCGCCGCGGTCGGCGCGGCGGGCGTGCCGAGCTGGACGACCAGCACGGCCGTGCGGGGCCGTGTCGCGTGGTCGAAGGCGGGCGGAGGGGAGGTGCGGGGCATAACCGCACAGTCTACCAAGCCCGGCCCGGGGTCTCCCCAATAGGCGATCTGCGCCGCCGCCCACTCACCCCATGCCGGCGTCCCCGCCCTGCTCCCCTACTCCTTGACCGCGCCCGTCATCCCTGCGACGTAGTACTCGACGAAGAACGAATAGAAGATCGCGACCGGCAGGGAGCCGAGCAGCGCGCCGGCCATCAGCGGCCCCCAGTGGTAGACATCGCCCTCGACCAGTTCGGTGACCACCGCCACCGGCACCGTCTTGATCTCGGAGTCGGACACGAAGGTCAGCGCGTAGATGAACTCGTTCCAGGACAGGGTGAACGCGAAGATCCCCGCCGAGATCAGGCCGGGCACCGCGAGCGGCAGGATGATCTTGACCAGGATCTCCCAGCGCGAGGCGCCGTCGATCAGCGCACATTCCTCGAGTTCGTACGGGATCGAGCGGAAGTAGCCCATCAGCAGCCAGGTGCAGAACGGAATCAGGAAGGTCGGATAGGTGAACACCAGCGCCCAGCGGGTGTTGAAGAGCCCGAGGTTCTGCAGCACGATCGCCAGCGGGATGAACAGGATCGAGGGCGGGATCAGGTAGGCGAGGAAGATCCCGAGACCGGTCGCCCGCGAGCCCTTGAAGCGCAGCCGCTCGATCGCGTAGGCCGCCAGCACCGCGGCGAACAGCGACACCAGCGTCGCGATCACCGACACCAGCATGGTGTTCATCAGCCAGGCGGGGTACTCGGTGTCGAACAGCAGCTTCTTGAAGTGCGCCAGCGTCGGGCTCGACACCCAGAACGGGTTGCCGTCGCGCGCGAGCAGTTCCTCGTTCGGCTTGAACGCGGTGATCCCCATCCAGTAGAAGGGAAACAGCAGCACGAACAGGAACAGCGCGATCGGGATGTAGGTCGTCATCCAGCGTCGGCCGGACGTCTGCAGGAAATCCATCCCCTGCGAATCGGTTGCGTCGTCCTTGCTCACTTGTCGCCTCCCTGCTGCCAGGCCCGACGCTGCAAGCCGAAGTACGAGAACATGATCGCGCCCAGAAGGAAGGGCACCATCGCCGTCGCGATCGCCGCGCCCTCGCCGATCGCACCACCCGAGATGCCGCGCTGGAAGGCCAGCGTCGCCATCAGGTGCGTCGAGTTCAGCGGACCGCCGCGCGTCAGCACGTAGATCAGCTGGAAGTCGGTGAAGGTGAACAGCACCGAGAACGTCATCACGACCGCGATGATCGGGGTCAGCAGCGGCAGCGTGACGTTGCGGAACTGCTGCCAGGGCGTCGCGCCGTCGATCGCCGCCGCCTCGTACAGCGAGGGCGAGATCGTCTGCAGGCCGGCCAGCAGCGAGATCGCGACGAACGGGATGCCGCGCCAGACGTTGGCGGCGATCGTCGAGAAGCGCGCGTTCCACGGATCCCCGAGGAAGTCGATGTAGCCGTCGATCAGGCCCAGCTTCACCAGGATCCAGCTGACGATCGAGAACTGGGAGTCGAAGATCCACCAGAACGCGATCGCCGAGAGTGCGGTCGGCACGATCCAGGGCAGCAGCACGATCGCACGCAGCAGCGTGGTGTGCTTGAGGCGCTGGTTCATCAGGATCGCCAGCCACAGCCCGAGCACGAACTTCAGGATGCTGGCGATGAAGGTGTAGAAGAGCGTGTTGAACAGCGCCAGGCGCGTGACGCTGTCGCCGAACAGGAACTCGTAGTTCTCGAGGCCGACGAACACGCCGGCGCGACCGATCTTCGCGTCGGTGAAGCCCAGCCAGACCCCGAGCCCGAGCGGATAGGTGAGGAACAGGAGCAGCAGCACTCCCGCCGGCACCATGAAGACCAGGCCCAGGGCGTTCCGGTTGTTCTGGAGCCGCTCCAGCATCGACATCTGTGGCCGCGCCGGGGCTGTGGCACCGGGGGCGGTCTGCACGCGCTGGTGCATGGTGGGGGGTTCTCCGAGTCAGGCAGGTGAAGCGAGAGAAGCGGCGAGGCGGTGCTCGACCCGATGAGGTGCCGCGGGTCCGCGGGCTCGGGCCGGCAAGCATGCCGGCCCGACCTGACCGGGCGGCGAGCAGTGCTCGCCGAAACCCCCGGTCAGACCTTGTAGTACCGCTCGGCGCGCTTCTGCGCGCGCTCGGCTGCCTCTTTGGGGGTCTTGGACCCGGTAGCCGCCTCGGCAACCATGTTGGCCATGATGAAGTCGGCAAGCGCTCCGGCCGACGCGTAACCGAGCTTGCCCGCAAAACCGGCCGGACGCATGTTCTTGGTCGCGTCGCGGAACGGCGTGTGCTTCGGATCGACCGTCCAGATCGGGGTCTTCTCGTAGGCACGCAGCGGCTGCGAGATGTAGCCGCCCGCCCCCGTCAGCCATGCGTCGAACTGCCCCTGCTCCATCATGAAGCGCAGGAACTCCTTCGCGGCCTTGGGGTACTTCGTGTACTTCATGACCATCTGGTTGAAGAACAGGTGGAACTCGGTCGGTTTGCCGACCGGACCGATCGGAAACTGCGAGTGCTGGATGTCCGCGGCGAGCTCCTTGAGTTTCGGATCGTTGGAGTTCTTCGCCGCGTAGTAGATCGAGATGCCGTTGTTGGTGGCGCTGACCTGCCCGTCGAGGAACGCCTTGTTGTTGTTCGGGTCGAGCCACGACAGCGTGCCGGGAACGAAGCTGCCGTACAGCTCCTTTGCGTACTCGAGCGCCTTGATCGTCTCGGGGCTGTCGATCACCACCTTGTTGTTCTTGTCGACCATCTGGCCGCCGAACGCCCACACCAGCCAAGAGGTCCAGCCGCTGTCGCCGGTGGCATTTCCCAGCGCCATGCCTCCCGGCGTCCCCTTGTCCTTCAGCGCCTTGAACATCTTCAGGAAGCCGTCGGTGTCCTTCGGGAAGGCGTCGAAGCCAGCGGCCTTCAGCTGGCTCTCGCGATAGACCATCATCGCGCCGGCCGTGCCGAGCGGGACGCCGATCCACTTCTTGCCGTCGGGGCGCAGGTAGGCTTCGCAGCCTTCGTACCAGCCGCCGTACTTCTTGCCGAGGTACTCGCACAGGTCGGTGACGTCGACCAGCTTGTCGGGGTAGAGATTCGCGTCGTCGTTGGTCGACAGGATGATGTCCGGCCCGCTGCCGACGTTGGCCGCGACAGCCGCTTTCGGACGCACGTCCTCCCAGCCTTCGTTGTCCACGCGGACCTCGATGCCGGTCTTCTCGGTGAACTTCTTGACGTTCGCCATGTAGGCGTCGATGTCGCCCTGGACGAACCGGCTCCATCGCAGCACGCGCAGCTTGGCGCCCTTCTCGGGCACGTTGTTCCAGGTGGCCTGGGCATGGATCGCAGGCGCGCCCATCATCGCGCCCGCGCCGATCGCGGCGCCGGAGCCGGCCTTGAGCAGGGTACGGCGGGGATTGTCTCGAGTCGTCATCGTAGGTCTCCTTCCCTCTTGGGTGGGGTGCCGGGTCGCAGCCCGGCCGGTCCGGCGCACCGGCGCCGGCCGCGATCACGCCGCCAGGCTGCGTCCGCTGGCGGCGTCGAACACGTGCAGCTTGTCGAGCTCCGGCGCGAGCTGCACCGGATCACCGGGGCGCAGCGTCACGCGGTCACGCACGACAACCGTCAGTTCCTGGCCGCCGAGCGAACACATCAGCAGCGTGTCGGCACCGGTCGGTTCGATCACCTCGACGCGTGCGCCGAGCGCACCGCCGGCGGCCGGCGTGAGGTGCTCGGGGCGCGAGCCGAGCAGCACCTTCTGGCCGTTGTCGGCCCGCATCGGGCGCGCCACCGCGATGTGCACGTCGCCGACCTTCACGCCGCCCTGCTCCCAGATCCCCGCGACGAGGTTCATCGCCGGGGAGCCGATGAAGCCGGCCACGAAGGTGTTGACGGGGTTGTCGTAGAGCTGGAGCGGGCTGCCGGTCTGCTCGACGATGCCGTCGCGCATCACGACGATCTTGTCGGCCATCGTCATCGCCTCGATCTGGTCGTGGGTGACGTAGATCGAGGTCGTCTTGAGCCGCTGGTGCAGCGCCTTGATCTCGGTGCGCATCTGCACGCGCAGCTTGGCGTCGAGATTGGACAAGGGCTCGTCGAACAGGAACACCTGCGGGTCCCGGACGATCGCGCGCCCCATCGCGACCCGCTGACGCTGGCCGCCCGACAGCTGGCGCGGATACCGGTCGAGGTAGGGCTCGAGGCCGAGGATCGCGGCCGCCTCGCCGACCCGCTTGTCGATCTCCGACTGCGGGCGCTTGGCGAGCATGAGCGCGAAGGCCATGTTCTCGCGCACCTTCATGTGCGGATAGAGCGCGTAGTTCTGGAAGACCATCGCGATGTCCCGCTCCTTCGGCGGGACGTCGTTGACGACCGTGTCGCCGATGCGGATCTGGCCGCCGCTGATCTCCTCGAGACCGGCGATCATGCGCAGCAGCGTCGACTTGCCACAGCCGGACGGCCCCACCAGGACGCAGAACTCGCCGTCGTCGATGCCGACGTCGACCCCGCGGATCACCTTGGTCTGGCCGAACGCCTTCTCTACGCGCTCGATCGCTACGGACGCCACAGTCTGAGTCTCCTCGATGGATGCCGCGTCGGAATCGCGAGGCACCTCGGTTCTCGCCGGGCGGTAGGCCCGCGCCGGGAGCGCAATGCTACATCCATTCCGAAGGGCGCGGTCAACCGGGGCGGTCGGCCACGCGCATCGGCTCGCCGGTCTTCACCCGTGACTCAATGCACTCGAGACGAGTTTGGCGGTGATGTCGACGATCGGGATCACCCGCTCGTAGGCCATCCGGGTCGGGCCGATGACCCCGAGCGTGCCCACGATCCTGCCGTCCGCGCCGTAGGGCGCGACCACGAACGACAGCTCGTCCATGGGCACCAGCTGCGACTCGCCGCCGATGAAGATCTGCACCCCCTCGGCGTGGCTGCTCGCGTCGAGCAGCTGCACCAGACCGGTCTTCTGCTCGAAGAGTCCGAACAGCTGGCGCAGGCGATCCATGTTGTCGGACAGCTCGTGGACGGCGACGAGGTTGCGCTCGCCGCTGATCATCAGCGTCTCGGCCTTCTCGGCGGCGGCCTCGTTGCCGGCGGCGACCGCCTTGTGCAGCAGGCCGGTGATGTCGTCGCGAAGGCTCGTCAGTTCGTGCTGGAGCCGCTGGCGGATGGTCTCGAAATCCTGGCCCGCGAAGTGCAGGTTGATGTAGTTCGAGGCCTCCGTGAGTTCGCTGTGCGAGTACTCGCGGTCGGCATGCAGGATCCGGTTCTGGACGTCGCCCTCGGGCGTGACGATGATCAGCAGCACGCGCTTGTCGGCGAGGCGCAGGAACTCGACCTGCTTGAAGCTCGAGCTGCGCCGCGGCGTCATCACGATGCCGGCGAACTGGGTGAGGTTCGACAGCAGGTGCGCGGCCTGGGTCAGCACGCGCTGCGGCTCGTCGGCGAGGATCTTGCCGTGCAGGCGCTCGGCGTGCTCGACCTCGAGCGGCTGGACGGTGATGAGACGGTCGACGAACAGGCGGTAGCCACGCGGCGTGGGGATCCGGCCGGCCGAGGTGTGGGGGCTGGTGATCAGGCCGAGGTCTTCGAGGTCGGCCATCACGTTGCGCACGGTCGCGGGCGACAGGTCGAGCCCCGAATAGCGCGAGAGCGTCCGAGAACCGACCGGTTGGCCGTCGGCGATGTACCGCTCGATGAGGGTCTTGAGGAGAGTCCTAGCGCGCGGGTCCAGCATGGGTGGGATTTATAGACCGAATCGCAGGCGTTGCCAACGGCGCCGACCCGAAGGCTGCCGGACGGCGGGCCGTGGAACCGATGCCGCCCCCACTTCGGGCCTAGGCCTTCGGCGGCGAGGTGGTGCGCAAACTGTGGTGAAATGGCGCCATGTCCCCCCCGTTCAAGACGATCGCGCTGTTCGGCAAGCAGCAGTCCGACGGCACGGCCCAGACGCTGGGCGAGATCGGTGCCTTCCTCGACCAGCGGGGCCTGCGCGTGCTGTTCGAGGCCGGGATCGCGGGCACGCTCGGTCTGGGCGCGCTGCCGACTGCGGATATCCACGAGATCGGCGAGTCCGCCGACCTGGCCGTCATCGTCGGCGGCGACGGCACGATGCTCGGCATCGCCCGCGAACTGGCCCCCCACGGCGTGCCGCTGGTGGGCATCAACCACGGGCGGCTCGGCTTCATCACCGACATCCCGCTGCTGCAGTGGTCCGATGCCCTCGGTGCCGTGCTCGACGGTCACTACGAGGCCGAGGACCGCTCGATCCTGCAGGCCCGGGTGACCCGAGACGGCAGCGTGGTCTTCGAGGCCAGCGCGGTCAACGACGTCGTGGTCAGCCGCAGTTCCCGGGCCGGGATGATCGACGTTCAGGTCCACGTCGACGGGCTCTACATGTACAGCCAGCGCGCCGACGGCCTGATCGTCGCGACGCCCACGGGCTCCACCGCGTACGCGCTGTCGTGCGCCGGGCCGATCCTCCATCCGTCGCTGGACGGACTGGTGCTGGTGCCGGTCGCGCCCCAGGCGCTGTCGAACCGTCCGATCGTGCTGCCCTCCTCGTCGGTGATCAGCATGAGCGTCGCCGACGGCCGCGAACCGCGGCTCAACTGCGACATGCAGACCTTCGTCGACCTGCAGATCGGCGACGTGATCGAAGTGAGGCGCGCCCCCTACAGCGCGCGCTTCCTCCACCCGAGCGGCTACAGCTACTACGCGACGCTGCGCTCCAAGCTGAACTGGCACGAGATGCCGAGCCTCGCTCCGCGCTCCTGACCCCGCGATGCTCACCGCACTGCGTCTGCGCGACTTCGTCATCGTCGAAGCCGTCGAACTGGACTTCGGCCCCGGCTTCACCGTGCTCTCGGGCGAGACCGGAGCCGGCAAGTCGATCCTGATCGATGCACTCGGGCTCGCCACCGGCACGCGAGCCGACCCGGGCGTGGTCCGCGAGGGCGCGGGCCGCGCCGACATCGTGGCCGAGTTCACCACCGATGCCCGCCTCGACGCCTGGCTCGCGGAGCGCGACCTGTCGGGTGACCCGGGTCTCGTGCTGCTGCGCCGCGTGGTCGAGGCCGACGGCCGCTCGCGCGCACTCGTCAACGGCCACCCGGCCACGGTCGCGCAGCTGCGCGACATCGGCGAGCGGCTCGTCGAAGTCCACGGACAGCATGCCTCGCAGTCGCTGCTCCGTCCCGACGGGCAGCGCGGGCTGCTCGACCGCTTCGCCGACGTGTCGGCCGAGCTCGCGGCGGTCGCCCAGGTCCACGCGGCCTGGCGCGCGCTCGAACGCGACCTGGAGCGCGCCCGCGGCAGCGCGCGCGAGCTGTCCCTCGAGCGGGAGCGGCTGCAGTGGCAGGTCGACGAGCTCGCAGGGGTCGCGCCGCTGCCGGGAGAGTGGGACGAGCTGGCCGGCGAGCAGAAGCGCCTCGCGCACGCCGCCACGCTGATCGAAGGCGCACGCGGGCTGGCGGACACGCTGGCCGACGGCGACGAGGCCATCGCCGATCGCCTGCAGGCGGTCCATCAGAAGCTCAAGGCACTCGCCGCGGTCGATGCCACCCTGGCCCCGGTGCTCGAGATGATCGAGACGGCGGCGATCCAGGCCGGCGAGGCCGGCTCGACGCTGTCGGCCTACGCCGACCGGGTCGATCTCGACCCCGAGCGGCTGGCAGCGATCGAGGCCCGGACCGGTGTGCTGTTCGCCGCCGGCCGCAAGTTCAAGCTCCCGCCGGAGCGGCTCGCCGACGAGTACGCGACGCTGCGGGCCCGGCTCGCGGATGCGGCACAGGCACAGGACGTCGACGCGCTGTCGCAACGCGTCGATGCGGCGCGCGCCGAGTTCGACCGGCTGGCCGCCGCGCTGTCGCGCAAGCGGGCCGTGGCGGCCAAGGCGCTGTCGGCGGGCGTATCGGAGCGGATCGGGCGACTCGGCATGCAGGGCGGGCGGCTCGACATCGCGATCGAGCGCGGCGAGCCGGCCGTCCACGGCATCGATCGGGTCGAGTTCCGGGTCGCAGGTCATGCCGGTGCCACGCCACGCGCGCTCGGCAAGGTCGCGTCGGGCGGCGAGCTGTCGCGGATCAGCCTCGCCATCAGCGAGCTCGCGGCACAGGCGAATCCGGTCGCGACCCTGATCTTCGACGAGGCCGACTCCGGCGTCGGCGGTGGCGTCGCCGAAGTGATCGGCGAGCTGATGCGCCGACTGGGCGAGACGCGGCAGGTGCTCTGCGTCACGCACCTGCCCCAGGTCGCCGCCAAGGCCAACCAGCATTTCTCGGTGGCCAAGCGTCAGGTCGACGCGCGCACCACCAGCCTCATCGAACGGCTCGACCGCGGCCGCCGCGTCGAGGAGATCGCGAGGATGCTCGGTGGCATCGAGATCACCGCGACCACCCGCAAGCACGCCCGGGAACTGCTGGGCTGAGCAACGGCTGGGCTGAGCGACGACCCGGCCGAGCGCCGCGCCGCGCCGCGATCCGCCGCGGCACGCACATCGAACGGCCGGCGCGCGTCCTCAGGAGAGCTTGAGCCAGTCCGGGCCGGGCAGTTCGTTGAAGACCTTCTTCAGACCCTGGCTCCAGCCCTGACGGATCGACGCGAAGTAGCGGTCGTCGGCGTCCACCCGATGCCGGAAGGTCACCCGCAGCGCATCGGTCTTGACCAGCGCCACGTCGAGCGGCAGGCCGACGGAGAGATTCGAGCGCATCGTCGAGTCGAACGAAACGAGCGCGCACTTGAGCGCCTCGGCCATCGTCGTCTGGGGCTTCACGACGCGGTCGATGATCGGCTTGCCGTACTTGCTCTCGCCGATCTGGAAGAACGCCGTGTCCTCGGTCGCCTCGATGAAGTTGCCTTCGGGGTAGACCAGGAACAGGCGCGGCCGCTCGCCGGCGATCTGGCCGCCGATGAGGAAGTTGCAGCTGAAGTCGACGCTCGCCTGCTGGGGCTGGCGGGCACCGTGATACGAGATCACCTGGCTGACGGTCTCGCCGAGCAGGGCGGCGCAGTCGAACAGGCTGTCCGCCGACATCAGGTTCGGCGCGTCGGTGCCGATCGCCTTGCGCAGCGTGCTGACGACCGTCTGGGTGGTCGCCAGGTTCCCGGAGTTCAGCAGCACCAGCACCCGATCGCCCGGTGCCTCGAGCACGGTCATCTTCGAGAACGTCGAGACGTGGTCGACACCGGCGTTGGTTCGGGAGTCGGACGCGAACAGCAAGCCCTCGTCGAGGGCCATCGCAACACAGTAGGTCATGGCGGGAGGCGCGGCAGCGATGCGGCCGGTGCCGCCGGCGGCGGCGCGGCGGGCGCGTGCCGATCATACCGCCCGACCGTGGCCGGTTCGGGGCCGGCTTCGACGACGGGCGCGGAACGGCGGGCCGGCGGCGCCCGGCGGCGCCCGGCGGCGACTCACTGGACCTGAGTCTGGCCCTGGGTCTGGCTCTGGCTCTGGGACTGGGACTGGGACTGGCCCTGATGCTGAGCTTCGACACGGGCCGAGGTGTGCAACTCCTCCTCCCCGCCGCCCAGACGGACGCCTCTCACCGGGCAGGCATCGAGGTAGTCGAGACCGACCGCGAGCTTGAGGTGCGCCTCGCCGGCCTTGCCCGCATTGCTGACGTCGAACGCGATCCACCGGTTGGACAGCCATGCTTCCGCCCAGGCGTGACTCGCGACGGTCTGCCGATCGGTGGTGTAGACGTAGCCGCTGACGTAGCGGGCAGGAATGCCGAGTTCGCGGCAGCAGGCGACGAACACGTGAGCGTGGTCCTGGCAGACCCCGCGACCGGCCGCGAAGCCCTGCGCCGCGGTCGTGTCGACCGAGGTATGGCCCTTCTCGTAGGGCATGCGCTCGATCAGCGCATGCATCAGATCGGTCACGCCCATCAGCGGCCGCGACTTCACCATGGCACGCAGCGGGCCGATGAACGCGCGGATCGCGTCGTCCGCGGCGGTGAGCGGCGTGTCGCGCAGGAACACCCGCGGATTGATGCGCCCGGCGGGCTCGCCGTCATCGGTCTCGTCGACCTCGACCCGCCCGCGCGCGATCAGCCGGATCTCCTGATGGGGGGCATCGAGCGTCAGGATGTGGGTCAGGTTGTCGAAGGCATCGGTCATGGTGACCGCAGGCACGGGCAGCTCGACCTTCCACTCGATCACGCGCTGGCGCGGCGTCGCCGCCGGGCTCAGGCGGATGTACTGGGTGCTGCGCGCGACCTCGGTCGCGTAGCGGTACACCGTTGAATGCCATACCGACAGCAGCATCTCACTTCATCTCCATGTAGGCGGCCTGGACCGCCTCGCCGAGCCGGATGTTGTTCTTGAGGAAACGCTCGAGGAAGGCGTCGAGCCCCACCCCGTAGACGTCCTCCAGCTCGCCGTGCTCGAGCAGCGCGAGGATGTGGGCGGCGAGTCGGCGCGCGGCCCGTGCCGGGGCCTGGGGGAGTTCCGCCAGGTTGCGGACCACCTCGTCGAAGCAGAAGCGCAGCGACCGCGGCAGGGAGGGATCGAAGATCAGCAGCTCGGCGACGCGGCGGGCGTCGATCGCGTCGCGATAGATGTCGCGATAGGCCTCCAGCGAGCTCACCGAGCGCAGCACCGCGCTCAGCCGGTAGTAGTCGGTGAGGCCGTCGCCGCCCGCCTCGGCGGCCTGGCGCGCCTGCTTGACCGACAGGATCCGGGCGGTGTTGTCGGCACGCTCGAGGAAGGTGCCGAGGCGGATGAACTGATAGGGCTGGTCGCGGCGGATCGTGGCGAAGGTGATGCCGCGGAACAGATGCGAACGCTCCTTGACCCAGTCGAAGAACGCCGCGTCGACGGGCTCCGCGCCGCCCTGGCGCTTGGCGGACAGCTGCAGCCACGTGTCGTTGATGTTCTCCCACATCTCGGAGGTGATCGAACCTCGCACGGCGCGTGCGTTCTCCCGGCTCGCCTCGAGGCAGTTGACGATCGACGACGGGTTGTCGGGGCTCCATGCCAGGTAGCGCGCGACGTGCTCGGGGGTGAGCGGCATGCCGGTCGCACCGAACGCTTCGAGCGTGTCGGTGATGATCAGCGGCTCGCTCGCGGCGCGCTCGTCGCCGGCGCCGGAGAGCAGTGCCAGCGAGGCACCGACATCGAGGATGCGCGCCATGTTCTCGGCGCGCTCGAGGTAGCGGGACAGCCAGTAGAGGTGCGAGGCGACACGGGACAGCATCTCGTCGCTCCTCCTCAGGCACCGGTCGACGCGGTGGCGTCGCCGTCCGGGTCGGCGTCGCCGCCGACGTCGACGACCCAGGTGTCCTTGGTGCCCCCGCCCTGGGACGAGTTCACCACGAGCGAACCCCGTCGCAGCGCGACGCGGGTCAGCCCGCCCGGGACGATCTTGGTCTCGCGACCGACCAGCACGAACGGGCGCAGGTCGATGTGGCGAGGCGCGACGCCCTCCTCGACGAAGGTCGGGCAGGACGACAGCGCGAGCGTGGGCTGCGCGATGTAGTTCCCGGGGTTCGCGATCAGCACCCGACGGAACGCCTCGATCTCGGCCTTGCTGCTGGTCGGCCCGACCAGCATGCCGTAGCCGCCGGCACCGTGGACCTCCTTGACGACCAGCTCGTCGAGGCGCGACAGCACGTGGGCGAGGTCGTCGGGCTTGCGGCACTGCCAGGTGGGGACGTTCTTCAGGATCGGCTCTTCGCCGAGGTAGAAGCGGACCATCTCCGGTACGTACGGGTAGATCGACTTGTCGTCGGCGACCCCGGTGCCCACCGCATTGCAGATCACGACGTTGCCCAGGCGGTAGGCAGCGAGCAGGCCCGGCACGCCGAGCATCGAATCGGGGCGGAACGCGAGCGGATCGAGGAAGTCGGCGTCGAGGCGGCGGTAGATCACGTCGACGCGCTTCGGGCCGTCGGTGGTCCGCATGAACACGCACGCGTCCTTCACGAACAGATCCTGGCCTTCGACGAGTTCCACGCCCATCTGCTGCGCGAGGAACGCATGTTCGAAGTAGGCGCTGTTGAAGCGACCCGGCGTCAGCAGCACCACCGTCGGCGAGTCGATCTCGGCGGCGGCGCGCAGGGTCTGCAGCAGCAGCGCCGGATAGTGCTCGACCGGGCGCACGTGATAGCGGCGGAAGAGGTCGGGGAACAGCCGCATCATCATCTTGCGGTTGCTCAGCATGTACGACACGCCGGAGGGCACCCGCAGATTGTCCTCGAGCACGTAGTAGCTGCCGTCCCCATGGCGCACGATGTCGACGCCGACGATGTGCGCATAGACGTCGCGAGGCACCTTGGTGCCGATCATCGCGACCGCGAACTGGTCGTTGGCGACGATCTGGTCTTCGGGGATCAGCCCGGCCTTGAGGATCTCCTGGCCGTGATAGATGTCCGCGAGGAACCGGTTGATCGCGGTCACCCGCTGCACGAGGCCCTTCTCGAGCCGCTCCCACTCGTCGGCGGCGATGATCCGCGGCACCACGTCCGAGGGGATCAGCCGCTCGGTGCCGCCCTCCTCGCCGTAGACCGAGAACGTGATGCCGATCCGCCGGAAGATCAGGTCGGCCTCGGCACGCTTGCCGGCCATCTGCTCGGGCGACATCGACGCCAGCCAGTCCGCGTACGCGGCATAGTGGGCGCGCGGCACGAGGCCGGCATCCAGCATCTCGTCGAACACGCCCGGGGGCGGCGGGAGGGGAGTCAGGGCGGATGCACTCATGACCCTACCTTAGCAATAACCATGCCGTCCGAATAGCCGTCGACGGACCCGAACCGGCCTCATCCCCGATGGGGACAGTCGGTCTTCGTGCAGTTGGCGTACAGCGCGAGCGCATGGTCCTGCAGTGCGAAACCGCGCTCCTGCGCGACGAGATGCTGGCGACGCTCGATCTCGGCATCGAAGAACTCCTCGACGCGCCCGCATTGCAGGCAGACGAGGTGGTCGTGGTGCTGGCCCTCGTCGAGCTCGTAGATCGCCTTGCCGGACTCGAAATTGCTGCGCTTGAGGATGCCCGCCTGCTCGAACTGGGTCAGCACGCGGTAGACCGTGGCCAGACCGATGTCCTGCTGCTCGGCGAGCAGCTCACGGTAGACGTCCTCGGCACTCATGTGCCGATGCAGACGCCGGTCCTGGAAAATTTCCAGGATCTTGAGCCTGGGCAGCGTCGCCTTCAGGCCCATGCTCTTCAGTTCGTTCGGTGTCGGCACCGAGAGGCTCCTGAAGCGTCGCGAAGACGGGGTGGGCGCACGGCAGCCCGGGCCACGCGAACGCGTATCATAACGGCTTTGACGGCCCTACCTCCGCGCCCGCCCATGCCCCAATCGCGGCCATTGCGCCTCGCCCTGCTCGCCTTCGGTTCGGTCACGCTCGCGGCGGCGACCGCCGGCTGCGCCTCGTCGGACCGCAGCAGCAGCGGGCTGTTCGCGCCCTATCGGATCGACGTGCCGCAGGGCAACTACGTCGACCAGACGATGCTCGGTCAGGTGAAGGAAGGCATGTCGCGGGACCAGGTGCGCTTCGCGCTCGGCACGCCGCTGCTGGTCGATCCGTTCCGCCCCGACCGCTGGGACTACGTGTTCCGCTTCCAGCACCCGAGCGGCGAGGCCGACCTGCGCCGTGCCACGGTGTTCTTCGCGGAAGGCCGGGTGGCGCGCATCGAGGCGGATGCGCTGCCGGCTTCGGACGAGGGCTCCGATCCCGCGCTGCCGGGCTACCGGCGCAAGCAGGGGCGCTTCCGATGACCCTGCGCGTCGCGATCGCCGGCGCGTCGGGTCGGATGGGGCGGATGCTGATCGAAGCGGTGCTCGACGCGCCCGACACTGAGCTGGTCGGAGCGCTCGACGTCGTCGGCTCGCCGGGTCTCGGCCGCGATGCGGGCGAATCGCTCGGCAGACCGACGGGCGTGGCCATCACGGCGAGCTTCGCCGAGGCACTCGGCATGGCCGACGTGCTGATCGACTTCACGCGACCCGAGGGCACGCTCCATCACGTTCGGGAGTGTGCGGCGCGTCACGTGCGGATGGTCATCGGCACGACGGGGTTCGACGATGCGGGGCACCGGGAGATCGAGGCGGCGGCCGCGCGGATCGGAGTCGTCTTCGCCCCGAACATGAGCGTCGGCGTGAACGTGACGTTCCGGCTGCTCGAGGTCGCCGCGGCGCTCCTGCGCGACGGCTACGACATCGAGGTCATCGAATCGCACCATCGGCACAAGGTCGACGCGCCTTCGGGAACGGCCCTCGGCATGGGCCGTGCGATCGCGGGGGCACTCGGCCGCGATCTCGACGAACTCGCCACCTGGACCCGCCACGGCATCACCGGCGAACGCGAGCCCGGCACGATCGGGTTCTCCGTGGTCCGCGGTGGCGACATCGTGGGCGACCATACCGTGCTGTTCGCCGGTACCGGCGAGCGCATCGAGATCACCCACCGGTCCGGGAGCCGCGCCACGTACGCGCAAGGCGCCCTGCGGGCCTGCCGATTCCTGGCCACGCGTGGCGCCGGCCTGTTCGACATGCAGGACGTGCTCGGGCTGCGGGGCGACACCGCCGCCTGATTCCGGGCTCGGACAGCGTCGGCGATCCGTCGACGCATCGGGATGACCGTCGCGACCTCGCCGGCACCGTTGGCCGAACTCGCGATCACGCGATCACGCGATCAGACCGACCGCTTCCGCCCTGTTCCCGTCGCGACCGCTCGTATGCGCGCATCGACCGCCGGTCCCGCGGCGCGACACGCTCATCGGCGGCGGCTCGCCGGCGCCTCGTTGCACCGATACAACGTCGTCCCATCACCACACCTGGTCCAGGTGCCCGGCCCCCGGCCGAGCCGGACGACTCGAACGGATGCGACTCGACGGATCAATGCGGGCACTCTGCGCGGCGGGCGCACTCGGCGTCGCCCTCGCGACGGCAGCCGTCCCGGTCCGCGCCGACGATGCGCCGGACGAGACGCTCCGCGCGCTGGCCGATCTGGTGCTCAACGGCGTCCGTGAGCAGATCGCGGACTGCGAAGGCCGGCCTCGCGTGCTCGCGCTCGCCGGGCCGGGCACCGCGGCCCTGGCGAATCCACGCCCGCCGCTGCGCTGGAATCCGCAGCTCGGCGAGGCCGCCGCGCGGCACGGCGATGCGATGGCCCGCACCCGGCTGTTCGACCACGTCGGCGCCGATGGATCGACGGTGCGCGAGCGCGTGGACGCGACCGGCTATCGCTGGCAGGTGATCGGCGAGAACCTGGCCGCCGGGCATCCGCGCCTCGAGGAGGCGGTGGTCGGCTGGCTGCGAAGCCGCAGCCACTGTGCCGCCCTGCTCGACCCGCGCTTCACCGAGTTCGGCCTCGCGCGGACCGAATCGACCAGCCCCAACGACGCCTACGGCACGTACTGGACCCTGGTGCTCGGCCGGCCGCGCTGAGCCAACCGAAGCGCCGACGCATCCCGCACGCGGCCCGCCGTCGCACCGGGATGGCGCGCCGTGCGCCATCCGGAGGCGTTTCGCCCGCTGCAGTCGCCATCGGGCCGCCGACTATAATCCGCACATGGATGCGCGCCGCGTCACCGCTGCGGCCGGCGCGGTGGGGATCCACGCACTGGTCGGAATCGCGATGCTCGGCCTCTCGGGCACCGCCCAGCCGCTGCGTCCGGCACCTGCCGAGCCCGTGTCGGCACGACTGATCGAGCAGCAGCCCGTTCGGGCGGTCAGCCCACCGCCCCAGGTCCCGAAACAAGTGCTCAGCGAGGCACGCGCGCCGCAGCGGGTGGCCAGGGCCAACGAGCCGCCGCCCCGGGCGACGCCCCCCGTACGCGCTACGCCCTCCATGCAGACGCAGCGCCCCGTGGCGACGCCTTCCACGCAGACGCCGCGCCCCGTGGCGACGCCTTCGCCGCCCCGGGAGGCTGCGCCACCGTCTCCGATGCCGGAGCCGACACCTCCCGGCCCGACGCGGTCGCCCCTCGCCGCAGCACCCGATGCGCCGGCGAGCGCGAGCGCGCCGGCCGGCATCGCGCCGACGCCGGCGCCGGCGCCCGCGCCGGCTGCGGTTGCGGCGCCGCCGTCGGGCGGTCCGACTGCCCCACCGCCTGCGGCCTCGCCGTCCGGATCCGGACCGGCGAGTGCGACGGCGGGCGCCTCCGATGCGGCCCGGCGCATCGGGCCGCGGGTCGATGCGAGCTGGTCGGGCAATGCAGCGCCGCCCTACCCGGCCGTTGCGAGGAGAATGGGAGAGCAGGGCGAGGTCAGGCTCGACGTGCACGTCGGGGCCGACGGCGCGGTGATCGACGTGCAGGTGCGGGCGTCGAGCGGCTCGCCCGCGCTCGATCGCGCCGCGATCGACACCGTCAGACGGTGGCGCTTCCGCCCGGCCACGGTCGATGGGCAGGCGGTGGCCGAGTGGTACCGCGACTGGAAGTGGGTCTTCAGACTCGAAGGATAGGCATGGACAACCGTCCCCTCGGATTGATGCATTTCTGGCAGGCAGGCGATGCGGTCACGCATACGGTGGCGTGGCTGCTGCTCGCGATGTCGATCGCCAGCTGGTACTTCATTCTCGCCAAGGCCTGGTCGGCCTGGCGGATGCGGCGCAGCGCGCGGGCCGCGCTCGAGCGCTTCTGGTCGGCCGGTACGCTCGACGAGGCCGTCGAGACGCTCGCCCGCGACGACCGCGAGCGGGTGTTCGCGCCGATGGCCGACAAGGCGCGACGCGCCGCCCGCATGCAGGGGGACGGGACGCTCGCGGGCGCGGTCGATCGCGACGAACTGGTCACGCGCGTGCTGCGCCAGGAGATGACGCAGACCTCCTCGCGGCTCGAGTCGGGCCTGACCTTCCTTGCCTCGGTGGGGAGCACCGCGCCCTTCGTCGGCCTGTTCGGCACTGTCTGGGGCATCTACCACGCGCTGCTGGGCATCGCCGGCAGCGGCCAGGTGCTGATCGACCAGGTCGCGGGTCCGGTCGGCGAGGCACTGGTGATGACCGCGGCCGGGCTCGCCGTCGCGATTCCCGCGGTCCTCGCCTACAACGCGTTCACGCGCATCAACCGCGTGGTGCTGGCCGAGCTCGACGGCTTCGCCCACGACCTCCTCGCGCTGGTCACCCACGGGCGTCGGATCGATCGCGGCGACGGCGACGCCTTGCGCGCCGCCCTGCCGGCGACGGAGTCGATGCAGACGGTCGGTCGCTGAGCCGGATCGGAAACGGGGACGGGGACGGAGACGGGGACGGAGAAGGACATGGCATTCGGCGGATTCGACTCGAAGGACGGCCCGATGCGGCCGATGGCCGAGATCAACACCACGCCGCTGGTCGACGTGATGCTGGTGCTGCTGGTCATCTTCATCATCACCGCGCCGCTGCTCACGCACGCGATCCGGCTCGACCTGCCGAGCGCGCAGGCGCCGGTCTCGGCCGAGACCCCCGAGACGGTCACGGTCTCGATCGACGGGAAGGAAGCGCTCTTCTGGAACGACACGCCGCTGGCCGACGCGGATGCGCTGCGCGAGCGGCTCGCGCAGCTCGCGCAGCGTTCCCCGCAGCCGGAGCTGCACCTGCGCGCAGACCAGCAGGTTCGCTATCAGCGGATCGCCGAAGTGATGTCGGCCGCCCAGCAGGCCGGCGTGACGAAGATCGGCTTCGTGACGGATCCCAGACCGGGCCCGCGCTGAGCGGTCTCGGACAGCCCGCCGCGGGGTTCGCCAGCGCTGGTCGTACCGCGGGCGCCTAGAGCGCGAAGCGCAGTGCCGACACCAGTGCGGACGGAGCCTCCAGGCCGCCGGTCGCACGGCTGTCCCAGGTATCGGTCGACGGCATCCGCAGCGGCGTATCGCCGAGCGCCTCGAGCGCATCGCCCAGCACCCGGTGCACGGCGTCGTCGAAGCGCATCGCCTCGATCGGGCCGACCGGCTCGCCGTCCTCGACCCAGAGGCTCGCGAAGCGCGTCATGCCGGTGACCCGGCCGGCGGCCCGGTCGGACCAGTTGAGGTACCACAGGTTGGAGACCGACACGCCGGTGCCGAGTCGGGCGAGCGCCTCGTCGGCGCGCAGGGTTCCGGGTGCGACGCGCAGCGACTCCGGCGACTCGTGATCGGACGCCGCGTTCGACGAGAGACCGAACTCGCGCGCGGTACGCGGCGACGCCAGGGTGTCGACGAGCCGGCCGCGTTCGATGAGCGGCACGCGTCGCGGGCGTGGATAGCCGTCGGACTGGAACGCGGGTGCGAAGCCCGCGTCGAGGTCCTCGACGACCGACAGCAGCGGCGACATCGACACCTCGCCCCGCGCGAGCCGGCCGAGCGGAGACTGTCCGGTGCGGTGGGCACGGGCCGAGAAACCGCCCCAGCCGAACATCTCGAGCAGGTCACCGAGCGCGCGGGGCGCGAGCAGGACGCGGTAGTCGCCCGGCGCGAGACGGCGGACCGGGCGTGCGAGCACGGATGCATCGGCGCGGGATCGGCCGATGGCCGCTGCGACGGCTGCGGCATCGAGCGCCGGCCCCGACCAGCCGGCCTTGACCGCCCGGCGCGTGCCGGCATCGTCGGGCAGGTGGATCGACCAGTCGAACGCGAGGCTGTCACGCCGGTACCACTGCCGACTGCCGGCCGAGCTGCAGAACCCTCGTGCCACCGGCCCCGCCGCGCAGAATCCGACGAGGTCGGCATCACCCGCCGCCTGCGCCACGAGGTCGACGAAGGCCGCGCGATCGAACACGGCGTCCGGCGCATCGTCGTCCGAGACGACCGGCGAACGGTTCACGTCGAGCAGCGGATCGGGCTCGGAGGCGGCGACCGCGGCGCGCAGGTCGACCACGGCTTCGGCGATCCTCGCGGCCACGCCATCCCGGCCCGTTCCGAGCCCCGGCAGCGTCACCGCGCAGCCCGCCTGCCGATCGCCGTCGATCAGGCGGAGCCGGGCCACCGCACGCTCGAGACGGCCGGCCTGGCGCACCCTGGCGTGGTTGAACCGGACGAACTCGGAGGCCTCGGCCTCGAGCGTGGCGACGAGCAGTTCACCGGGGCGCGCCTGCGCCTCGAGGACCTCGGCGAGGGTGTCGAACAGACGGCGCACCGTCAGCTTCCCCCGCCGAACACGTCGACGCCGCGGAACAGGCAAGGCGGCGATGCATGGCCCACGCGGACCACCTGTCCCGGCTCGCCCTTGCCGCAGAAGGGCGTGCCGTGCACCTCGACGCTGGCTGCGTCGCCGACGGCGGCAAGACTGCGCCAGAACGTCGCGGACACGCCGCGATAGCCCGGGTTGCGCACCACGGTCGTCAGTCGGCCATCCTCGATCAGCTGCCCCCACTCGCAGCCGAACTGGAACTTGTTGCGGGCGTCGTCGATGGACCACGACACGTTGGTGCGCATGAGGACGCCGCGCTCGACCGAAGCCACCATCCCGTCGAAGGGCGTGGTGCCCGGCTCGACGTTGAGGTTCGCCATGCGGTCGATCGCCGGGCGGTGCCAGCCGACCGCGCGCGCATTCGCGGTGCCCTCGAGCGGCACGCCGAGCGCGGCCGAGCGCGCGCGCGACAGCTTGCCGCCGAGCGGGCGCTGCAGGATGCCGCCGCGGATCAGCCAGACCTTTCGCGCCGCCTCGCCTTCGTCGTCCGCCGCATACCCGGCGAGCTCGCCGGGCACGCCCGGATCGAAGCTCACGTCGAGCAGCGGCGAACCGTATGCGTAGCGGCCGAACATGTCGAGCGACACGAAGCTGCCGCCCGCGAAATTGCGCTCGTCGCCGAGGATGCGGTCGAGCTCGAGCGGATGGCCGATCGACTCGTGGATCTGCAGCATCATCTGATCGGGCATCAGCAGCAGGTCGCGTGCGCCCGTCGGACACTCGGGCGCGGCGAGCAGCACCAGCGCCTCCCGGGCGATCCGCTCGCCCCCGCCCTCGAGACCGCTCGCCCGGATGACCTCGAAGCCGCCCTGCCGGCAGAACCCGTTGTACTGCCCGCCGAGCGAGCGCGTCTGCGAGACGGCGCCTTCGGCAGCCGTGACCTCGAGGTTGGGCTCGACGATCCGCACCGACTCGTGCGAGCGCAGGTCGCCATCGACCCACAGCCACTGCGTGCGCCGCACGAGTCGCAGTTGGGCCGACCAGGACACGATGCGCGGGTCGATCCGCATCGCCGCGGACTCCGCCCGCAGCAGCGCGATCAGCGCCGGACGATCGGGCATCGGCTCGCCGGGCGCCGCCCCCGAGGTCGGCAGCGGTCCCGCCTCGGGCAGCGTCCGCAGGTCGAGTCCGTCGAACACGCCGTGACGCTCGACCGTCGCCGCCCAGTCGTCGGCGATCGAGGCGGCACGGGCGAGGCCGTCGGCCGACAGGTCCGCGCTCGCGCAGTAGCCGACACCGCCGCGGCGCCAGACGGTGACCATGGCGCCGCGATCACGCGAGAGTTCGATCGGCGAGACGATCGAGCGGCGCACCATCAGCCGCTCGGCGTCATCCTCGACGATCCGGACCGTGACCCGCGAACCGGGCGACGGCGGGGCGGGCAACGCCGCCCCTGACTGCTCGGAGTGTTCGCGCGCCAAGGCCATGCTCGGACGCGGCGAGCGTCAGTGCGTGTTCAGCCAGCCCACCAGCGACTGCCAGGTCGCACGGTCCTGCTTGACGGTGCTGGCCGGCACGTCGAACAGCGACAGGCCGTGCGCGGCGAGATGGACGTAGTTCTGCGTGTCGCGCAGGTAGCCGGCCACCGGCACGCCGATCTGCGTCACGAAACGCCCCAGCTCCTCGGCCGCACGGGTGCGCGGGTCGATGCGCATGCCCACGATCGCGACCTTGTCGGCGAGGCGGCGACCGCGACCGTACTCGGCCTTGAGCTCCTGGAGGAAGTCGCGGGTGGCGAGGATGTCGAACATCGACGGCTGGAGCGGCACCAGCACCTTGTCGGCGATGCGCACCACCTCGGCGAGGCGCTTGCGGTCGATCTGCGCGGGCGTGTCGAGCACGACGTGCGTCACGCCGCGAGGCGGACGGGCGACGCTGCCGTCGATGTCCCAGTTGCGGATCCGTGCGGCGGCCTCCGGGCGCAGGTCGAGCCACGCACGGGCCGAGGCCTGGCGATCCACGTCGCCGAGCATCACCGGCGTGCTGTCCGCGGCGTAGTAGCCGGCGATGTTCGTGGCGAGTGTCGTCTTGCCGACACCACCCTTGGGATTCACGACTGCGATCACTGGCATCTTCGGGAAGGCTCCGTAGGCGTGCGTTCTCCGCACGGGTGCGCGACGTTGGACCGACAACCCGTGATTGTAGCGACGAAGCGGTCGGGCGTCGTCGGCGGGATCGTCGATCCGTGGCACGCACGCACGCTCGCCCGCATGCGCGACGTCGCCCTCCCGCGGCTAGCGGATCGCGTCCAGGACGATCGATGCGGTGAGCAGCTCGGGCAGCACGCGCGGGCGCGGCTCGCCGGGGCGCAGCACGAGGTACAGCGGCACGCCGTTGCGGCCGTGTCGGGCGAGCGCGGCGGTAATCGCGGGATCGCGCTGAGTCCAGTCGGCCCGCAGCGCCACGACGCCGCGCTCGCGCATCGCGGAGGTCACGGCCTCGCGCTCGAGCACCAGCTTCTTGTTCGCCTGGCAACTGACGCACCACGCGGCGGTGAAGTCGACGAAGACGGTTCGCCCATCGGCGAGCGCACGCTCGACGGCCGACTCGGACCAGGCCGCCCATTCGACCGTGTCGGACCCGGCCGAGCCGACGCGCGGTCCGGACGCGGTGGCCGCGGTGGCGGGGGAAGGGGCCGACTCGTCGAACAGAGGCCGCATCAGCGCCCCCACGACGAGCAGCGAGGCGATCACGAGCACGGACGCGACCGCGCCGCGCCGCGGCGTGCCGTTCATCCAGCGCCCCCAGGCCCAGGCGGCGGTGGCGATCGCGATCGCCGCGAACAGCAGTCGGAGCATCGCGTCGGCGCCGGCCTGCTGCACCAGCACCCAGGCGAGCCACGCCGCGGTCGCGTACATCGGGAAGGCGAGCACCTCGCGCAGCGTCTGCATCCAGCGCCCGGGCCGCGGCAGCCGGCGGACCCACCCCGGCATCAGCCCGAGCACCAGATACGGCGCGGCCATGCCCGCACCGATCGCCGTGAAGACGGCCATCGTGAACGCGGCCGGCTGGGCCAGCGTGAAGCCGAGCGCCGAGCCCATGAACGGCGCGGTGCACGGCGTGGCCACCAGGACCGCGAGCACGCCTGCGCCGAACGAACCCGCGGTCGACGTCCCGCCGACCCCGCCGAGCCGCGTGAGCGCCATGCCGAACTCGAACACCCCCGAGAAGTTGAGTCCGACCGCGACGAACAGCAGGGCCATCGCCGCGACGAAGGCCGGTGACTGCAGCTGGAACCCCCATCCGACCGATTCGCCCGCCGCCCGCAGGCCGAGCATCAGCCCGGCGAGCAGCCAGAACGACACGAGCACGCCGGCCGCGAACGCGAACGCACCGCGTCGCATCGCGACGCGCGCGCCCCGTGCGTCGCCCGACGCCTGCGCGAACCCGAGCACCTTCAGGCCGACGACGGGGAAGACGCAGGGCATCAGGTTCAGGATCGCGCCGCCGAGCACACCGAACAGCAGCGCGAGGGCGAGGCTCGCGTCGACGGACTCGGCCGGGCCGTCCGTTCCCGACGCCGAGGACCCTGCAGGAGCGTTCTGCGAGCCCGCCAGGAGCGACCCGCCGGACTTCGACAGGCCGGCCGGCTGGGCCGCCACCGAGACCTGGGTACCGGTCGCGGCCGGTCCGGATGTGATCGGGGCGCGCAGCTCGAAGGGGCGGCCGTCGACCAGCAGCAGACCGTCGACCGTCCCCGGGACCGTTGCGCCGTCGGCCAGTTCGAGATCCAGTCGCCAGCCGGCGGCCGTCGTCGACAGCGTCTGCGGCGCGGGCGCCGACACCACGCCCTCGGCATACGGGAAGAACTCGGCGCGCCCGACGGTCGCGCCGGCCGTGGGTGACCCGAAGACGAGCGCCAGCCCCCTGCCCTCTCGGTGGGCGGCGCCAGCCACCGGCGCCGCCGGGTCCGGCGTGCGGGCGGCCATCTGGTCGAACAGCGCCGCATGGCGCGAACGGGCGGGCTCGGCCCCACCGGCCACGGCGAGCGGCAGCTCGAGCGCCAGCCGCGCCTCGCCCGGGATGCAGACGTCCTTGCAGACGAGCCATTGGGCGGCCGCTTCGATCCGCATCCGCGGGCCGGCCGCATCGCGGGGCACGTCGACCGCGAACGGCAGCACCACCTCGTCTTCGTAGCCATAGTTGGCGAGGGGCCCCACCCAGAGCCGGACGGGGGCGGGCCAGCGGATCGCCTCGAAGCGGGTCCCGGGCGGACCCGAGGGCTCGACCTGCGTGGCCAGCCCCGAATCGCCCGGATTGCGCCAGTAGGTGTGCCAGTGAGGATCGTGCCGGATGCGCAGCCCGAGGACCACACGCTCACCGGGACGGACCGCCGCGCGTTCGGCGACGAGCTCGACCTCGACGGCATCGACGCGCTGGACGCCGGTTCGCGCCTCCGTGGCGGATGCGACGGGCGGTGCCGGCGCCTGGGCCGCGGCGAGCCCGGCAGCCGCCAGCCAGATCAGCCCGATGCCGAACGCCGCCGCCCGACGCATCGCCCGCGCGATCGGGCCGGCCGGTTCGTTGCGGTGCAGCGCGTGCGCGTCCATGCGCCGATGCTACCCGATCCGCCCTGGCCGCCCGTCGCGTCCGACAGCTCGGCCGTCGGCTTGACCCTGTGGGGGCGAATCCCTACCATCGGCCGCATGGAAGAAGAACTGCAGGCGCTGCAGGAGCGCATCGAGCGCCTGCTCCAGGGAGCCCGCCGGCTCGCCGACGAGAACCGTCGGCTGCAGGCCGAGCTGATCGAATCGCGCGACGCGCGCGTGCGCCTCGAGCGTCGGATGGGCGAGGCGCGCAGCCGCGTCGAGGCGGCCCTCTCCCGGCTGCCCGCCTTCGCGGACGATGTCCGCGACGCCGCCCACTGACATGGAGCAGATCGACGTCCGCATCCTCGACCGGGACTACCGTCTCGCCGTACCCGCCGAGGAGAAGGACCGACTGCTCGATGCGGTGCGGGTGGTCGACGAGAAGATGCGCTCGATCCGCGACGCCGGACGCGTGGCGGGACTCGATCGCATCGCGGTGATGGCGGCGCTGCAGCTCGCGCACGACCTGCTCGGGACGCGTGACGCGGCCGATGCCGAGGCTGCGCCCGCTGCGGAGACCGCACGCCGCATCCGCAAGATGACCGAGGACCTCGACGCCGAGCTGCGTCGGCAGGACTCGCTGTTCTAGCCGCGCCGCGTCGCGCGCGGGCAGCACCCCGGACGGCGCTGATCCATCGGTCGTAGGTCTTCGGCATGGATGCATCGGCCGATCGTCGGCCGAGCTTTGTACCTCGCGTCGCGCGACGTACAATCGGTTCACCCTGCGGTGTTCGCTTAGGCCATACATTCCTTGAACCAATGCGAAAGCACCCAGGTCGCGGGTCTAGTAGCGCGTCACTGTTGCGATCGTCCCTAGTCGGACGAACCTGATGTGATGCCACTCGCGGCCGCCCTGAACTTCATTGTTCAGGATGCTGGTCGACCGGCACAGGCGGGGTCTCTCATTCACGGCGCGCGCTCCACGGAGCGCGCGCCCCACCCTACGGCGCAGTCCGCATCCCGGACCGGCCGCCGAGCCACTGCGGCACGGCGCGGCCCCGAGCCTGCCAGGCCCCGCCGCCCGGGCCTCGCCCCTCCGGATCCGCTCTCCGCGCTCCCCGGCTCCACCCGCGCCGCCCCTTGCCATGACCGATCGAGCTGAGCGTCGCTACTGGCTGATGAAGTCCGAGCCGGGCGAATGCTCGATCGACGATGCGCTGGCCGCGCCGGGGGCGACCGTGCCATGGGTCGGCGTGCGGAACTACCAGGCGCGCAACTTCATGCGCGACGCGATGCGGCCCGGCGACGGTGTCGTCTTCTGGCACTCCGGCTGCGAGCCCCCCGGCGTCGCGGGGCTGGCCGAGGTGGCCTCGACGGCCTACCCGGATCCGACGCAGTTCGACCCCGCCTCGCCCTACCACGACCCGACGGCTCGCGCCGATGCGCCGCGCTGGATGCTGGTCGACGTCAGGGCACTGCGACGCACCGTCTACCTGACTCCCGCCGCGCTGCGCGCCCACCCCGAGCTCGTCGACCTGCAGGTGCTCCGGCGTGGCAACCGGCTGTCGATCACGCCGGTGACGCCGCAGGAATGGGCGCACCTGAACCGACTGCTCGACTGACGCCCCGGGACGCTCCGATGGACCCCATGCTGATCGCGGCATTGCTGGTGCTGGGCGCATTCACCGGGCTGGCCGCCGGGCTGCTCGGCATCGGCGGCGGAATGCTGATGGTGCCGTTCATGTCGATGGTGCTCGACGCCGTCGGCGTGCCGCACGACGAGGTGGTCAAGGTCGCGATCGCGACCTCGCTCACCACGATCGTCTTCACCTCGGTGTCGAGCGTCCGCGCGCACCAGCGGCGCGGTGTGGTCCGCTGGGACATCGTCCGCGCGCTGGCGCCCGGGATCCTCGTCGGCTCGCTGCTCGCCGCGCAGGTCGCGCACGCCGTGCCCGGCCGGGCGCTCGCCGCGTTCTTCGGCCTGTTCATCGGCTGGTCGGCGCTGCGCATGCTCTCGAGCCGCCCGCCCGCGCCCGACCGGGACCTGCCGGGCGCCCCCGGAATGTTCGCGGCCGGCGGTGTCATCGGCGCACTGTCGGCGCTGCTCGGGGCGGGCGGCGCCTTCATGACCATCCCCTACCTCGTGCGTCGCAACGTGCCGCTGATCGGAGCCGTGGCCAGCAGCGCGGCCTGCGGCTTCCCGATCGCCCTGGCGGGTGCGGCAGGCTATGCGTGGGCGGGCCGTCACGTCGCGCTGCCGGGCGGCACGCTCGGCTACGTGTACCTCCCCGCCCTCGCCTGCGTATCGGCGGCCAGCGTGCTGACCGCACCGCTGGGCGCACGCCTCGCGCATGCCCTACCGGTGCGCACGCTCAGGCGGATCTTCGCCGGACTGCTGTCGGCACTCGCGACCTACATGCTCTGGCGAGCGGTCCGCGGCGCCTGAGCCGAGGACGCGGACCGTCTGGCCGTAGCGCGTTCAGGTTCCCGCGAACCGCTTCCGGAGTTCGTTCTTCTGCACCTTGCCCATCGCGTTGCGTGGCAGCTCGTCGACGACGTGCACGCGCTTGGGCACCTTGAAGCCGGCGATCCTCGACTTGAGGGCCGCGACGATGGCCGTCTCGTCGAGGGCCGCACCGGGCCTGCGCACGACGACCGCGGTCACGGCCTCGCCGAAATCGCGATGCGGCACGCCGATCACCGCCGACTCGACCACGCCGTCCATGTCGTCCAGGTACGACTCGATCTCCTTCGGATAGACGTTGTAGCCACCGGTGATGATCAGGTCCTTGCTGCGGCCGACGATGCTCAGGTAGCCGTTGGCATCCCATCGTCCGACGTCGCCGGTGCGGAACCAGCCATCGCCGGTGAACTCCTCGCGGGTCTTCTCGGGCATGCGCCAGTACCCGGAGAACACGTTCGGCCCCTTGACCTGGATGCTGCCGATCTCCGGCGCCGCGAGCTCGCTGCCGGCATCGTCGACGATGCGCACCGACACACCGGGCAGCGGCAGGCCGACGGTGCCGCCGACCCGGTTGCCGTCGTAGGGGTTCGACGTGAGCATGATGGTCTCGCTCATGCCGTAGCGCTCGAGGATGCGCTGCCCGGTACGGGCCTCGAACTGCTTGAAGGTGTCGGTCAGCAGCGGCGCGGAGCCCGATACGAACAGGCGCATCGAGCGCACCGCCCGCGCATCGAACGACGGCTCGTCGAGCAGCCGCACGTACATCGTCGGCACGCCCATGAACACCGACGCGCGCGACAGGTGACGCACCACCTCCTTGGGATCGAACCTCGGCAGCCAGATCATCTTGCTGCCCGACATCAGCGCCCCGTGCGAGGCGACGAACAGACCGTGGACGTGGAAGATCGGCAGGGCATGCAGCAGCACGTCGCCGCGGCGCCAGCGCCAGTAGTGGTGCAGGACCTGCGCGTTGGACGACAGGTTGCCGTGCGACAGCATCGCACCCTTGCTGCGCCCGGTGGTGCCGGACGTGTAGAGGATCGCGGCGAGGTCCGAAGCACGGCGCAAGACCGTCCGGAAAGCGTCCCGATGCGGTGCCGCCGCGTCGATCAGCGTGCCGCGCCCGTCGTCGCCCAGCGTGAAGACGTGACTCGAGCCGCGCGCCTTCGCGATCGGCGCGATCCAGCTCAGGTTGCCCGGGGTGCAGACCACGACCGCGGGCTCGGCGTTCTCGACGAAGTAGTCGATCTCGGCCTGCTGATAGGCCGAGTTCAAGGGCAGGAACACATGGCCCGCGCGGAGCGTGGCGAGGTACAGGCACAGGGCCTCGACGGACTTGTCGACCTGCACCGCGACGCGCGATCCGTCGGGCAGCTTCAGCGAGGCCAGCAGGTTCGCGATGCGGGCCGTCGCGCGGTCCAGATCGGACCAGGACCAGTAGCGCGCGTCGTGCGTCTCGACCGCGCAGGCGTCGAGATCGGCGGGGAAGCGTGCGGCGATCAGTGCGTAGAGGTTCTCGTTCATGGAGGCGCCGTCGAGGGCAGTGGCGTGATGCCGCGGTTCAGTCCAGCTTGGCGCCCGAAGCCTTGACGGCCTGCGCCCACTTCGAGATCTCGGCCGTGACGAACTGCTGCATGACCTCGGGTGTCTGGCCGCCCGCCTCGGCGCCGAGCGCGTTCCAGGTGTCCTTGAGCTCGGTGCCCGCCAGCGCCCGGGCGACTTCCTGCTGCATGCGCACGACGATGTCGCGCGGCGTGCCGGCCGGGGCCCAGAGCGCATACCAGGTGCGGGCGTCGTAGCCCTTGACGCCGGTTTCGGCCAGCGTCGGCACGTCGGGCAGCGCGAACGAGCGCGTGTTGCTGGTGACGGCGAGCGGCACGAGCTTGCCGGCCTTGATGTGAGGCATGGCGCTGCCCAGACCGTCGAACATCAGGTCGACCTGGCCGGCGAGCAGGTCCTGCAGCGCCGGCCCCGCGCCCCGGTACGGGATGTGCGTCATGAACGTGCGGGTCAGGGTCTTGTAGAGCTCGACCGTCAGGTGGTGCGAGGTGCCGTTGCCCGCCGAACCGTAGTTGAGCTTGCCCGGATTGGCCTTGAGGTACTTGAAGAACGCGTCGTAGGTCTTGACCGGCACCCGCTGCGGATTGACGACGAGCACGTTCGGCACGTAGGACAGCACCGTGACCGGCACCAGGTCCTTCTGGAGGTCGTATCCGAGCTTGGGGTAGATGCTCGTGGCGATGGCGTGGTGGATCGCGCCGACCAGGAAGGTGTAGCCGTCCGGCGCCGACTTCGCGGCGAGTTCTGCGCCGAGGGTCCCGCCGGCGCCGCCGCGGTTGTCGATCAGGATCGGCTGCCCGAGCTGCGCGGTCAGCACCTTCGACAGGGGTCGCGCGAAGGCGTCGGTGCCGCCTCCCGGCGGGAACGGCACGATCAGCCGGATCGGCTTGTTCGGCCAGCCGGTCTGCGCGAAGGCCGTCGCGGGGGACAGGGCGGCGGCAGCCGCGCAGGCGAGCAGCCCGCGTCGGCGCGCGGGGCGGAAGGTCTGGGTCATCGGTCGTCTCCGGTGTCGTTCACATCAGGGAGAGGACCGCGCGTGCCGCCGCGACCTCGCCATGCATGAACTTTTCATGGTTGGCCTCGATCTCGTCGAGATCGTACAGGTAGTTGACCATCATCCCGAACGATTGCTTCAGGCCCTTTCGGGACAGGTCGCCGGCGGCATTGATCCGCTGCAGACGCGCGCCGTTGTTCAGATGGAAACGCCCGACCGGGTCGGCTTCGGGCGCCTCGGTCGCCGTCCGGTGAACGAGGTAGTGCGCGCACAGCGCCGAGAGCGCCGCGCGGTCGGCCGCATCGTCGGCGGGCGCGACCGGCACGCCGCCGCCGGGCAGCGGCAGCAGGCCGGACAGGTCGGCTCCATGCCGGGCGCGCAAGCCGGCGAGGGCCTCCTGGAGTTCCCGCCGGTTCGCGGACCGCATCCGCGGCGCCCCGAGCGACGCCGCCTCGACGCGGGTCAGCCAGCCCGCGAAGCCCGGGATCGGCGAGAGCGTGCAGAACGTGCGCAGTTTCGGGAACTCCGCCTGCAGCCGCTCGGCGACCTGCTTGATCAGGAAGTTGCCGAGGTTGATGCCCCGCAGCCCGGGCTGGCAGTTCGAGATCGAATAGAACACCGCGACCTTGAAGGTGCCCGGGTCCACCGTCGAGGGAACGGTGCGGTCGAGGAGCGGCGCGATCGCCCCGGGCATCGCCGGCAGCAGCGCGATCTCGACGAAGATCAGCGGCTCGTCGGGCAGCACCGGATGGAAGAACGCGAAGCAGCGCCGATCGGGCTCGAGCCGGCGGCGCAGGTCGCTCCAGCCGTCGATCTCGTGGACCGCCTCGTGGTGGATGATCCGCTCGAGCAGCGCCGCGGGCGAACTCCAGTCGACCTGGACGAGCTTCAGGAACCCGGGGTTGAACCACGACGACAGCAGGTGCTGGAAGTCGGCGTCGACGGCCTTCAGCGACCGGTCCTGGCGGAGCCGGTCGAGCAGCCGGGAGCGCATCTGGACGATGCTCGCGGTGCCCCCGTCGGCCCGGTTGAGCCTGCGCAGCAGTTCCTGTCGAGGCGGCTCGGCCGCCCGCGCGAGCTTCACCAGGTTGTCCGGCGAGCGGCTCACCGCGTAGTTCTCGGCGAGCCTGAGCACCTCGCCCGGATCCGGGTCGAAATCGGCGGCGAGCACCTTGAAGAACCGGTGCATGCCTTCGGCGTCCAGGCGGCGCCAGCGCTCGATCGCCGCGCCCGCCAGCGCCCGGCTGTTCGATTCGCCGCGCTCGGTCAGCAGCTGCCTGCAGGCGTGGGCGAGCTTCCACACGTCGTCGCGGTCGGCACTGTCGCGTCTGAGGGTCCGGATCACGTCGAGCATCGTCGCCTCGCTCCGAGGAAGTGGGGCGGTCGCGGGCACCCTGCCCGCCCGCCGTCAGCCGAGCAGCAGGCCACCGTCGACCGGGATCGTCTGGCCGATCACATAGGCCGACAGCGGCGACGCGAGGAACAGCGCGACCCCTGCCATGTCCTGCGGCGTGCCGAGCCGTCCGAGCGGGATGCGCTGCAGCGCACCGGCGAGCCGATTCGGATCCTTCGTGGTGACCTCGGTCATCTTGGTGGCGACGAAGCCGGGCGCGATCCCGTTGACGCGCACGCCGTCCGCGGCCCAGGCGTCGCCCAGCGTCCGGACCAGGCCGACCGCGCCGGCCTTGGATGCCGCGTACGCCGGGTTGCCGCGGGTCGCATGGAAGGCGGCGGTCGAGCTGACGACGATCGCGCTGCCGGACGCGGCCTTGAGCTTCGCGTGGAAGGCCATGCAGCAGGCCATCACGCTGGTCAGGTTCACGTCGAGGACCGAGCGGAAGCCGGGCATCGCGTACTCGCCACGGCGGTATCTGACGATGCCCTGCGACAGCACCAGGACGTCGAGTCCGGTCACGGCCTCTGCCGCCCGGGCGACCGCGGCGTCGTCCGCGACGTCCACCTGCGCATAGTCGAGCCCCGAGAGGTCCGAGCCGGGCTCGTCCGAATAGTCGGCCGCCGCCGTGCGGGTGCCCCAGACGGCGACGGTCGCGCCCCGCGCCAGGAAGGCACGGGCGATGCCGTTGCCGATGCCGGACGAGCCGCCCACGACGAGGACGCGGCGGCCGGTGAAGTCGAGGGGATCGAACGGATCGGACATGGTGTCGGGGACAGTCGGAGGGCGTCGAAACGGCGCGGGTCGGCGCGGGTCGGTCGGGTCGGCCGGCGCGAGGTCAGCGGTCCGCCGGCGGCACCGCGACGTGCGCCGGCGGCGCGCTGCGCAGCATCAGCCACAGACCCGCCGCCACCATCGGCAGCGACAGCAGCTGGCCCATCGTCAGGCCGCCCGCGAGCAGCCCGAGGAAGGCATCGGGTTCCCGGGCGAACTCGGCGAGGAACCTCAGCAGGCCATAGCCGATCAGGAACAGGCCCGAGACACGTCCGATCGGCCGAGGCCGCGACGAGAACCACCACACCACCGCGAACAGCAGCAGCCCCTCTCCGGCGAACTGGTAGAGCTGCGACGGATGCCGCGGCACGGTGGTGCCGGACTGCGGGAAGACCATCGCCCACGGCAGGTCGGTGGCCCGGCCCCAGAGCTCGCCGTTGATGAAGTTCCCCATCCGGCCGGTGGCCAGCCCGATCGGGACCAGCGGCGCGACGAAGTCCATCAGCGTCAGGAACGGCAGTCCGCGTCGGCGCGCGAACCATGCGCACGCCACCAGCACGCCCACCAGCCCGCCGTGGAAGGACATGCCGCCCTGCCAGACCGCGAGGATCTCGAGCGGATGCTGCAGGTAGTAGGCCGGCTTGTAGAAGAGGACGTAGCCCAGGCGACCGCCGAGCACGACGCCGAGCACGCCGTGGAAGAGCAGGTCCTCGACGTCGGAGGGCCGCAGGCCGGTTCCCGGCCCGTAGTGGGTGCGGCTCACCCGCCATCGGCCGAGCAGGTAGAACGCACCGAAGGCCACGAGATACATCAGCCCGTACCAGCGGATGGCCAGCGGACCGAGTTGCAGCGCGATCGGATCGAAATCGGGATGGGTCAGCATCGACGAGGGCGCGTCGGACGCGCCCGGCGCAGGGGCACGGGACGCCGCATTGTCACACGACTCGCGGGCGGGCCCGTGCGCCGCCCGACGCCGCGCTCAGGCGTCGGCCGGGTGATCCTGGCGCACCCTGTCCGGCGGGCCGCCGAGCGCGTCGATGACGCGCGCGACGTCGAGCGGTTTGACCCAGTAGTCGTCGAACCCCAGCGCCCGCGCCCGTGCGATGCTCTCGCCATTGGCATCCGCCGACACGAGGACGATCCTCAGGTCCGCCCACCGCGGATCCAGCTTGAGGCGCCGCTGGACCTCGAGCCCGTCGATCCCGGGCAGGTCATGGTCGAGCAGCAGGAGATCGGGATCGAAGCCGGCGATCGTCTCGAGCGCCTCCTCCCCGCTCTCGACGACCTCCATCGTCACGCCGTCCACCTGCCGCGCGATCTGCGCCATCAGCAGGCCGTTGAGCCGGTTGTCCTCGACGTACATCACCCGGCGCGGGGGCCTCTGCGGCGGCGGCCGCAAGGGCTCGACGGTCGGCTGGCGCGCGGCGGGCTCGGGCGCGAAGGCCGGTGCGGCGGGCAGGTGCACGGTGAAGCGGGTCCCGCGCCCGGGCTCGCTGTCGACGACGATCGAGCCGCCCATCGCCTGGGTCAGCCCCTGCGCGATCGACAGCCCGAGTCCGAGCCCCTCGGGATGCGCGCCTTCTGCATGCGCGAGCCGCTCGAAGGGCCGGAACACCCGGGACACCTCGTCGGGCGTGAGGCCCGGCCCGGTGTCGATCACCGAGATCTGCGCGAATCCGTCGCCGGGGTCCCCCTCGGCCTCGAGGCGCACCCGCCCCTGCGGCCGGTTGTACTTGACCGCGTTGGAGGCGAGGTTCAGGAGGATCTGGCGCAGCCGCGTCGCATCGGCCATCACCCTCAGGCCCTCGGGAACCCGGCCGCCCTCGAGCGCGATGCCGTGTCCGGCCGCCTGCGGCGCGATCATCCGAAGGCAGTCTCGCACGACGGCCGCGACCGGAACAGGTTCGCTGCGGATGGAGAGCCGGCCGGCCTCGACCTGAGACATGTCGAGCAGGTCGTCCAGGAGGGCCGCGAGGTGTTCGCTCGCCGTGACGACGTGACCGACCATGGTCTGCCGCGAGGACGCGCCCTCTCCCGCCTCGCGCTGCATCACCTGGGCGAGTCCGCGGATCGCGTTGAGCGGCGTCCGCAGTTCATGACCGACCCGCGAGAGGAACTCCGACTTGGCGCGGTTCGCGAGTTCGGCCGCCGACTTCAGCCGCTCGGCCTCCTCGGCCCGGCGCAGCGCCGTGACGTCGCGACGCACCGCGACGAGCCGCCGCGGCCGCTCGGGCGTGGCGGTCTCCAGCGCGACCGCGATCGACAGCCGGCGCGGCTCGACGGGCACGTCGATCGACACCTCCTCGCGCAGCACCGCGAGGCGCCCCTCCCAGACGGCCCGAAGTCCCCGTCGCAACCGCTCCCGATCGGTCTCGACGACGCGTGCGAGCCAGTCGTCGACCACTCCCGAGAGCCGCGGCACCGGATCGCCCGCAGGGGCCTCGCCGACCATGCGGAAGGCGCCCGTGTCGAGATCGGCCTCCCAGATCGTGAGCCCGGCGGCCGACAGCGCGAGCGTCAGACGGTGCGCGCCGTCCATGGCGGCCCGATGTTCCGCGCGGATCGCGGTGACGTCGGGCCCGGTGGTGACGCAGCTGCCGTCCGACAGCACCACGTCGCGCAGCAGGTAGTCGCGACCGGCACGCCGCACCTCGATGGGACCCGGTCGGGTGCCCCGCCGTACGGTCCGTTCCGCCAGCCACTCCGCTTCGCGGCCCAGCGCGTTCTCGATCACGCCCTGGTCGAGGTGCTGCATGACCAGATCGTCCCAGCGCTCCGGCAGCGGCTTGTCGCCGAGCTGGTTCAGCACCCGCCAGCGCGCATTCGCGAGCACGATCCGACCACCCGGGTCGGTCATCACGAACGGCTCGTCGATCGCCTCGATCGCCTCCGCGAGCCTGCGGTCCGCCAGGGCGGCCAGCCGCGCGGCGGCATGCGCCGCGGTCTCGTCTCGGGACACGCCGCGATACCCGACGAAGCCGCCGTCGGCGTCCCGGACCGGCACGCCGCTCTTGACGATCACCCTCGAGCCGTCGATGCCGTCGCGGCGGACGTGCAGGCCGCGGAACGGCGCGTGGGCCCGGATCGCAGCGAGCGCGCGCGCGTTGTGCTCGCGCACCTCCGTGCCGTCGTCGAGGAGGCCTTCGATCATCAGGTGGCCACGGTAGGCGGCCGCCTGCACGCCGAGCACCCGCTCGACGTTGTCCGAGACCCACGAGACCCGCAGCCCCGCGGTCTCCCACAGCCAGTCGCCCGAGGAGACCAGGAAGTCGGCGAGCCTCGCGTGAGCGAGCGCCCCCGCGGCCGAGCCCTCGTGACGCAGCAGCTGGTCGACGACCAGCCCGGCGATCCGCTCGAGCGCCGAGCGATCGCGCGCGGACAGGCTGCGCGGCCGGCTGTCGATCACGCACAGCGTGCCCACCGACCGGCCGTGCACCCGCAGCGGCACGCCGGCATAGAAGCGGATGAACGGGTCTCCCCGGACCAGCGGATTGGCCTCGAACCGCGGATCGGCCAGCGCATCCTCGACCAGGAACAGGCCGTCCTGGGCGATCGCATGGGCACAGAACGCGTCCTCGCGCGGCGTCTGGCACGCCGACATGCCGACCCGGGACTTGAACCACTGCCGGGTACGGTCGACGAGGCTGACGAGCGCGATCGGGGTGTCGAGCACGTCCGCGGCCAGCCGCGTCAGCTGATCGAACGCCGGATCCGCAGCGGTGTCCAGAATGCCGAGCCCTCGCAGCACTGCGAGGCGTTCGGCTTCGTCGGACGGGATCGGCGGGAGCACGGCGAGGGCGCGATCGGGAACGGGATGGTTCGGAAGGTGACCGGACTCTGACACGGCCGAGCTGCCAAGGGAATGACTCGCCCGCCGGACTTGTGGGCAATCAGCCCATTCGTGCGGGTTTTCCGAGGGGGGCACGGCAGGAACCGCGAGGGCCGGTCGACCTCCGGAGCGAGTCACCACGGCTGCGCGTCACCCCGCGTCCGCCCAATGGGCCACGAACCGTGCGAGCGCCGGCGACGGGTCGTCCGCGCGCCAGGCGAGGCCGACCTCGATGCGGGCCGCGCGACCGGCCGGTGCCCGGTAGACGACGCCCTTGCGCTGCAGGTTGCGCAGGCTGGCAGGCACCACTGCCATGCCCAGTCCGGCGGCGACCAGGCTGACGATGGTCTGCATCTGGATCGCCTCCTGGCCGATCACCGGCGTCAGACCCGCTCGCGCGAACAGGCCCAGGATCTCGTCGTGCAGCGCGGGCGCCTTGTCCCGGGGGAACAGCAGCAGCGGCAGGTCGGCGACGCTGGCGAGGCGAAGCGGCCGGCCGGCCGCGCCCCGCGCCCCCGGATGCGCGGCCGGGAGCGCGAGCAGCAGCGGCTCTCGAAGCACCCGCCGCCACGCCAGGCCGCGATGGGGAACCGGCGGCAGGGCGAACCCCGCATCGAGTTCGCCATCGCGCAGCGCGTCGAACTGGGCATCGCTGGTCATCTCCCGCAGCACGAGCCCGATGCCGGGGTGCCGCAGTCGGAACTCGCGCACGCCGCCGGGCAGGAAGCTGTACTCGGCGGGCGTGACGAATCCGATCCGCAGCGCGCCGACCTCCCCGCGTGCGGTCGCCCTCACCCGGCCGAGCATGTCGGCGAAGCGCGGGAAGAACGCGTCGAGCTCGCGCGCGAGCGCCGCGCCCGCGGGCGTCGGCACGACACCGTCCCGGCGGCGCTCGAGGAGCGTCACCCCGAGCCGGGCCTCGAGCCCTCGCACCGACACCGACAGCGGCGGCTGGGACATCGACAGCCGGGCCGCCGCCCGGCCGACATGCCCCTCGTCGACGACCGTCCGGAAGTAACCGAGCGCGCGCAGGTCGATGCCCTGCAGGTCGGGCGGAAGCTGGGGCAGCGATACTCTTTTCATATGGGAGCAGTGTCTTCCCAATATTTTACGTTCCGGTCCGGGCGACGTACCATCGGCCCCCTCCGCGCCTGCCCGGGCGCCACGACCCAACGAACCGGAGACCCGCGATGACCGCGAACCGCCGCTCCCGCAACATCACCGAAGGCGTCGCCCGCGCCCCGAACCGTTCGATGTACTACGCGATGGGCTACCAGAAGTCCGACTTCGCGAATCCGATGATCGGCATCGCCAACGGGCACTCGACGATCACCCCCTGCAATTCCGGCCTGCAGCCGCTGGCCGACGCAGCCGTGGCAGCGGTCAAGGCGGCGGGCGGCAACCCGCAGACCTTCGGCACGCCGACGATCTCCGACGGCATGTCGATGGGCACCGAGGGCATGAAGTACTCGCTGATCTCGCGCGAGGTCATCGCCGATTGCGTCGAGACCGCCGTGCAGGGCCAGTGGATGGACGGCGTGCTGGTGCTGGGCGGCTGCGACAAGAACATGCCCGGTGGCATGATCGGCATCGTCCGCGCGAACGTGCCGGCGATCTACGTCTACGGCGGCACGATCAAGCCCGGCCACTGGAAGGGCAAGGACCTGACGATCGTCTCGATCTTCGAGGCCGTCGGCGAGTTCTCGCGAGGCCGGATGAGCGAGGAGGACTTCGAGGGCATCGAGAAGAACTCGGTCCCGGGCACCGGCTCCTGCGGCGGCATGTACACCGCCAACACCATGTCCTCGTCCTTCGAGGCGCTGGGCATGAGCCTGCTCGGTTCCTCGACGATGGCCAATCCGGACGCCGAGAAGCTCGACTCCACCGCCGAGTCCGCGCGCGTGCTGGTCGAGGCGGTGCGCAAGAACCTTCGCCCGCTCGACATCGTCACGAAGAAGTCGATCGAGAACGCCGTCGCGCTGATCATGGCCACCGGCGGCTCGACCAATGCGGTGCTGCACTACCTGGCGATCGCGCACTCGGCCGGAATCGACTGGACCATCGACGACTTCGAGCGCATGCGCAAGCGCGTGCCCGTGATCTGCGACCTCAAGCCGTCGGGGCAGTATGTCGCCACCGACCTGCACGCCGCCGGCGGCATCCCGCAGGTGATGAAGCTGCTGCTCGACGCCGGTCTGATGCATGGCGACTGCATGACCATCACCGGGCGCACCATCGCCGAGGAACTCGCGAACGTCCCGTCGGTGCCGCGTGCGGACCAGAAGGTGATCTTCCCGATCGACAAGGCGCTGTACGAGCACGGGCACCTCGCGATCCTCAAGGGCAACCTGTCGCCCGAGGGCGCGGTCGCCAAGATCACCGGCCTGAAGAACCCGGTCCTGACCGGCCCGGCGCGCGTCTTCGACGACGAGCAATCGGCGCTCGCCGCGATCATGGGCGACAAGATCAAGGCCGGCGACGTGCTGGTCCTGCGTTACCTCGGCCCCAAGGGCGCGCCGGGCATGCCCGAGATGCTCGCACCGACCTCCGCCATCATCGGCGCGGGTCTGGGCGAGTCGGTCGCGCTGATCACGGACGGGCGGTTCTCGGGCGGCACCTGGGGCATGGTGGTCGGCCACGTCGCGCCGGAGGCGGCCGCCGGAGGCCTGATCGGGCTGGTTCAGGAAGGGGATCCGATCACCGTCGACGCCTACAAGCTGCTGCTGCAGCTGGACGTCGACGAGGCCGAGATCGCGCGGCGCCGTGCGCAGTGGAAGGCCCCCGCGCCGCGCTACACACGGGGCGTCCTGGCGAAGTTCGCGAAGCTCGCCTCGAGCGCGAGCCGCGGCGCGGTCACCGACGCCTTCGACGACTGACGGACCCGGGCGGCCGCCTTCCGACGACCGCCCGGCGACCGAGACGCCGCCGCTCCGGCCTGCTCCAGGGTCGTCCGGGGTGGCGGCCTCAGCGCCGGGGAGGCGCCTTCTGGGGGAACTGCGCGGCGACGCGCTCCTTGCGCCGCTTCTCCCATTCCGCCGCCTCGATCTGGCGCTTGTCCTGACCGAAGATCCGCTCGAAGGTCTCGAACCAGGCGAAGCACAGCACCAGGGGCGCCAGCACCCACCACCACGACAGGTCCGCGAACGGACCGACCTCGAGCCACCGCAGCAGCACGAGCAGCACGCCGATCCAGAGAAGAGGCATCGCGTCGATTCCAGGGGCGAAACCCGCAGCGTCGTCGACCGGCGCGGCCCGCGTCCATGCCAGGCGGCCGGGCGGCCCGGGTCAACGCACGAACGGACGGAACCGTTAGAATCGGAGGGCCCCAGGGCCGACGCCCGTCCCCCCGCCCATCATCGCACTACCCCGGAGATCGAATGAACCGCACTCTGCTCGTCACCCTGTCGTCGGTCGCCGCGCTGCTGGCCGTCGCGCCTGCGCACGCCAGCCTCGACCTGGCCAAGGCGAAGAACTGCACCGCCTGCCACGCCGTCGACAAGAAGCTGATCGGGCCTTCGTACAAGGACGTGGCCGCCAAGTACGCCACCGACAAGGACGGCCCGGCCAAGCTGGCCAAGAAGGTGCGCGAGGGCGGCGTGGGTGCCTGGGGTCAGATCCCGATGCCCGCGAACCCGCAGGTCAACGCCGACGAGGCCGCCGCGCTGGTCAAGTGGATCCTCACCCAGAAATAAGCCGGCCTCGCCTCACCCGGACGGGCGCCTGCGGGCGCCCGTTTGCATTTGTGCAACAGGGGTCGGTCGGCCTCGCCGTCCGTCCGCGGACAGGTTCCGTCGATCCCGGACGCATGCGGGCGCAGGGCATCGGGGGCTAGATTTGCATGGCGGACCCGGTCGACGCGACCTTCCGGACCCGCCAGTCTCCTCTCCAGCCCGTACAGATTTCTTCCTCCCTGGCTGGTTTGCCCCGGACCGAGTTCCGGGGCTTCTTTTTTTTGCGGCGTATCGCAGCCCCGGCGAAGCAAGTAGAATCCGGCGATTTTTGGAAGCCGGACCGCGCCCGATGGACTTCGACATCCTGCTGCAGCAGATCCTGAACGGCCTGGTCCTCGGCAGCGTCTATGCGCTGGTCGCCCTCGGCTACACGATGGTCTACGGCATCCTGCAGCTGATCAACTTCGCCCACGGCGACGTGCTCATGGTCGGTGCGATGGTCGGCGTCACCGTCGCCGGACTGCTCGCCAACTCCGGGTTCCCCGGACCGGCCGTGCTGATCATCGCGCTGGCATGCGCGATCCCGGTCTGCGTGCTGCTCTCGCTGTTCGTCGAGCGGGTCGCCTACCGTCCGCTGCGCAACGCCCCTCGCCTCGCGCCGCTGATCACCGCGATCGGTGTCTCGATCGTGATCCAGACCGTCGCGATGATCATCTGGAAGCCGAACCCGATCGTGTTCCCCGACCTGCTGCCGACGACGCCGATCGAGATCGGCGGGGCGCTGCTCGCGCCCAAGCAGGCGCTGATCCTGGTCGTGTCGGCGGTGATGATGATCGGCCTGATGCTGCTGGTGAATCGCACGAAGCTCGGCAGGGCGATGCGGGCGACCGCCGAGAACCCCCGGATCGCCGGTCTGATGGGCGTGAACTCGAACCAGGTGATCGCCGCGACCTTCGCCATCGGAGCCTCGCTCGCGGCGGTCGCCGGCGTGCTGGTCGCGATGAACTACAACATCGCGCAGTTCAGCATGGGCTTCATCCCGGGGCTCAAGGCGTTCACCGCGGCAGTGCTCGGCGGCATCGGGAACCTCGCGGGCGCCGTGGTCGGCGGCCTGCTCCTCGGCATCATCGAGAGCCTCGGTGCAGGCTACATCGGCGACATCACCGGTGGCTTCCTCGGCAGCCACTACCAGGACATCTTCGCGTTCGTCGTGCTGATCGTGGTGCTGGTGTTCCGACCGTCCGGCATCATGGGCGAACGCGTCGCCGACCGGGCCTGAGCCCCGCCCTCTCGAAAGAACCCTCCAGATGGCCGCTTCGCACGCCTCCTTCTTCCCGTCCTTCAAGGACAACCCGGTCGCCGCGTACGCCTCGGCGCTGATCGTCGCGATCGGGCTCGCGGTGCTGCCTTTCGTGGTCGGCAGCCAGGGCAACGCCTGGGTGCGGATCCTCGATTTCGCGCTGCTCTACGTGATGCTCGCACTCGGGCTGAACATCGTCGTGGGCTACGCCGGACTGCTGGACCTGGGCTACGTCGCGTTCTACGCGGTCGGCGCCTACATGTACGCGCTGCTCGCCTCGCCCCACCTGGCGGAGAACTTCGAGTTCATCCAGCAGATGTTCCCGGACGGCCTGCACAATTCGATCTGGCTGGTGGTGCCACTGGGGGCTGCGATCGCGGCGCTGTTCGGCGTGATGCTGGGCGCGCCGACGCTGCGGCTGCGCGGCGACTACCTCGCGATCGTCACGCTCGGGTTCGGCGAGATCGTCCGGATCTTCATGAACAACCTGAACTCGCCGGTGAACATCACCAACGGGCCGCAGGGCATCAGCAACATCGATCCGATCTCGTTGGGCGGGATGAGCCTGGGCAAGACGCAGACGATCCTCGGCATCACGATGCCGTCGGTCTACCTGTACTACTACCTGTTCCTCGCGCTCGCGATCGTGATCATCGTGCTGACGATCCGCCTGCAGGACTCGCGGCTCGGACGGGCGTGGATGGCCATCCGCGAGGACGAGATCGCGGCCAAGGCGATGGGCATCAACACCCGCAACGTCAAGCTGCTGGCGTTCGCGATGGGTGCCTCGTTCGGCGGCGTGGCCGGGGCGATGTTCTCGGCCTTCCAGGGCTTCGTCTCGCCCGAGAGCTTCACCCTCATGGAGTCGATCGTCATCGTCGCGATGGTCGTGCTCGGCGGCATGGGACACGTGCCGGGCGTGATCCTCGGCGCGATCCTGCTGTACGCGATCCCGGAGGTCCTGCGCTACGTCGCCAAGCCGGTGCAGGAGGCCGTCTTCGGTCACGAGGTCGTCGCGCCCGAGGCCTTGCGCATGCTGCTGTTCGGCCTGGCGATGGTCGTCGTGATGCTGTATCGCCCCGAAGGCCTGTGGCCGGCGCCCAGGCATGGAGCGAAGCGGCTTGCCGGAAAGGACGAGGGCGGTGGCGGTGGCGGTGGCGCCGGTCTGACATCGCCCTCGGCCGATCCGTCCCCCGTCGGCGGCGCAGTCGCGGCCGCGGCGTCCGACGCGAAGATCGGAGGGGTGCGATGAGCGCGGTGCAGTCGAGTCCCGGCACCCGACCCGCGGCCGGCGGCACGACGCCGCTGCTCGCAGTCGAGGGCGTCAACAAGCGCTTCGGCGGTCTGCAGGCGCTGTCCGACGTCGGCGTGCGCATCGAACGCGGACAGATCTACGGGCTGATCGGACCGAACGGCGCGGGCAAGACCACGTTCTTCAACGTGATCACCGGCCTGTACACGCCGGACTCGGGGAGCTTCACGCTCGACGGCACCCCGTACGAGCCGACCGCCGTGCACAAGGTCGCCGAGGCCGGCATCGCGCGCACGTTCCAGAACATCCGGCTGTTCGCCGAGATGACGGTGCTCGAGAACGTGATGGTCGGCCGCCACATCCGCACGAACTGCGGCGCCTGGGCGGCGATGCTGCGGCTGCCGGTGCAGCGCCGGGAAGAGGCCGCGATCCGGGAACGGGCGACGGCGCTGCTCGACTACGTCGGCATCGGCCGCTTCGCCGACTACCAGTCGCGCACCCTGTCCTACGGTGACCAGCGACGGCTCGAGATCGCGCGCGCACTGGCCACCGATCCGAAGCTGCTCGCCCTCGACGAGCCGGCCGCCGGCATGAACGCGACCGAGAAGGTGGCGCTGCGGGGGCTGCTCGAGCAGATCCGCGACGACGGCAAGACCATCCTGCTGATCGAGCACGACGTGAAGCTGGTGATGGGCCTGTGCGACCGCGTGACCGTGCTCGACTACGGCAAGGTGATCGCGCAGGGACTTCCCGCCGACGTCCAGCGCGACAAGGCGGTCATCGAGGCGTACCTGGGAGCGGGTCATGACTGAGACCGTGCTGTCGGTCAAGGGCCTGAAGGTCGCCTACGGCGGCATCCAGGCGGTCAAGGGCGTGGACCTGGAGGTCCGCTCGGGCGAGCTGATCGCGCTGATCGGGGCGAACGGCGCCGGCAAGACCACCACGATGAAGGCGATCACCGGCACGCTGCAGCCGGCCGCGGGCGAGATCGCCTACTACGGCCGCTCGATCAAGGGCCAGGGTTCGTATCAGCTGGTCGGTCAGGGGCTGGCGATGGTGCCCGAAGGCCGCGGCGTGTTCGCGCGGATGACCATCGTCGAGAACCTGCTGATGGGGGCGTACACCCGCGACGACAAGGCACAGATCCAGGCCGACATCGACCGCATGTTCGCCACCTTCCCCAGGCTCAAGGAACGTGCGCAGCAGCTCGCCGGCACGATGTCCGGAGGGGAGCAGCAGATGCTCGCGATGGCACGCGCGCTGATGAGCCGTCCCAAGCTGCTGCTGCTCGACGAGCCCAGCATGGGCCTGTCGCCGATCATGGTCGAGAAGATCTTCGAGGTGATCCGCTCGGTCCACGCGCAGGGGACGACGCTGCTGCTGGTCGAGCAGAACGCCAAGCTCGCGCTGATGGCCGCGGACCGCGCCTACGTCATGGACTCGGGCCTGATCACGATGACCGACGAGGCCAAGCGCATGCTCAGCGATCCTCGCGTGCGGGCCGCCTATCTCGGCGAGGCACACTGAGGGGACGGCCCCGCGGGGCCGCCCCGACGGACCGCTTGACCGACGGGCCTCAGACGGTGTCGGGCGACATCCGGGCGACTTCCACCAGCCGTTCGTAGGGCATGCCCGCACGCTCGTTGAGATCGACCACCGCCTCGCGCGTCGGTGCCTCGAAATAGCAGTGGGTCTGAGACGTCTCGGGCAGGAAGAAGCTCTGCAGCCAGCGCACGTCGCACCCCTCGGTCTGCATGCCGACCGCGCAGGACTTGATCCGGGCACCGGCGCCCTTGAGGGCGTCCTGGGTCAGGTCGGGGAGGTGGCGGATGGCGACGTACAGAGGCATGGCTCGGAACTCCGGATGCAGGCCTGCCGGTGATCGGCCCGCCTGATCAGGATTCTACCGGCGCTCCGGCCTGCGGATGCCGCCGCGCGGGAATCGGATGGTCGAGGGCGTGCAGCAGCGCCAGGAGCGCGGCCAGGTCCTCGCGGCGGATGCGGACGGTCAGATGGTCACCGGGGACGCGGAACGCGGGCAGCTTGCCGGCCCGCACGTAGCCGCGCAGGACATCCAGGGACACGCCCAGTGCACGCGCCGCCTCCTCCTGGGGGACCAGCTCCTCGAGCCCGACCAGCGGCGGGGGCGGCGCCGGGCGCGACGGCACGTGCGGCCGGCGCGGCGGCGCGATGGACGAGAGCAGCCGTCGCCAGCCGGTGGGATCGATGCCGTGCTGCACGGCGATGCGGGCGAAGGTGGGAATCGAGTGATCGCCGAGCGCCACCAGGAGGTGGATCGGCGCGATCCTGACCTCGCCGTCGGCGCGCGCGACGCGTGCCGCGCGCTCGAAGGCCGCCGCCGCGGCCGGCGTGTAGCGGGGCCTGACCCGGACGTCCACGTCGGGCAGGTCGAAGCACGGCTCGAGCTCGGAGAGATCGATCATCCGCTCGCCGAGGTCGACCATGCCGAAACGTGCGATCGACAGCAGCATGCCGGCGAGCAGGTCGTCCGGTTCGACCCAGGCGGCGCCTCGGGCCCGCGCACGCTCGATCGCCTGGGTGGTGCCCACCAGGACGCGATCGGGGTCGTGAAGCCAGGCAGCGAGGGTCAAGTCGAAGGGGAGCGACACAAAGATTCACAGACAATGGGCAAAATACCCACGCCTGTCAAGCTTGTGCGATGCCCGTCGTCGGGAACGCCCCACGCGATGACCGACGCCCGCCGGGGCCGCCCTGTCCGGGACGCCCCGCGGCTGGAGGGACTGCCGCAGGCCCTGCCGCGCCCGCTTCAGCCGGCCGCGGCGGGCGAGTCTGCAGCGGTCGTGAACGCGTCCGCGAAGAACTCGTCTTCGGGCAGCCCGCAGCGGGCGGTGAAGTCGGCCTTCGCGGAGTCGACGACGATCGGTGCGCCGCAGGCGTAGACCTGGAAGGCCGACAGGTCGGGGAAGTCTTCCATGACCGCGCGATGGACGAATCCGCCGCGCCCGCTCCAGCCGTCCTCGGGCAGCGGATCGGACACCACCGGCACGTAGCGGAAATGAGGCATTTCCGCCGCCCAGCGCTCGCACAGCTCATGTCGATACAGGTCCTGCGGCCGGCGCCCGCCCCAGTACAGCGTCATCGGGCGGGTGATGCCCTTGTGGCTGGCGTGCTCGACGATCGCCTTGATCGGGGCGAAGCCGGTGCCGCTCGCGACGAGGACGATCGGCTTGACGCTGTCCTCGCGCAGGAAGAAGGTCCCCATCGGCCCTTCGAAGCGCAGGATGTCGCGCTCCTTGACCGCCGGCTGCACCGCGCCGAAGAGCGGGTCGGTGAACTTGCCGCCGGGCATGTGGCGGATGTGCAGTTCCACCTGGTCGGCGGCGTGCGGCGCGCCGGCCATGGAGTAGCTGCGGCGCGTCCCGTCCTTGAGGATCAGTTCGACGTACTGCCCGGCCAGGTACTGCAGGCGTTCGTTGGCCGGCAGCTGCAGGCGCACGACGACCACGTCCGGAGCCGCGCGCTCGATCGACGCGACCCGGCAGGGCATCTTGCGGATCGGCACGTCGCCGGCCGCCGCGATCACCCGGGCCTCGATCGTCAGATCGCCCGTCGCCTTCGCGCAGCACAGCAGCGCGAACCCGCGCTCGGCGTCTTCCGGCTTCAGGGCGGCCGGCTGGTGAGGCCCCTGGTGGATCGAGCCTTCGACGACCTTCGACCTGCAGGAGCCGCAGGCGCCGTTCTTGCAGCCGTACGGAAGCACGACGCCTTGCCTCAGACCGGCCTCGAGCACGGTCTCGTCGGGCTCGACCGCGAACTGCTTGCCGCTGGGCATGACGGTGACGGTGAATGTCATCTCGTAGAATCGCCGGATGGGGACGCGAAGGCCGCATTATCGCTCACTGCCGCGGCGCTTCCGGCGACCGGCGGTGCTCGTGCTCGGCTGCGGCGACGTCGGACTGCGATTCGCGCGCGCCCAGGCGCATCGCATGCGCGTCATCGGCGTCGTGCGGCGCGCAGAGGCCGCCGATGCGGTGCGGGCCGCCGGTGCGGTGCCGATCCGAGCCGACCTCGACGACCGTCGCACCCTGCGCCGGCTGGCTGGCCTGGCGCCCCGCGTGCTCCACAGCGCCCCGCCGCCTGGAGAGGGACGCGACGATCCGCGCACCCGGCGGGCACTCGCGGCACTGCATGCGGCGCGCATCTGGGTCTACTTCAGCACCACCGGCGTCTATGGCGACTGCGGCGGTGCGTCCTTCGACGAGACCCGCGCGGTGGCCCCGCGCAACGATCGCGCGGTCCGGCGCGTGGCCGCCGAGCGCCGGCTGCGGCGGCGGGCCGCCACCGGTGCGATCCGCGTCACGGTGCTGCGCGTGCCGGGCATCTACGCGGCCGAGCGCCTGCCGATCGAGCGGCTGCAGCGGGGCACGCCGGCCCTGCTGGACGCGGACGACGTCCATACCAACCACATCCATGCCGACGACCTCGCCCGCATCGCATCCGTCACGATGTGGCGCGGCCGTTCGCAGCGCACGGTGCACGCCGTCGACGACACGACGATGAAGATGGGGCAGTACTTCGATGCGGTCGCGAAGGCGTTCGACCTGCCGCGCCCTCCCCGCCTGAGCCGCGAGACGCTCCGTGCTGCGGTCTCCCCGGTGCTCTGGAGCTTCATGTCGGAGTCGCGCCGGCTGGACAACCGTCGCCTGCGCCGCGAGTTGCGCGTCCGTCTGCGCTGGCCGACGGTCGATACGTTCCTGCGGGCGCACGGCACCTCCCGCGGCCCGGGCGGCGCACCCTCGGCAGGGTCGCCCGTGCTATGATGAAAGGCTCTGCTCGGAGAAGCGGCGATGGCCGTGGAACCGACGCACGCTGATGTAGCTCAGTTGGTAGAGCAACTGATTCGTAATCAGTAGGTCGGAGGTTCGACTCCTCTCATCAGCACCAGGATCCATGGCACGAACGGCCCCTCGCGGGCCGTTCTGCTTTTCCGGAGCCGGCGCTAGAGCCGAAGGTCGCGGGTGTTCTGACGCCCCCCGCGCTCGATGGCGCCGCGCATCGCGCCGATCGCGGTCTGCGAGCCGGCGAGGGAGAAGCGCAGGACCCGGAAGGCATCGCCGTCGATCGGGAACGCAATGCCGATCCGCTTCGAGCCTCGCACCAGGGTGTCGATCTGATCGAAATTCTCGAACGCGTACCGGAACAGCGGACGGCCTTCGGCATTGCGGCCGTCGAGCGCACCGCGGCAGACCAGCGTGACCGCGTCGGCGCCGCCCTCGCCGTTGGCCACCGCGGGATAGCGTGCGCCGTCCCGGCACGAGGCCGTGAACGCGACGAGGTACGTGCAGCTGCGGTCCTGCGGATCGCACCACTGCCCGAAGACATTGCCGCTGTCGTTGACGGTCGCCGCGTAGAAGCTCTTCTGCGCGTCATGGATCCAGTCGCCTGACGCCTGGGCCTGAACGGTCCAGGGCAACGCCGCGGCAGCAAGCGCCGCAAGCGCGCGAATCGGTCGGTGCATCGCCTTCTCCGATGATCACGAGGGGGCGTGCGTCGTGCCGCGGCCCATGGCACCGGAGTATCGCGAGGCCTCCCGCGCCCCGTGACGGCCCTGCCGGCTCGCCGGCCGGCCACGGCCGCCGCACGGCCGGTGCGCAGCGCCCGCCTCCGGGCCCCCCGGGCGCCCGGCTCAGGTGCCCGAGAGTCCCTTGGGCAGCGGGAACTGCACATGCTCCTCGATGCCCTCGAGCGCCTGCACTCGATTGACGCCGAGCTCGCGCAGGCGCGCCACCAGGGCCTGGACCAGCAGTTCGGGGGCCGATGCGCCCGCGGTCACGCCGATGCGGCGCCGGCCGGTCAGCCAGGCCGGATCGAGTTCGGCCGCCGAACCGATCAGGCGGGCCTCGCAGCCCATCTTCTCGGCCACCTCGCGCAGCCGGTTGCTGTTCGAGCTGCTCGGGCTGCCGACGACCAGCACCAGATCGCACTGCGGCGCCATGAACTTGACGGCGTCCTGGCGGTTCTGGGTCGCGTAGCAGATGTCCTGCTTCTTCGGCTCGGCGATGGCCGGGAAGCGGCGCTTGAGCGCCTCGATCACCACGCGGCAATCGTCGACCGACAGCGTCGTCTGGGTGACGTAGGCGAGCCGCTGGGAGTCGGCGACCCGCAGCCCCTCGACGTCCTCGGCGGTCTCGACGAGATGGATGCCGTCGTCGGCCTGGCCCATCGTGCCCTCGACCTCCGGATGGCCGGCGTGGCCGATCATCACCACCTCGCGCCCCTCGCGCCGCATCTTCGAGACCTCGACGTGGACCTTGGTGACCAGCGGGCAGGTCGCGTCGAACACCCGCAGGCCGCGCTGCTCGGCCTCGTCGCGGACCGTGCGCGAGA